>JBDLPS010000161.1:0-2568 GCA_039800965.1 Pseudomonadota bacterium | reverse complement strand
TACGGCACCGTCAGGAACCCTGCCTCGATCTGCCGGATCTTTCCCTGCGGCGTGATCTTGAAGAGCTCCATCAGGTAGTAGCTGTGCGGGGACCGATATCCGGACTCTTCGACGCTGCCGTTGGCCAGCTTGTAGGTCTGCAGCCGTCCGGAGTGATCCATCATCGCGCGCGCCAGCACCAGGCCGCGCTCCTCGTCGACAAGGTCGAAGTGCCGGTCACGCAGCCGGTCGTCGTAACGGAAATAGCCGCGGCTGAACTGTTCCGCGCAGCCCATCCCGATGGACGGATGGATGCGCTTTGCCAGTTCCGGGTTGTTCGTGGTCTGCACTCCGTTCTCGACGCGGTTGCACAGCTCGTCGAACTGGGTGAACAGCGTGCCGTCGTTGAGCTGCAGGGTGTCGAAATAGCCGTCGGCGATCGAGATCAGCCGGGCCCGTGGCAGGCGCTGCTGTGCGGGAATCACCTCGTCGAAAAGGGGTTTCTTCTCGAATTTGGGATCCGCCATCATCCGCGGCTCGTTGACCTTCCGTCGCACGAGCAGTTCGGCCCTGTGGATGGCGCCGTCGCGCACTTTCAACCGTACGACGAATGGGGAGATGGCGCCGCGTTCATTCACGGCGCCAAACATCGCCACCTGTCCCGTGACGGGGTCCGCGAGGCGAAGGTCATGGGCCTCGAGGCCGGAGAGTGTTCCCCATAGCCCCTCGCCCAAGGGCATGGTCACGTTGTTTTCCGTGAACAGGGCGTCCTTCGACCAGTTCGTGCGCCAGGGATCCCGCTGGCGCAGGGCGTCGAGGAAGCCGTCGAGCGAGCGGTAGAGGCAGGCGCGGTCGCAGTACCGTTCAAGCGGCACCGAAGAGGGCGGTGCCGGGTGGTCCGCGCCCTGCGAGACAGGGCCGAGCAGAAGGGCTGCCAGGACGAGATACTGCTTCATGCGAGCTCCTTTTGAGAGCCAGTATCCAACAGACCGCAGCATCGGCGAAAGGCGACCCTGTCCCGGGCCCACCTTGATCGCCCGTCACCGGTCGTAATACCGTGCACGGAGGCTCATCGGGGGGGGTGTGAAGATGAAAGGCCGGTATCGCGCATCCATGATCCCGGGCATCGTGGCGGCCAGTCTGATGCTGGCTGCCTGCGTTTCGTCCGGGCCTGCGTCGCCGCCAGCTCCGGCCCGACGGCCCAACGCGGTGGATCCGAAGCCTCGCGCCGAGTTCCCGGGATTCCGTCGGGTCTTGCGCAAGGACACGGAATATTTCTGCCAGTCGCGCACCCCCACGGGTTCGAGGACCCGAACGGGTGAGCAGTGTTTCACCCGCGATGAAATGATGCAGATGGAAGAGAACAGCCGGGACTTCTTCAAGGATGCCGGTGGCGGTAGTTCGCACGACACGATGAAGATGGATTCGCCGCGTTGACGCGGCACGGATCCATGATCCGGCGAAACAGGAAAAGGGGGAGCAGCATGGGCATCCAGCGTATCGGCGTGTTTCTGTTGGCAGTGTTTGCCGTCTCCGCGGCCTCGGTCGAGGCGCATATCCGGATCAACCCGGCGGAGTCCGTGGTCGGTGGCCGCGAGATGTACCGCATGAGGGTCCCGAACGAGAAGCAGGTGAATTCCTCGCGGATCGAGGGCGAGTTCCCGGAAGGCCTCAAGGTGTACGCCTTCGAGCCCAAGGCGGGCTGGACGGTCAGTCTCCGCAAGAACGACAAGGGGGACATCGTCGGGGCGATCTGGACAGGCGTGCTGAAGCCTTACGAATTCCTTGAATTCGGCATGCTGGCGATCAACCCGCAGGCAGCGGGCGCGCTTTCCTGGAAGTTCGTGCAGTACTACGACGATGGCACGAAGGAAGAGTTCGTCGGTGGCGCTGGATCGCGACTGCCTGCCCCCGTCGTTACACTCAAGGCGCTTGTCGCAGCGCCTTGAGGCACGGTCATTCGGCTTCTTCGAGGTCCTTGGCGGTGTCGCGCTGGAAGTCCAGCGTGAGGTAATCCAGCGTGATAGGCAGGGCCAGTTCCATGCGGTGGATGTACTGGATGCCGATGCGGACGTTCCGGGGTACGCAGGCCATCAGGTGTCCGCCGCGCGTCAGGTCCTCCGAAAGGAAGTGCAGGTGGACACCGGGGACGCTGACGCTCGACATGAAGGGCGGCGTATAGAAGCCGGCCAGCGTTCCGCGCAGGTCCTGGAAGCAAAGTTCTTTCTGGTTCCGGGCGACTTCCACGAGCGGTCGATAGCTGTCCTGCCGAGGGACCGACCGTGCGTCCACGCGTTCGAATTCTCCCTCGATGCGGATTGCGTAAAAGAGATTGGGTGACGGCATCATCGCCTGCACGACCGCCGAGAATTCCGGCCAGGACATCCGACCTTCGATCTGTTCCGTGCTGACCGGCGCCCAGCGCGTCACGCAGGCGAAGGGCGTGTGGGCGCTGTCTGGCACTTCCTGCACGCGACCTTCCCCGTCGACCTGGTACACGCGCCCGTCCAGGATGACCATCTCGCCATCCAGCTGGTCGAAGGTGCCCAGCCCGAAGTCCCCGTGCGAGAGCAGTTCCCGCAGCGGGAT
>JBDLPS010000160.1:0-3144 GCA_039800965.1 Pseudomonadota bacterium | reverse complement strand
ATCAGCGGCAAGGCCCTGCTCGAAGGACGCATGACGGCAGAGGAGCTGCAGCCATTCTTGCGCGACGCATAATCCCCTGCCTGGACGTCCGTGACGGCCAGGTGGTCAAGGGCGTGAAGTTCAAGGAGCACCGCGTCGTCGGTGACATCCTCGAACTCGCGCAACGTTATCGTGACCAGGACGCGGACGAACTGGTCTTCTACGACATCACCGCGAGCCCGGAAGGCCGCTCGGTGGATCGGGCCTGGATCGCACGCGTCGCCCGCGTGCTGGACATACCCTTCTGCGTGGCCGGCGGCATCCGCTCGGTCGAGGACGCCGAAGCCGTGCTCAATGCGGGCGCCGAAAAGGTGTCGGTGAATTCGCCTGCGCTGGCGGATCCGGATCTCATCGACCGCCTGGCGGCACGCTTCGGCTCGCAGTGCGTGGTCGTCGGCATCGACAGCCAGACGACCGAAGAAGGCTTCAGCGTCTACCAGTTCACAGGCGATCCGACGCGCACGCGCGACACCCGCCGCGACACGCTGCAGTGGGTGCGCGAGGTGCAGGACCGCGGTGCCGGCGAGATCGTGCTGAACTGCATGGCGAGTGATGGCGTTCGCAAGGGCTATGACCTCGCGCAGCTCTCCGCCGTGCGGGCCATCTGCCGCGTGCCGCTGGTCGCATCCGGTGGCGCCGGCACGCCGGAGCATTTTGCGGAGCTGTTCAAGGCGGGTGCGGCCGATGCCGCGCTGGCCGCCAGCGTGTTCCATACAGGCGCGATCGCCATCCCGGACCTCAAGTCCTACCTGAAATCGCAGCACATCGAGGTGCGCACATGACGCTGACCGCAAGCCAGGCCGACGCGCTCGCCTGGGACAAGGGCGACGGACTGTTGCCCGCCATCGTGCAGGATGCCGATACCGGCAGCGTGCTGATGCTGGCCTACATGAACCGGGAAGCACTCAGCGAAACGCTGTCGCGCGGCCGCGTGGTGTTCTTCAGCCGCTCGCGGCAGAAGCTCTGGGAAAAGGGTGAAAGCTCCGGCCACACGCTGGAACTGGTGGACCTCGTCGCTGACTGCGATGACGACACGCTGCTCGTCACGGCGCGCCCCAAGGGCCCGACCTGCCACCGCAACACGGTGACCTGCTTCGGCGATGGAAGCGCCCTGCCCGCGGATGCACTGCGATTCTTCAGCCGGCTGGAGGCGGTCATCGACCAGCGTCTCGCGGACCAGCCAGAAGGCAGCTATACGGCAAAGCTCTTCGCGCGCGGCACGAAGCGGATGGCGCAGAAGGTCGGCGAGGAAGGCGTGGAAGTGGCCCTGGCGGCCACGGCCGGTGACGATGCCGAGCTGGTCTCGGAATCCGCCGACCTGCTGTTCCATCTTACGCTGTTGCTGAAATCACGCGGGCTGTCGCTCTCGCAGGTGGCGGACGAACTGGCCGCCCGCCACCGCAGCAGCCGCTAGACGAAAAGCTCGTCCGGCGGCTCGCGCAGGTTGTACTGCGAGGCCATCGAACGACCGTAGGCACCGGCGTTGGCGATGAGCATGACATCGCCTTCGCGGCTCTCCGGCAGCGCGCGGCCATGCCCCAGCACGTCCCCGCTCTCGCAGATCGGCCCGACCACGTCGTACATGCGGTCGTGCGCGGCATCAAGGCGCGAGAGGTTCTGGATCTCGTGGAAGGCGCCGTAGAGCGCCGGACGGATCAGGGCATTCATGCCCGTGGCCACGCCCAGGTAGGCCTGCTCGCCCTTCTGCTTCACCTGCGTGACGCGCGCGAGCAGCACCCCCGCCGTCGAGACGAAGTAGCGGCCGGGCTCGACCCAGAGCTCGAAGCCGGGGTTCGCGGCCTTGAAGGCCAGCAGTGCCTCATCCAGCTTCGCGAAATCGACGGTGGAAAGCTCCGCGCCATCCGGCACGCCGAAGCCGCCGCCAATGTCGAGCACCTTCACACCACCGAGCTGCGTCGCGATGCCCGCGAGCACCTCGGCGGTTTCGGTCCAGTTCGTGATGTCGAAGATGCCGCTGCCCGTGTGCGCATGCAGCCCGGCGACGGTCACGCCGACGGACTTCACGAGGCGAGCGAGCTCCGCGAGCTCGGACATCGGGATGCCGAACTTCGAGGCCTGGCCCGCGGTGCGCACGTGCGCATGGTGGCCGCGGCCCGTGCCCGGATCGATGCGCACGAAGACAGACTTGCCGCGGAACAGCTCCGGCCAGGCCTGCAGCGCGTACAGGTTGTCGATGGTCACCGGCACGCCCTGTTCCAGCGCCCAGGCATATTCGGCACGTGGCGCGAAATTCGGCGTGAAGTGGATGTCGCCAGGCGCGATGCCCGGCAGCGTGCGACGCACGTGCTCGACCTCGCCGCGCGACACGCATTCCATGCGGATGCCTTCGGCCTGCAGCAGCTTCAGGATCTCCGGATGAGGATTGGCCTTGGTCGCGAAAAGGACGCGGCTGACCGACTTCATGCCCCGCAGCGTGCGGGCCGCGTCGCGGATCGTGTCTGCGTGGTAGACATAGGCGGCATCCCGGTCGCCGAGCGCCGACAGCACGGTCTTGGCACCCGACTGCCACCACTGCTTGGGACGAGCGGGCTTGGCTTCCGGCTTGTTGAAGAGCTGTTCCCAGGTCGGTCCGAGCACCTTGTCGCCCGGCACCGGCTGGATCAGCAGTTCATGCAACTGGTTCACGAGGCGATCGGCCTGGTCTTCATCCACCACGAAGGTGAAGTTCAGGTCATTGGCCGCCTGGCTCACGAGGTAGATGCGCTGCTCCTCGAAGAACTCGAAGGCGCCGCCCAACTTGTGCAGGATGCCGCGGATGTTGCGACCGACAAGACTCACCGACGCACAGGGACCGATCACCTGCACGCGCGAAAGCTTGCCGAGGTCTGCCACCAGTCCGTCGACCGCGCTGCCATCGAGCGTGTTCGCCTGCGGGTCGAGGGACACCGTGACGTTCGTTTCCGACGTCGAGACCAGGTCCACCGACAGGCCGTGCTGCTTGAACACCTGGAAGGCATCGGCGAGGAAACCCACCTCATGCCACATGCCAGGGCTGTCGAGCGAAATCAGCGTGATGCCCTTCTTGACGGCGACGGCCTTGACCTTCGCCGAGCTGTCGCCCGGATCGTTGGACAGGCGCGTGCC
>JBDLPS010000159.1:0-7409 GCA_039800965.1 Pseudomonadota bacterium | reverse complement strand
TCCGGAAGACGTCCGCAAGGTCATCGACGTAGAGGCTCGCGAGGTAGCGCGCCTGTTCGGTCGTGCCCAGTGCGCCGAAGCCTTCGGCCACCTGTTCCTCGTCGACCGATGCGAAGCGCGGACCTTCCGGCAGGTACTGCCTGTGGATGATGCGGAAGGCGAGGCTGGGATCGCGCCGCTGCAGGAAGCGGACGGTGGGTTCGACCGTCTCGATGTAGCGCTCGGCCTCGGCCAGGAAATGCGCGATCGAATCGGGCACCTGCTCGCTCCGTGCGGCGTGCCGTGAACGCTCGCGCAGCAGACCCGCCATGCGCGTCAGCACAGGCGCCGAGAACAGACGCAGGAACAGCTCGATCGAGGCATCCGCCTGCGTCACCGTCACGCCAAGGCCCGCGGCATGCTGTCGCAGGAATCCCGTCAGATACGCCGTCGCGGGGTACGGCGTATTCAGCTGGATCATCGGCGGCGTGACGAGAAGGCAGCGCATGGCGGTGCGCAGGTTACCTCCGATCAGCCCTTCGCGGTCGGCAACTCGTACCCGCCCACCCAGAAGCCGTGCACCTGCGGGGTCGCACGGTAGGGCAGCTTTACCGTGGCGACGGGGCCGTCCTCCAGATGCTGCGCATCGACGATAAGCAGGTCGGAGCGGTTCTCCTTGTTGCGCGAACAGACGCCCACGAGGTAACCGTCACCTTCCGGCGCGTCCTTCCGGCGCGGCACGAAGCACATTTCCGACAGCCCGCTGTCCGGCCCCGGCGAGAAGGTATTCACCTTGCCCGTCTGGTGGTCGAAGCGGATCCAGCGGCTGCCGCCCTGGCCAGATCCGAGCAGGAACCCGTAGCGATAGGGCACCGTGTGGTAACGGTCGTCCTGGCGGGCGAGGGCGCCGGTGTATTCCGGGAACAGCACCTTCATGTCGAAGTTCTTCGCGCCCTTCTTCGACGTGTCGAAGGAGAAACGGCGCACGCGGCCGGTGGCCTTCACCGGATCGAACTTGTCCTCCGGGTTCGGGCTCGGGAAGAAGGGGAACTGGTTGCCGTCGCCGCCGTCCATGTCGACGTAGACGGTGTTGCCGTCGCTCCAGCAGCCCATCGTATGGGTGCACATCGTCTGCGGACCCTTCACCCACCGGATGTCCTTGCCGTCGCCGCCGCGGCGCATGACGCCGAGCCAGGTGTCGAGCTTCGAGTCCCAGCCCCAATGCACGCCGCCGGCGCGCATGCGCGCCTCGCCCAGGTAGGCGAGCGGATAGACCAGGAAGATGATGTGCTTCTCGGTGATCGCGTAGTCGTGCACTTCGCTGCAGTAGGGCGCCTTGACCCAGGCCTGCCAGACCGTCTTGCCGGCCCTGTCGATCTCGAAGACGTTGATGTCCGTGCTGCCGAGGCCGCGCGCTTCATAGCCGAAGGCGAGCAGATTTCCCGTGTGGGAGTCGTTCTTCGGATGGGCCGTGAAGGTCTGGCCTTCGATCTTGCCGTCGAAACGATAATTGCCGTCCAGGGTCTCGAGGGAAAGCGGATCGAGGGCCGCCGGCATCGAGTCTTCCTTCATCGCGAGCAGCTTGCCGTTGTGGTACCAGACCTGGGTGTTCTGCGTCGCGCGCGACAGGCCGCGGACGCTCGGGTCGTCCGTGTACGGGTTGCGGTACATGCCGTACAGCGACTTGCGCGCCGCGTGCTGGGCTTTCCAGCGGTCGTTCTTCACCCAGCGTGTCTGGTAGTCCACATGGCCGCCGGCGATGCGGAACATCGACACATGGCCCTCGCCGTCGAAAGCGATGTCGTTTTCCATGCCTGCCGTCTTGGGGTACTGGGCATCGGGGCCGACGCGATAGAAGGCGCCATCGAGGTCGGCCGGCAGCTTGCCCTCGACCTCGCAATCGAAAAGCGTGTTTTCGGAGCGGTTCACCGCAGCGTTCACCGCGCCGCCGCCGGCACCGAAAGTGCCGCGTTCCTTCGGGAAGCGGACCTCTGCTTCGGCAGTGCCCGGCGCAGCCAGTGATGCGGCTGCAGCGCCCAGCGCGGCGGCGCCGGTCAGGAAGCTGCGGCGGTCGGTGGCAAGGCGCAAGTCGTCGTTCTTGTCGTGGCTCATGGTCGGATCCCCCGGTTGATGCCCAACTGTATCGTTTTGTAACAAGCGTGGTCACGACCCTCGATGGACGCCGGCTGCCGCGCATACTTCCCCTCGAAACCTTCCGAACCAGGAGCGCAGCATGTCGACCCGCGAAAGCAATGCCGTGAAGTCCGCACCGTCCGCCGGTTCCCTCGGCTGGGTGGAGCGGGGGTTGGTGCCGGATCCGCTGGTCCGGGCCGGCATCCGCCGCCTCTGCGAACAGCGGCTGGTCGAGATCCAGGCCGGCGACGCCGAATCCGCTGCCGCGATCACGGAAGAATTCGTGCGGGGAATGGGCGCGGAGGCGATCGCCCTCGTTCCGGGGCTGGCGAACGAGCAGCATTACGAGGTGCCGGCCGATTTTTTCCGGCATGTACTTGGCCCCCATCGCAAGTACAGCAGCGCCTGGTGGCCGGAGGGCGTGACCGACCTGGGCGAAGCGGAGCGACAGGCGCTGGCAGTCACCGCGGAGCGTGCCGGGCTGGCAGATGGCCAGCGCATCCTGGAGCTGGGCTGCGGTTGGGGTTCCTTGAGTCTCTGGATGGCACGCCACTACCCGCGCAGCCAGATCGTGGGCGTTTCCAACTCGAATTCACAACGTGAATCGATCATGGAGCGCGCTCGTGCCGAGCAACTGGACAACCTCACGATCCTGACGGCGGATGCCAATCACTTCCAGCATCCCGGCGGGTTCGACCGGGTGGTCTCGGTGGAGATGTTCGAACACCTGCGCAACTGGCCCGAGATGTTCCGCAGGGTGCAGGGCTGGCTCAAGCCCGGTGGGCGCTTCTTCATGCATGTCTTCGTCCACCGCTCCACTCCCTACGCTTTCGTGGACAAGGACGACAGCGACTGGATGAGCCGGCATTTCTTTTCCGGCGGCATGATGCCGAGCGACGAATTGCCGCTGCGCTTTCAGGACGACCTGCGGTTCGTCCAGCGCTGGCGGTGGGACGGGCGCCATTACGAGAAGACCGCCAACGCCTGGCTTGCCAACCTCGATGATCGGCGCGACCAGGCGATGTCGATCCTTGAGCAGACCTATGGCAAGGCCGATGCGGCGATGTGGCTGCAGCGATGGCGGGTGTTCTTCATGGCCTGCGCCGAACTCTTCGGGTATCGCAAGGGACAGGAGTGGTGGGTCGGGCACTATCTGTTCGAACGACCGGCCTGACGATGCAACGCCTGCTGACCAACCTCGCGCTGTACCAGCTGGCCTGGCTGGCCTGCGTGACCGGCGCAGCCGCCCGCCAACCTGGCTGGGGTTATGCCGCTGCATCGGCCACGGTGCTGTGGCACCTGTGGCAGGCCGCGCGTCCGGCAAAGGAAATGGTGCTGCTGGCCACGGCGACGATCGTCGGTGCGGCCTTCGAGACCGGCCTGGTAGGCTCGGGCTGGGTCAGGATGGCGCCCGAACTGCTGGTGGCCGGCTTTTTTCCACTATGGATGGTTGCCCTCTGGGCGGCGTTCGCCACGACCCTGAATGTGGCCTTGCGCCCGCTCCGCTCCAGGGTTGGCCTTGTCGCGGTGCTGGCTCTCGTGGGAGCGCCGCTGGCCTACGCCGGCGGTGCCCGTCTCGGCGCGCTGGAGCTGCATGATGCGCCGCTTGCGACCCTTGCCGTCGCTGGCGGCTGGGCCTTGCTGCTGCCGCTGCTGCTGCGCGCGGCACAGCGCTTCGACGGGTTTGCAACGGCATGATGACGCTTTACGCCTACCTGGCACCGTTGCCCCTGCTGCTGCTGCTGGGCCTGCTCGCCTGGGGTCTTGCCACCCTGCGGCGAAACGTGGGTCTCGTCGACATCGTCTGGTCGCTGTTCTTCGTCGTCGTCGCCGGCTGGCATTTCATCGTCGCGCCGACAGCCTCGATGCGGGCTACGCTGCTGCTGGCACTCGTGCTGCTCTGGGCGCTGCGACTGTCGGCCTACCTTGCGGCACGCAACTGGAATGCCCCGGAGGATCATCGCTACCGGGCCATCCGGGCCCGCAACGAGCCGAACTTCGTCATGAAGAGCCTGTATCTGGTGTTCGGGTTCCAGGCAGTGCTCGCCTTCGTCATTTCGACGCCGCTCGCGGCTGCCCTGCGCGCGACCGAGGTCCCGCTCGGCATTCTGGGCATCCTCGGGACCGTTCTCGCCGTTGCCGGATTGTTCTTCGAGGCCGTGGCCGACGCACAGCTGGCAGCGTTCCGCCGCGATCCGGCCAGCCGTCAGGCCGTCATGGATCGTGGACTCTGGGCCTATACCCGCCATCCCAACTATTTCGGCGAATGCTGCGTGTGGTGGGGCTACTACCTCGTCGCGGTCGATGCCGGCGCGGCGTGGACCGTGTTCTCGCCGCTGCTCATGACCCTGCTGCTGCTGCGCTATTCCGGCGTGGCCCTGCTGGAGCAGGACATCGGGCAGCGGCGGCCGGGCTACGCGGCCTACGCGGCGCGCACCAATGCTTTCATTCCCGGACCCCGGAGGATCAAGTGATCCGTCCTTCCTTGCCCGCCTGGCTCGCCGCCCTGCCGCTCGTCGCGTTTGCAACGGGTTGCAGCACGACGCGCCAGCCTGAAATGCCCACGGTGGCGAGCGTCGACCTGCCGCGATTCATGGGTCCGTGGTATGTCATCGCCAACATCCCGACCTTCATCGAGAAGGGTGCCCACAACGCCGTCGAGCGCTACGACCTCGAGGCCGACGGCACGATCGCCACGACCTTCACCTTCAACGCCGGTGCCTTCGAGGGCCCGAAGAAGGCCTATCACCCGCGCGGATTCGTGCTGGACCACAGGTCGAATGCACGCTGGGGCATGCAGTTCCTCTGGCCGATCAAGGCCGACTACCGCATCGCCTGGCTGGATGCGGGCTACACGCAGACGATCATCGCGCGCCAGGCCCGGGACAACGTCTGGATCATGGCGCGCACGCCGGTGATTCCGGACGCGGACTACCAGCGCCTGCTCGCCGTCGTGGCGCAGCTGGGCTACGACACGTCGAAAGTACGGAAGGTGCCGCAACGGTGGCCGGAATGAAGATCGCGATCATCGGAAGCGGCATCGCCGGCAATGTAGCCGCGCATCAACTGCACGCTGCGCATGACATCACGGTGTACGAGGCCGGCGGTCATGTGGGTGGCCACTCGCACACCCACAGGGTCGAGCAGGACGGCCGCAGCTTCCAGGTGGACACGGGCTTCATCGTGTTCAACGACACGACCTATCCCCACTTCTCCGCGCTGCTGCGCGAGCTGGACGTGGCCTCCGAGGAAAGCGCGATGAGCTTCTCGGTGCGAGACGATGTCCGCCGCCTGGAATACAACGGCACGACGCTCAACACGCTGTTCGCACAGCGGCGCAACCTGCTGCGTCCGTCCTTCCTCGGCATGGTGCGCGACATCCTGCGTTTCAATCGCGAGGCGCCGCGCATCCTGGCGGGCGAGGGTGCGGAACAGCCGCTGGGTGAACTGCTGGAGCAGGGCCGCTATGGCAAGGCCTTCATCGACCACTACATCGTGCCGATGGGCGCGGCGATCTGGTCGACGAATCCGGCGTCGATGTTCCAGTTCCCGGCCCGCTTCTTCGTCCGTTTCCTGATGAACCACGGCATGCTGACGGTCAACGACCGGCCGGTCTGGCGCACGGTGTCCGGCGGTTCCGCCCGCTATGTCGAAAAACTCACGGCCCCGTTCCGCGACCGGATCCGCCTGCGCACGCCGGTGGAATGGATCCGGCGCCAGCCCGGCAGCGTGGTCCTGAAGGCGCAGGGTCAGGAGCCCGTCCGTTACGATGCGGTATTCCTCGCCTGCCATAGCGATCAGGCCCTGCGCCTGCTTGCCGACCCGACCGCCGCAGAGCGGGAGGTGCTGGGCGCCATCCCCTACCAGCAGAACGAAGCCGTGCTGCATACCGACGCCCGGCTGATGCCGACGCGCCGCCTGGCCTGGGCCTGCTGGAACTACCACAGCCTCCCGGATCGGGACGGGCCGCTGGCGCTGACCTACAACATGAACATGCTGCAGAACCTGGACGCGCCCCGGCCGCTGCTGGTCACCCTGAACCGCAGCGACGTGATCGACCCCGCCAAGGTGATCCTGCGGGCGACCTATCACCACCCGGTCTTCACACCCGAGTCGGTTGCCGCCCAGGCCCGGCACCGGGAGCTCGATGGCTACCGGGGCACCTACTTCTGTGGCGCCTGGTGGCGGAACGGTTTCCACGAGGACGGTGTCGTCAGCGCGCTGGACGCAGTCGGCCACTTCTCCGAGGACCATGCACAGCGCGCTGTACACCGGACGGCTTAGGCATCGCCGGCGGCTGCCCCGGCCGCATGCCTTTGCCTACGACGTCTCCTATGTCTGGCTCGACCTCGCCGAGCTCGACGAGGTATTCCGGGGCCGCTGGTTCTGGTCCACCCGTCGTCCCACGCTGGCCTGGTTTCGGCGCGCGGACTACCTCGGTGATCCAGCCCTGCCGCTGGATGTGGCGGTGCGGGATCGCGTCGAAGCGGCTACCGGGCACCGTCCTGCAGGTCCCGTGCGGATGCTGAGCCAGCTGCGCAATTTCGGCCATTGTTTCAATCCAGTTACATTTTATTACTGCTATACTGAAAATTCGAAAGAAATAGAAACAATAGTCGCCGAAATTACCAACACCCCCTGGGGTGAGCGGCAGGCCTACGTCCTGTCGGTGGAGGAGTGCCACCGGCGCTGCAGCCCCTTCGAGTTCAGCTTCGACAAGACCTTCCACGTCTCGCCGTTCATGCCGATGCAGCAAACCTACCGGTGGCGTTTCGGCGCGCCGGGTGAACGGCTCGACGTCCATATGGAGAATCATGAGGGCGGCGAGCGGCTGTTCGACGCGACGCTCACGCTGACCCGCAAGCCGATCACGACCGCCTCGCTGGCCGGGGTGCTGCTGCGCTTCCCGGCCTCGACACTGCGCGTGCTCGCCGCCATCTACTGGCAGGCCCTGCGGCTGTGGCTCAAGCGCATCCCCTTCCACCCGCACCCGGCTGCGTAGAATGGAGGGCGTGAGCCGAGTCCTCCTCATCGATGACGACCGTCGCCACTCCGACCTGCTGGCGGACTACTGCCGTCGGTTCGGCATCGAGGTCGACTGCGCCTTCGATGCCGACGACGGGTTGCGCCGCTTCAGGGCGACCCAGCCGGAACTGCTGCTGCTCGACGTCATGCTGCCCGGCAAGGACGGCTTCAGCCTCTGCCGCGAGATCCGGGCGAAGAGCCGGGTTCCCATCATCATGCTGACGGCCCGCGGGGATCTCACCGACCGGGTGACCGGCCTGGAACTGGGGGCT
>JBDLPS010000158.1:0-5762 GCA_039800965.1 Pseudomonadota bacterium | reverse complement strand
CTGCCGGGCCTGCTGAAGCTCAAGGTCGTCAAGAAGCCTGCCACCAAGGCGCGTGAGGGTGTCAACCCGTTCACGGGCGAGAAGCAGATGTTCAAGGCGAAGCCGGCGAGCAAGAAGGTTCGCGCGCTGCCGCTGAAGAACCTGAAGGCGATGGTGAACTGAGGACTCCGGTCCTGGTTCGAGCCGGCCGCAGGCCGGCGAGCCTTCAAGAGCCCGGGAAATCCCACGATTTCCCGGGCTTTTTCGTTTCAGGCTTCCGTTGACCGTACATGCTGCAGGATCGTGTCGCGCAGCAGGTTCAGGTTCCCGTGGAAGAAATGGCCCACGCCCGGCAGCGAGGAGAAAACCGGCGCGGGCTGGATCCTGGCCGCGAAATCCGCGACCTCGGTGGCCGGAATCACCTCGTCCGCATCACCCTGCACGATCAGCCAGGGGCAGGCCGGCGCATGGACTTCGGCCGGTGACGCGTGGAAGCGTGTGAAGGCGGGGGCGATCGTCACCAGACGCCTCACAGGTCCTGCCTCGTTACGGGACGACGCAGCCAGGGCGATGCGGCCACCGAAGGAAAAACCGGCGAGCCACAGCGCAGCGCCGGGCCAGCGGGTACGCCCGAAGGCAACGACAGCCAGGGCATCGTCCACTTCGCCGCGCCCCTCGTCGTGCACGCCACCGCTGTCGCCGACACCACGGAAATTGAAACGGATCGTCGGCACGCCCAGTTCGTGGAACGTGCGCGACAACGTGGTTGCGACTTTGTTGTCCATCGTGCCGCCGTGCAGCGGATGCGGATGGCAGACCACCGAAAACGCCGCGGGGGGCGCGGCGATGTCGTCGCGCGGATCTTCGATGACCGCCTGCAGGACGCCGGCGGGGCCCGGAATCAGCACTTTCTCGACCCGGCACGCGCTCACGGTTCGTCCGCCACGAACTCGAGCGAAGCGGAATTGATGCAATAACGCAGCCCCGTAGGCTGCGGACCATCGTCGAAGACGTGACCGAGGTGGGCCTCGCAATGCGCGCAGGTGACCTCCGTGCGGATCATGCCGTGGCTCGTGTCCCGGTGTGTACGCACGCGATCCCCGGCAAGCGGCAGCCAGAAACTCGGCCAGCCGCAGTGGGCATCGAACTTGGTGTCGGAGCGGAACAGTTCGCTGCCGCAGCAGACGCAGACATACGTCCCGGACGCCTTGTGGTCGTGATACCTGCCCGTAAAAGCCCGCTCGGTGCCCTTTTCCTGCGTTACGTGGTACTGCAGCGAGGACAGGCGTGTGCGCAGGGCCTCCGGGGTCGGCCTGGGACGTCTCACGACGCACCCCCGACGAGCCTGACCAGCAGGCGGTTCAGTCGCCGCACGTAGTCGCCGGGGTTGGACAGCTGGCCCTGCTCGGTGAGCTGGGCCTGGTCGAAGATCAACTGGGCCAATTCGGTGAACTCCTCGCCAGTGGCAGCCTGCAGGCGACCGACCAGCGGATGCCCCAGGTTCATCTCCAGCCGCGGCTTGCCCGCAGGGACTTCTCGACCGGCGGCAGCCAGCATGCGCCGCATCTGTTCACCGATGTCGTCCTCGCCCCGGGTGAGGCAGGCCGGGGACTCTGTCAGGCGGCTGCTCGCACGAACGCCGGAGACGCCATCCCCCAGCACGGCAGCCACGCGGTCGAAGAAAGCCTTGTTGTCCTCGTCCGCCTGCTCGTTCGCCTTCTTCTCGGCTTCGTCCTCCAGCTTGCCCAGGTCCAGCTCGCCGCGCGCGGCATCCTGGAAAGGCTTGCCGTCGAACTCGTGCAACTGGCCCATGATCCAGGCATCCACGCGATCACCCAGCAACAGCACCTCGATGCCCTTGGCGCGCAGGCGCTCGATGAAGGGGCTGGAACGCGCCGCAGCACGCCCTTCGGCGAGCACGTAGTAGATATGTTCCTGGCCGTCCTTCATGCGGGCGACGTAATCGACCAGGGCGACCGTGTCCTCGTCACCGGCATCGTGCGTGCTGGCGAAGCGCAGCAGGGGCAGGATCCTGTCCCGGTTGCCGAAATCCTCGCCCACGCCTTCCTTGAGGACCTGGCCGAACTCCTTCCAGAACGCGCGGTACTTCTCCGGCTCTTCCTTCGCAAGGCGCCCAACCAGGTCGAGCGCACGCTTGGTGAGCGCGCTGCGCATGGCCTCGACTTCCGGATCCTTCTGCAGCAGTTCACGCGAAACATTCAGCGGCAGGTCGCTTGAATCCAGCACGCCCTTGATGAAACGCAGGTACAGCGGCAGGAACTGGTCGGCATCGTCCATGATGTAGACGCGCTTCACGTGCAACTTCAAACCACGTACGGCGTCCCGGTGCCACAGGTCGAACGGCGCCTGCGACGGGATGTACAGCAGGCTCGTGTATTCACGCTTGCCCTCGACCTTGTTGTGGCTCCAGGCGAGCGGCGGAGCGCCGTCATGCGTGATGTGGCGGTAGAAATCGGCGTATTCCTCGTCCTTGAGCTCGCTACGCGGGCGCGTCCACAGCGCCTGCGCCTGGTTCACGGCCTCGAATTCGAGCGTCGCGGCACCCTGCTTCGCCATGTGCACGGGGAAGGCGATGTGGTCGGAATAGCGGCGCACGAGCTGGCGGAGCTTCCAGGCATCGGCGAATTCCTTCGCGTCGTCCTTCAGGTGCAGCACGATCTTCGTGCCACGCTCCGGGCGCTCGATCGTCTCGACGGTGTAGTCGCCGTCCGCAGCGGACTCCCAACGCACGCCCGCAGAAACCGGCTCGCCCGCCTTGCGCGAAAGGACCTCGACGCGGTCCGCCACGATGAAGGCGGAATAGAAGCCGACGCCGAACTGCCCGATCAGGCGGGAATCCTTCTGCGCATCGCCGGTCAGCTTGCCGAAGAACTCGGCGGTGCCGGACTTGGCGATCGTGCCCAGGTGGGCGACGGCCTCGTCGCGCGTCATGCCGATGCCGTTGTCGCGGATGGAAAGGGTTCCAGCCGCCTCGTCGTGCTCGATCCAGATGCCCGGCTCACGGTCCTCGTCGAGCAGGGCCGGTTCGCCGATGGCAAGGAAGCGAAGCTTGTCGTTCGCGTCGGACGCGTTCGAAATCAGCTCACGGAGGAAGATCTCGCGATGGCTGTACAGGGAATGGATCATGAGCTTCAGGAGCTCACGGACCTCGGCCTTGAAGCCAAGGGTCTCCGGGGCGGCGCCCCGGGGCGTTTCGGCGGTCATGGTCAGTAACACTCCGGCGGGATCAGGGATCGTCGGCCGGAGATGGGGGCGAAGCCCCGCGATTCAAGTGCCGTCGGGCTCGTCTTCCCAGTTCCCGCGGACCGTCTCGGCCCAACGCTTGTAATTGGTCAGGCTGCGCAGGTTGCGGCTGACGGCGGCCTGCCTGCCCTTGCTGCGCTCGATGCGGGCCACCCATTCCGTATAGCGCTCGGAGGTACCGAGTATCCGGAATTCACCCGTGGCCGAATTGTCTGGGATCGTCGTTTCCGGGCTGCTCATGGAACACCTTCGAGGTCTGGTGTCGGGAGCGTACGAAAGCCCCGGGGGAGCGCGACAGGAACTGGATCACATCCCCGGCACAAGGGGGTTCACGGCAGGATGTCGATCGGGATGTTGTTCCGCGCAAGGAGCCAGATTTCGATCATGTCGGCATTGGACAGCGCGATGCAGCCATCGGTCCAGTCATGCGTCGCATACCAGGTCCGCTCGTGCTTCAGCGTGTTCGGCTGGCCGTGGATCATGATCGAACCACCCGGCTGCCAGCCGTTGGCGCGCGCGTTCTGGACGTCGCCGTCGTTGGGGTAGGAGACCTGGATCGACAGGAAATAGTCGCTGCGCGGATTGCGGCGCGTCAGCTGGTAATGACCCTCGGGCGTGCGGAAATCACCCTCGCGCTCCTTGTGGCCGCGGGGCTGCAGCCCCAGCGCGACCCTGTAGCTGCGGAGCACCTCGCCATCACGCAACAACTCGAGGCGACGCTGGCCCTTGCGGACGACGATGTGGTCGGCCTGGGGCAGATGATTGCCGCCGGCATCCGTGGTGGTGGGGATGGGCGCCGAATGCCGCCCATCCGCGGCATGGGCGCCCGGCAG
Organism: Pseudomonadota bacterium; assembly: GCA_039800965.1. GTDB lineage: Bacteria > Pseudomonadota > Gammaproteobacteria > Steroidobacterales > Steroidobacteraceae > ZC4RG30. The sequence goes on along the minus strand of JBDLPS010000158.1, from coordinate 1,686 downwards.
GAGCAGCGCGACAGGCAGCAACGCCAGCATGGCGCCGAGGCGGATTGTCCCAAAACGCTTCATGGGGCGCGGATCATAGCGCAGCCGCCAGACGCTCCTTCGTCCAGTCCCTCGCACTTTCCGGGAGGCGCAGCAGGTAACCCGCCGGCACGCGTCGCTTGCCCTTCCATACCGCGGGCAGCAGGGCAGGATTCAGCGCCTGCAGGCTCGCCCGCTCGACCTGCGTCGCGCGCAGCAAGACAGCCACCGGGACATCGGCGGGCACTTCCACTTCCGGATACCGGACCGTGCCGCGGCGCTCTATCGGGCCGAAGTACCGGGCCGGGTCACGGTCGATTTCCAGCGCGGCCAGGAACGACACGTAGAAATTGCGGGACGCAAAGCCGAAGGTCGGGCTGTGGTGCTCGCGGACGATCGTGGCGATATCGGAAGTACCGAGGGCATCCCGCGCACGCCGCATGCCTGCGGCACCGTGGTTGTAGGCGGTGATCGCCAGCGGCCAGCTGCCCAGCAGGCGGTAGTTGTAATCCAGCAGCTGCGCAGCAGCCTCCGTCGCGCGGAACGGATCGAGACGTTCGTCGACGGCATCGTTGATGCGCAGGAAACGGCGCCCGGTCGAGCGCATGAACTGCCAGAGGCCCGCCGCGCCGACTTTGGAATATGCCGCCGGATTGAAGGACGACTCGACATGCGGCAGTGCGGCGATCTCGGGCGGCAGCCCCCGGCGCGCGAAGGTGTCCGCAATATGGCCACCCCAGATGCCGGCACGCTCCAGACCTTCGCGGAAGCGGTTGGCCTGCCCCAGCTGGAACCGTATGCCCGCCGCGGCCTGTTCCAGGCGCGCGGGCGTGACCTGCGTCCCGAAGAGCGCCGCCACGCGCTGCTCTTCTTCCGAGCGTTCACCCTCCGCCTCGGAAAGGCGCCGCAGGATGGCGCGATACCGCTCGCGCAGGTCCTCGATCACCTCACGTCGCTGAGCGGGCGTGGCGTCAGGGTCGAACTGCACGACCTGGTAGACGATGCCAAGATCATGCTCGTCGTGCAGGAAACCCGCGCTGGTCGTGACCTCGGTGTATACGCGGACCCAGAACCGGACGTCGCGTTCCAGTTCCGGTGGCCGGGGAATGAGGTCTTCATCCGCTGCCGCCGCAGTAAAACGGACCAGCAGCACGACGGCCAGCAGCAGGCCGCGCAGCAAGGGCCGCCAGGCATCCACGGCTGACGAAGGTCTTCGCGCAGGCATGGCCTGAATATATATGATCGACCCATGACGAAGGACACCCGCCTGACGCTCAAGCTGCGACCCGTCGCAATCGACACCTATCGCGAGAACGTCGCCTACCTGCATCGCGACTGCCAGCTCTACCGCACCGAGGGCTTCCAGGCTCTGTCCAAGGTGGAGATCCGCGGCACCAATGGCGGCCGCTCGCTGCTGGCGGTGCTGAACGTCGTGGACGACGAGTGCATCACGACGCCGGGCCAGCTGGGCCTTTCGCAGGATGCCTTCCGACTGCTCGGGCAGCCTGAAGGCACGCCGGTCAGCGTGCATCCGGCGAAGCCACCGGTCTCGCTCGGCGCGGTGCACCGCAAGATCGCCGGCGAACGGCTGGGCTTCGAGGATTACGCCGGCATCGCGAAGGACATCGTCGAATACCGCTACTCGAAGATCGAGATGGCTGCCTTCCT
>JBDLPS010000157.1:0-2594 GCA_039800965.1 Pseudomonadota bacterium | reverse complement strand
ATAGATGCCATCGACGAACGCCACCGAGAAGCCCTCGCCGCGGGCGCACATCACGGCGACTTCGCGCAGCGACTCGCCGGGACCTTCACGACCGACGATGCCGGCGCAGGAGGTCGCGAGGACGCGTGCCTTCGGGCACACCTCACGCGCCCGGGCGGACAGGGCGCCGAGATCGTGGCCGTCGCCGGCGTTGAGCAGCACCAGATCGACGGCGGTGGCACCCGAACCACAGGCCGTCTCGATCACTTCGTCAATCGCCCGGACAGGGCTGACGGAACGCGTGCTGGCAGAAGAAAAGTCGATCATGACATCCCACTCCGACCCGTTGGTGGTGCCGACTATGGCGGCTGCGTTGCTGATTGCGGAAGCAGTAGTTGCCGCAGATTTGATCCATTGCGGCAACAACGCCCACCCTGCTGCAGGACAGCACGACCACCGCTTCGCCCTGCCGACCTTGCCGCAGGGCAGCGCGGAATCGCAGAATCGCCGGCCACCCTTCCGGACCCCGCCGTGACCCAAGCCAGCACCGACCACACGCCGATGATGCAGCAGTACCTGCGCATCAAGGCACAGCATCCGGACGTGCTCCTGTTCTACCGGATGGGGGACTTCTACGAACTCTTCTACGACGATGCGCGAAGGGCAGCCGCCTTGCTCGACATCACGCTGACCACGCGCGGGCAATCCGCGGGTGAACCGATCGCCATGGCCGGCGTACCGGTGGTCAGCGCGGAAAACTACCTGGCGCGACTGGTCCGCAAAGGGGAATCGGTCGCCATCTGCGAACAGGTCGGCGATCCGGCCAAGTCGAAGGGTCCGGTCGAACGCCAGGTCGTGCGGATCGTCACGCCAGGCACGCTTGTCGAGGACGCCCTGCTCGACCGCAGCCGTGAGAGCCTGCTCGCCGCCCTGGTCATCGACGCCAGCGGCGGCCGGCGACGCCACGGCCTCGCGTGGCTGGACCTCGCGAGCGGCAGGTTCTGCGTCACGGAAGTCGAGGACTCGACGACGCTGGTCTCCGAGCTGGAGAGACTGCGCCCGGCGGAACTGCTGCTGCCGGAAGACCAGCGGGACGACTACGGCGCGCTGAACACCCGCCTGCGACCGCCCTGGCATTTCGAATACGACAGCGCGCAGCGGACCCTGACGGCACAGTTCGGCACCAAGGATCTCAAGGGCTTCGGCGCGGACGCGATGCCGTTGGCCATCCGCGCCGCGGGGGCCTTGCTGCAATACGCGGGCGACACGCAGAAGGCAGCGCTGCCCCACGTGCGGTCCCTCTCGGTGCAAAGCCGGGAATCCGGCCTTTCGCTCGACGCCTCGACACGACTGAACCTGGAGCTCGACCGCAGCCTGAACGGCAACGAGTCGGCCACGCTGTTCGCGGTGCTCGACTCCACGGTCACCGCGATGGGCTCGCGCGAACTGCGGCGCTGGCTCAACCGGCCCCTGACCGACCGCGGCGTACTGCGCGATCGCTACGCGGCCATCGCGGAACTCGCCCTCCCCCGCGCCTGGGCGGCGCTGGCCGACGAGATCAAGCCCGTCGGCGACCTCGAACGCGTGCTGGCGCGGATCGCCCTGCGGTCCGCGCGTCCCCGTGACCTCGCCCAGCTGCGAGGTTCGCTTGCCGCCCTGCCGGGCCTGCGCGCACGACTCGCCACGTTCCAGTCGCCCCTGCTCGCCACGCTGCGGGAGCAGGTCCGCGACCACGTCGAACTCCACGCCCTGCTCATGCAGGCCATCGCGGAAGAACCCTCCGCCTTCCTGCGCGACGGCGACGTCATCGCAACGGGGTTCGATGCGACCCTCGACGAATTGCGCCATATCTCGTCCAACACCGATGACTTCCTGCTCGAACTGGAACGGCGGGAACGTGAACGCAGCGGCATCGCGCAGCTGAAGCTCGGCTACAACCGCGTGCAGGGCTTTTTCATAGAGATCCCGCGTTCACATGCGGAAAAGGTACCGGTGGACTACCTGCGCCGGCAGACCGTGAAATCCGCCGAACGATTCATCACGCCGGAACTGAAAGGCTTCGAGGACAAGGTTCTCGGCGCGCGCGACAAGGCGCTGGCCCGGGAGAAGGAACTTTTCGAGGACCTGCTGACACGATTGATCGCGGAACTGGGGTCGCTGCAGGACACGGCCGCCGCCATCGCAAGCCTCGACGCCATCACGAGCCTGGCCGAACGTGCCGACACGCTGGGCTGGGTCGAGCCGGAACTCACCGAAACGCCGGGACTGCGCATCGAAGGCGGCCGGCATCCGGTCGTAGAACGTTTCATCACCGATGCCTTCGTACCCAACGACGTCAGCTTCGAGGACCGCCGGCGGATGCTGGTCGTGACCGGTCCCAACATGGGTGGCAAGTCCACGTACATGCGGCAAGTCGCGTTGATCACGGTCCTGGCCCACATCGGCAGCTTCGTGCCGGCGCGACGCACAACCATCGGGCCGATAGACCGCATCTTCACGCGTATCGGCGCCGGCGACGACCTTGCCGGCGGCCGATCGACCTTCATGGTCGAAATGACGGAAACGGCGAACATCCTGCACAACGCGACGGATCGCAGTCTCGTGCTGATGGACGA
>JBDLPS010000156.1:0-2757 GCA_039800965.1 Pseudomonadota bacterium | reverse complement strand
GACCCAAGCAAACCAGTATCGTCTTCATTATAGGCCCTCCGCTTCAACGAGGCGACGCATCACGGCATAGCCATCGCGGTTAGGGTGAACGCCATCGTTGCCAAGCGCCGGATCGAGTCCGCCCTCCGTCGTGGTGAGTGCGCGGTGGTAATCAATAAATCCGATGCCCAGCCGCCGTGCATAGGCACGCATCCAGTCGTTCAGGGCCACAATGCGCGGCGCCGGCGCCAAGGTCGGCTGCCAGTTGAACGCGGCTGCAGGCGGGATACTACCCAGCACCACGCGGATTCCGCTTGCACGCGCCAACTGCACCATCGACTCGATGTTGTTCTGGAAATCCTCGGGCCGCAACGGACCGTTGTTGCCGGCCACATCGTTCGTCCCGGCAAGGATGTGGACCACGGCGGGCCGCAGCGCGACCACGTCAGCCCGGAACCGCACCAGCATCTGTGCAGAGGTCTGTGCGCCGATACCGCGGTTGATCCGTCCGCCTGTAAAGAAACCCGCGTCGGCCAGCAGCCAGTTCTCGGTGATCGAATCTCCGATGAAGACGACCTTAGGCTTGCCCAGCCCGACGGCAGCGTTGGCAGCCTGGTAGCGGCACAAGCCGGCCCAGTCGACGGCAGACCGCCGGCGCAGCTCCTCGTTGTAGGCGGCAAACTCCGGGTCGGCCATGAGCCGGGCGAAATCCTCCTGGCGCAGTAATCGAGTCTGCATGAAGAGCTCGCCAAGCAGCACACGGCTGGATGCGGGCATCAGCAGTGGCGAAGGGCAGGGATGCTCTACGATGCCCACCGGCAGCGCAGGCGCTGCGGCAAGTGCGCAGGTGAAGACCGGAGCCATGGCAAGCGACGCGGCCATCGCCAGTCGGGGAAAGAAGCTATTCACGTCATCGTCTCCGGGTTGGACAGGCCGTCGAACGTCATGTGCAAGGCGCCCACGATGGCCGACTCGGTCGCCAGCATCGGCGTCTGGATGAACTGCTCCATCGCCTCCGCATCGCCAAGGGCTGGCAGGTATCCGGACAGCAGCGCCAAGGTCTGCTTCCGGATCCCGGGCAACAGCGCGCCCTGCCCCATGACGCCGCCTCCGACGACGATGCGCTGCGGAGCGTGCAAAAGGGCGATGGCAACCAAGAGCTGGGCCACGTATCCGGCAATCAAATCCCGACCCGAGTGATCGGCCGGCAACTGGTCAAGGTCCGTCCCCCAGCGTGCGCGGACGGCCGGTCCGCTGGCCAGTCCCTCGAGGCAGTCCTCATGGAATGGACAGGTACCGCGGAAGCCGGCATCACGCGGATCGCGCCGCACGACCAGATGCCCCATTTCCGCGTGCATGAGGCGGGGCGCCTGTGGCGCCGGCGCCACGGCGCCACCGATGCCGGTTCCGACGGTTACATAGGCCAAGGAGCCCAGCCCTCGACCGGCTCCCTGCGCAAGTTCTCCGCAGGCCGCAGCAGCCACATCGGTCGCCAGTACGATCGGAACGCCGAAGCGGCGCCTGAACGGCAGGAGCAGATTGACGCCAGACCACCCCGACTTCGGCGTTTTCAGCAGGCAGCCGTAGTCCTGCGCACCCGGGCGAAGCTGGAGCGGACCAAAGCAGGCCAGCCCGATGGCGGCGATCTCACCATGCCGCGCGGCGGCCTCCCCCAAGAACTCAGCACAGGCGGACAAGGTTTCGGCAGGGTCGCGGGTCGCCAGAACTGCCCGTTCAAGCACGTCCGTCGGCGAGGTCGCCACCGCGCAGACGAACTTGGTGCCGCCGCCCTCGATCGCCCCGACAAGCCGTTTCGCTTGCACAGACACCCCCCTCCCGCTTTAGGACAGCATAATCAGGGCAAGCAGACCTTTGCTATAAGATCGAAGCACATCATTCGCAACCGCAAAGACCGACAGGGAGAGCCCGTGGAGCGTGATACCCAGCCGAGCGCCGGCCCTGCGCGGCTTCTCACCTGCCTGATGTTCTTCACCTTCGCTATGACCACAGACGCCATCGGCAGCGTCATTCCGCGCGTGATGGACGAAACCGGCCTCAGCATGACCGCCGCCAGCGCGCTGCAGTCCGCGACGATGCTTGGCATCGCCGGAGGCGCACTGTTCCTTGGCTTCCTGGCAGACCGAGTGGGCCGACAACGAACGATCATCCTCGGCCTTTCGCTCTACGGCCTCAGTTCGCTGCTGGTTGCCATCGGCGGGTCCTATGCCGGCCTAATCAGCCTGCTGGCCCTGGCTGGGCTCGGTATCAGCGTCTTCAAGACGGCCGCGCTCGCCCTGATCGGCGACATCACTCCCAACCCTCGGGAGCACACCCGGTTCATGAACACGGTGGAAGGCTGGTTTGCCGTGGGTGCCATCGCAGGGCCCGCGATCGTCGCCGCGCTGCTCTCCCGCGGGGCTTCCTGGAGAGGTCTGTATGTCGTCGCCGCAATGATCTGCCTCGCGCTGGTGCTGATGGCGGCGCGCATGCCGACTCCGGCACCCCGCGCCAGCATCGAACGCGCCAGCCTCCTGCGGATGCTGGGCATCCTGCGCGATCCGCTAGCACTGGTATTCTCTCTCCTGATCGCGTTGTACGTTGCGGTGGAAGTGGCGATCTACACTTGGATGCCCACCTACCTCAAAAGCTATGCAGGCGGGCAGGCCTGGTGGCCCGCCTGGGCGCTGACGGCGTTTTTCATCCTGCGGGCCGCGGGCCGCTTTCTGGGGGCTTGGCTGCTCGACCGCGTACAGTGGACCACTGCGCTGGCGATTCTAG
>JBDLPS010000155.1:0-2956 GCA_039800965.1 Pseudomonadota bacterium | reverse complement strand
GGAAAACGCTTCCGACATACACGTCGAACCCTACGAGAACCGCCTGGTCGTGCGCTTCCGGGTCGACGGGATGATGCGCGAGGTCCTGCAATCGAGACGGGCCGTCGCACCGCTGGTTGTCTCGCGCATCAAGGTCATGTCGAAACTCGACATCGCCGAAAAGCGCTTGCCGCAGGACGGGCGCATCAGCCTGCGGGTGGCAGGGCGCGCCGTGGACGTCCGCGTCTCGACCATTCCGTCCGGCCATGGCGAACGTGTCGTGCTGCGACTGCTCGACAAGCAGGCCGGAAGACTCGAACTGGGCGCTCTCGGCATGGAGGATCAAACCCGCAGGCTGATGGACGAACTGATCCACAAGCCGCACGGCATCCTGCTCGTGACCGGCCCTACAGGCTCCGGCAAGACCACCACGCTGTACGCCGCGCTGGAACGGTTGAACGACAACACGCGCAACATCATGACGGTCGAGGATCCGATCGAGTACTACATCGACGGAATCGGCCAGACCCAGGTGAACAGCAAGGTGGACATGACTTTCGCCCGCGGCTTGCGCGCGATCCTCCGCCAGGACCCGGACGTCGTGATGGTCGGCGAAATCCGTGACCTGGAGACCGCTCGCATCGCCGTGCAGGCGTCACTCACCGGCCACCTCGTTTTGTCGACGCTGCATACGAACACTGCGGTCGGCGCGATCACACGCCTGCGGGACATGGGAATCGAACCATTCCTGCTTTCCTCGAGCCTCATCGGCGTGGTGGCGCAGCGGCTCGTCCGGACGCTGGATCCGGCGACGCGCGTGGCGGCAGCGGCGTCCGCCCACGAGCAGCGCCTGCTGCACGTCGCCGAAGGCGAACCGGCTCCCACGATCTACCGGAACGGGGGCAGCAACGGATACCGGGGCCGCACCGGCATCTACGAACTGGTCGTCATCGATGACGTGATGCGCACGATGATCCACGACGGTGCGGGCGAACATGAGCTCGAACGACAGGCACGCACCGTGACTCCCTCGATCCGTGACGACGGCCGGGCGAAGATCCTCGCCGGCGCGACGACGATCGAGGAAGTCCTGCGCGTCACCCGCGAAGACTGACGCGGCACGCATGGGCGCCTTCGAATACACGGCACTCGACGCCCGCGGCAAGGAACAGGCTGGCGTCATCGAGGGCGACACGCCGCGTCATGTGCGCGCGCTGCTCCGCGAGCGCGGGCTGCTGCCCGTCACCGTCATGGAAACCGCGCAGCGCGAAGCACGCCGACAGCGAGGATTCTCGCCGTGGAGCGGCGTCTCCGCGGCAGACCTTGCGCTGCTGACCCGGCAACTGGCCACCCTCGTGAGGGCCGCCCTGCCGCTGGACGAAGCACTGCTGGCGGTCTCGGAACAGACCGAGAAGCCGCGCGTGAAGGGAATCCTTCTGGGGGTGCGCGGCAAGGTCGTGGAAGGGCATCCACTGGCCGCGGGGTTCGCGGAGTTCCCCCGCGTCTTCCCCGAAATCTACCGGGCGACCGTATCGGCGGGCGAACATTCCGGGCACCTCGACAAGGTGCTCGAACGCCTCGCGGATTACACCGAAAGTCGCGAGCAGACACGGCAGAAGATACTCGGCGCCCTCCTCTATCCGATCGTGCTGACGACCATGTGCTTCGGGATCGTGTCGATCCTCCTGGTCTACGTCGTGCCGAAGGTCGTCGAGGTTTTCGACACCAACCGCGCCAGGCTTCCGCTCATGACACGTGCCCTGGTCGGCACCAGCGAATTCCTTCGCACCAATGGCATGTGGCTGCTGCTGCTGCTGGCCGCGTTCGCCTTCCTGGCCTGGCGGAGCCTGCGTGATCCCGGCGTACGCCGGCGCTGGCACGCGATGCTGCTGCGGATGCCGCTTGTCGGGCGCCTGACGCGCGGATTCAACAGCGCACGCTTTACGCGGACGCTGGCCATCCTGACCGGCAGCGCCGTACCGGTGCTCGATGCCCTGCGCATCGCCGGCGAGGTCGTCACCAACATGCCGATGCGGGAAGCGGTGGAAGACGCTGCGCGACGCGTACGCGAAGGCGGATCGATCGGCCGCTCGCTGGCGCAAAGCCGCCTGTTTCCTCCGATGACGATACATCTGATTTCCAGCGGCGAATCGAGCGGCGAACTCGAAGCCATGCTGGACAGGGCCGCACAGAGCCAGGAACGCGAACTCGACGGACTGCTGGCGGCGCTGGTCGGGCTGCTGGGTCCGCTGATGATCGTCGGCATGGGGCTGCTCGTGATGGGGATCGTCTTCGCGATGCTGCTACCCATCTTTGAGATGAATTCCCTGATCCGCTGACGCTCAACGGAAATCCCGCGAACGCGTGGGCAAGGCGCCGAGCAGGAGCGAGCGGTCGGCGAGCTTCCGGGCGACCACGTGCACCACGCCCGCCTCCCGCTGCAGCGTGCCGTGCACCTGCAACAAAGGCGCCTGCACCAGTTCGCGACGTTGGCGACGCCCCAGTTCACGCCAGACGATGACGTTCACGAAACCGGTTTCATCCTCGATCGTCACGAAGGTCACGCCGCTGGCCGTGGCGGGCCGCTGCCGGGAAGTCACCAGCCCCGCCACGCTGACGCGCGAGCCCGGCTGGCAGGTCGCCAGGCCGGCTGCGGTCAGGGTACCTGCGGCGGCAAAGCGCTCGCGCAACAAAGCCATCGGGTGGCGCCCGAGCGTAAGCCCGATGGAGCCGTAGTCGGCGACGATGTCCTGGCCTTCAGTGGGTGCGCGCAACAGCGGCACCGCCGCGTCGCGTCGGGCCACGGGCGCCATAGGCAGCGCGCGCTCGAAACCCGCGACGCCCCAATAGGCATGGTGCCGATGCCCTCCCAGCGAGGACAAGGCACCCGCCGCCGCAAGAGCCTCGAGTTCCCCCCTCGCGAGCGCCGCCCGCTCGCCGAGGTCCTGCACACCGATGAACGGTGATTCGGCACGCG
>JBDLPS010000154.1:0-5434 GCA_039800965.1 Pseudomonadota bacterium | reverse complement strand
TCATTGCCGCCGGTGCGGTCGCCACGCTGCCCTTGCTGGGGAGCCAGGCTTTCGCCGCCGATGACGGACTCGAGGAAGTGATCGTTACCGGTTCGAGCATCAAGGGCGCCGCGCCCGTCGGTTCGAACGTCATCTCGGTCGGCCGCGACCAGCTCGCCGAGATCGGCGCCCAGACGGTGCAGCAGGTCCTCAAGACCGTCCCCGCGGTCGTCGGCCTGCAGAGCGCCGGCCAGGGTGGCTACGGCAGCTTCGACGGCGCCGGCACCAACGCGCCGACCATCCATGGCCTGGGCGCCTCGGCGTCCAACAGCACGCTCGTCCTGATCAACGGCCATCGCCTGCCGCTTTCTGGCCTGAACCACACGCTGGCCGATCCGAACATCCTGGCTCCGTCGGCGCTCGAGCGCGTCGAGGTCCTCACGGACGGTGCGTCGTCGGTCTACGGTTCGGACGCCGTTGCAGGTGTCGTGAACTTCATCACCCGCCGCAAGTACGAAGGCGTCGAAGCCAACGCCCAGGCCGGTTTCGGCGATGGCTATCGCACTTACAACGCCGGGTTCGTCGCGGGCAAGCGCTGGGATGGCGGCTCGGGCCTGCTGTCCTACAGCTATTCCGACCGCAGCCGCCTGAGCCCTTCGGACCGTCCGTTCACGACGGCGGCCAGCCGCGTGGCCCATGGCATGGCGGCTGCTTCGCAGTTCAGCTACAGCTGCGGCGTCGCCAACGCCAAGGTCGGTTCCACCACCTATTCGGGCGTGACCGGCGCGGCCCTGACCGCTCCGAACTGCGACTACTCGGGCTATACCGACCTGCTGCCGGCCGAGCAGCGCCACAACGTCTTCCTGTCGTTCGAGCAGGCCTTCGGTGATCGCACGACGGTGACCGGCGACTTCATCTACTCGCTGCGCCAGAACAACCAGAACGTGGCGCGCGGCAGCGTGTCGGCGACGATCTTCGGTGCTGGCTATACCCCGGCCAACGGCAACACCAGCGTCCAGCAGATCAATCCGTTCTTCGCGCTGCCCTCGGGCGCCGCGGCCGGCACGACCAGCGAGACGGTCTACTGGCAGGCGGATGACCTGCTGGGCCGGGGCGCGCACATCGACAGCGCCGCCGAGACGGCGTACGCCTCGCTGAAGGCTGATTACAAGCTCTCCGCGGAATGGACGGCGACCGTCGGCACCATCCTCGGCCGCGACAACGCCCGCCAGCAGAACGTCGGCCAGCTCTGCGTGAGCTGCGCCTACCTCGCGCTGAACGGCACGACCAACGGCACCGGCAACATCACGACGCCGTCGATCGTCGGAACGAGCACCGCCGTGCTGGGCCTGCCGCTGACGGCGGCCAACGCACTGGACGTGTTCCACCCCGGCAGCAGCAACCTCACGTCCGCCGACGTGAAGGCCCGCTTGGTCGACAGCCTGCAGACCGCCGTCGGCCGGCAGACGCTGACGAACTTCTACGCGAACCTGAACGGTTCGCTGTTCGCGCTGCCCGGTGGCGACGCACGCGCGGCCCTCGGTGCCGAGTACCTCAGCTACACCCTGGACCAGGACATCACCCGTCCGACCAACACGGGCCCGTCCTCGATCGCGTCCTCGCACCTGAACCTCAACTACGACCGCACCGTGCGTTCGGCCTTCGCCGAAGTGCTCCTGCCGTTCGTGGGTCCGGAGCAGGGCATCACCGGCATCCGCAAGCTCGAGTTCAACGTTTCCGGTCGCATCGACAAGTACAGCGATTTCGGTGACACCAAGAACCCGAAGTTCGCGGCGAACTGGGAAGTGGTGCAGGGCTTCAAGTTCCGCGGCAACTATGCCAAGTCCTTTGTCGCGCCCGCGCTGACCAGCCGTGGCGTGAACGCCTACGGCCTCACGGGCGAGTCGAGCTATGGCAACTATGGCCTCGGCCAGATCAACGTGCCGCTGGCGACCTATGCCAACGCGAACACGATTCCGGGCGTCAGCTGCACGGCCACGGCCTGCGCGCTGGGCACGTCGACCATCACCGGCATGCAGATCAACGGTGGCAACGGCGGCCTCAAGCCGCAGACGGGCACCAGCTGGGGCCTGGGCTTCGACTGGACGCCGGCCTTCGTCGACGGCCTTCGCCTGAGCGCGACCTACTGGAGCAACGAACTGCGTGGCGGCATCACGGCGCCGGTGCCGGCGCTGGCCATCAACTCGACGGCGTTGAACAGCCTGCTGACCATCCTGCCGAGCCCGGCGCAGATTGCTGCCGCCAAGCAGGGTCTGCCGCAGGGCAGCGCGCTGCCGGCCAACGTCTACTTCATCTACAACTACCAGCAGCGCAACGTCCTGAACCTCAACGTGACGGGCCTCGATGTGGAAGCCCGCTACACGGTCAACACCGATGCCGGTCGCTTCAACGCCGGCCTTGGCTTCACCAAGAAGCTGAAGTTCGACCAGCAGGTCGGTACCGGCGGCCAGTGGTTCAGCGTGCTCGGCACGGCCGGCTTCAACACGACCTTCCCGTCGTTGAAGCTCGAAGGCCGCGCCAACCTCGGCTGGCAGAAGGGTGCGGTGGACGCAAACCTCTACGTCAACTACACGGGCAGCTATCGCAACTGGAGCGGCTCGGCGATCACGGGCGTGAACAAGGTCAACGGCGTGCCGACGACGGGTGGCGATCCGGTGGCGGCGAATACGACGGTGGACCTGAACATCGGCTACAAGCTGGCCGGTCGTCTCGAGGGCACTTCGTTGTTCGTCGATGCCACGAACCTGTTCGACCGCGACCCGCCGTTCTTCGCGTCCGGTACGGGTTTTGACGGTACCAACGCGAATGCGCTGGGCCGCGTGATCACCGTCGGCGTCCGTACGAAGTTCTGATTCCGATGCAACCCCCCGGCACCCGTGGCGCTCGTCTACGGGTGCTTGCTTCGGCCGGCGTCCTCCTGGGCGCCGGCATTCTTTTGAATTCCCGCTCGCAGGCCGCGACTGAAGGCGACTGGCCCACCTATGGCCATGACGCCGGTGGCCAGCGCTTTTCTCCCCTTGCCCAGATTTCCCCGTCAAACGTCGCGCAACTGAAGCCGGCCTGGACCTATCACTTGCGTCCGGCGAACGCAGAGGTGCAGGCCGTCAGCAATGCCGAACTGGCGCAGCGCGCTGCCGATGGAGCCGCAGCGCCGTCCCGTCGACGGACGGCGAGCCGATTCAGTGCCTCGCAGGCGACGCCGCTTGTTGTCGATGGCGTGATGTACCTCAGTACTCCCTATCGTCGCGTCGTCGCCCTCGAGCCCGAAAGCGGGCGCGAACTGTGGGCCTACGAGGTTCCGGGTCCGGGCCAGCCTTCGCTGCGTGGCGTGGAGTACTGGCCGGGTGATGCCAGGACCGGTCCGCGCATATTTTTCGGAACGCGTGATGGGCGCCTGATCGCGCTGGATGCCAGGAGCGGCAAGCCCGCCGCTGGTTTCGGCAGCGAGGGCAGCATCGACCTCAAGACGCCGGATGTCATGGGCGCGCAGGACGGTCCGCCATTGCCTTACGCCCAGTACGGCATGACCTCGCCACCGATCGTGTACCGCGATCTCGTGATCACCGGATCGGCTACGCAGGAATTTCCTCAACGTGGCGCGGCCGGAGACGTGCGAGCCTGGGATGCGCGCACGGGCAAGCTGCGCTGGACCTTCCACACCGTACCCCGGCCGGGCGAAGCGAACCACGACAGCTGGCAGGGCGACAGCTGGAGGGGGCGTTCCGGCGTGAATGCCTGGGGCTTCCTGACGGTCGATGCGAAGCGGGGCATCGTTTACCTGCCGCTCGGCGCGCCGACCTGGGACCGTTATGGCGGCGATCGCAAGGGTGCCAACCTCTACGGCACCAGCATCGTCGCGCTGGATGCGGCGACCGGAAAATACCGCTGGCATTTCCAGGTCGTGCACCATGACATCTGGGATTTCGATACGCAGGCCCCGCCGCTGCTGTTCGACTTCGGCCCGCGCAGGCAGCCGGCCGTCGCAATCGTGAACAAGTCCGGCATGCTGTTCGTCCTGGACCGCGTGACTGGCAAACCACTCATCCCGGTCGAGGAAAGGCCCGTGCCGGCCAGCGACGTGCCCGGTGAGCAGGCCTGGGCCACGCAGCCTTTCCCGGTACGTCCGGAACCTTTCGCACGGCAGACCTTCTCGAAGGCCGACATCGCCACGGTGACGCCCGAACTCGAGCAGTACTGCCGCAACTGGGTGGACTCGCTCGGCATGCGCATGGGGGGTCCCTACCTGCCCATCGGTTACGGGACGCCGACGATCAACTTTCCGGGGCGCCTCGGGGGCGCCAACTGGGGCGGTGCATCCTTCGACCCGGCGCGCGGCGTGCTGTACGTGAACGCCATGGATTTCGGTCATGTCGAGCAACTGACGCCGCGAGAGGATGGCAGCTTCACGACGGCCGGTCCCGCCAGTGGTCGCTTCATGGACAGGGAGAAGCGATTGCCCTGCCAGCAGCCCCCTTGGGGCAGCCTGACTGCGATCGACGTGAACGCCGGGCAGATCCTCTGGCGCAAACCGCTTGGCGTCACCGATTCCCTTCCTGCCGCGGTGGCAAACACCGGTCGTCCCAACATTGGTGGATCCATCGCCACGGCGGGCGGTCTCGTGTTCGTCGGTGCCACCGACGACGCGCGCTTCCGCGCCTTCGATGCGAAGACCGGCGAAGAGCTCTGGACCTGGAAACTGGAGGCCTCGGCCCATGCGACCCCGATCACCTACCGCGGCCGGGATGGCCGCCAGTACGTCGCCATCGTCGCCACCGGCGGCAGCTTCCTGGACAGCCCGGTCGACAGCGATGCGCTCAGCGTTTTCTCCCTGCCGTAGCCTGCTGGCGGTCGTCGCGCTGTCTTTGTTCGGCAGCGTGGCGGCTTCTGCGGCGGAGCCGCCACGCGGGTATGGCGACCCATACGAGGGGCGCAGGAAGGTTCTCGTCGTCGGCGATCTCCATACCGGCAACCAGGTTGCCCACGACTCGGTAAGCCACGCGATGGCGGTGCTCGAGCAGATGGGTCGTCGCACTGGCGCTTACGTGGCTTTCCTCCGTTCGGATACCGATCTCGTCACCAAGGGGGAGGTCTGGGGCAAGGGCGAGTACGCCAAGGGTGGTCGTCGGCAGGCCAGGGGACGCAATCTGGATTACTTCGACGCGGTCGTGTTCTACACCAACGGCGAGACCGACATGACGCCGCAGCAGAAGGCCGACCTGCTGTCGTGGGTGCATGACGAAGGCAAGGACTTCGTCGCCATCCACACCGCGAACATCCCCTATCCGTCCTGGCAGGCTTATGCCGACATGATCGGCGCGAACTGGGACAACCATCCCTGGAACATCGTCGAGGCCCGCGTACGCGTGGAACGCCCCGATTTCCCGGCGATGAAGGACCTGCCACGTGAGTTCGTGCTGCGCGACGAGTTCTACCA
>JBDLPS010000153.1:0-12751 GCA_039800965.1 Pseudomonadota bacterium | reverse complement strand
GTCTTGATGTCCTTGTTGCCCTTGAGCTCGAAACTCTCGATGGAAGGGCGCTCCCGGACGGCGATGACCAGCGTGCTGCCGTCGCGGCGGAATTCGATGTCGCGGAAGAACCCGGTGCCATACAGGGCCTTCAACGCCTCGCGCAGGCGCGCCGGGCTGAGGTCGTCGCCGATGTTCACGGGCAGGTAGTTGTAGACCGTGCCTTCGGAAACGCGCTGCAGACCCTCGAGACGGATGTCCCCGACGGTGAACCGCGTTTCGTCGCCCTGCGCCACCTGCGATTTCGCGCAGGGGAGGTATGCACACAACACGAGCGATGCGAGGATCGCGCCGGACTTCATTACATGACCGCCTGGAGTGAGAGGAACGTCAGCCGATTTTCCGCGCGATGTCGTTGAACAGCGCGACGCCCATGAGAAGGACCAGCAGCGCGATTCCCGCCTGCTGGCCGATAGACTGGATGCGCTCGGGAAGGGGACCTCCCCTCGCCCATTCTACCGCCTGCCAGACCACCTGCCCGCCATCGAGCACCGGGATCGGGAGCAGGTTGAGGAATCCCAGGCTGAGGCTGATCAGCACCAGGAAACCCAGGAATGCACTGGTGCCGGCAACAGCCGAATCGCCGGCGAATTCCGCGATGGTCAACGGGCCACTGAGGTTCTTGATGGAGACCTGGCCCAGGACCATTCGCCACATCATGCGGGCCTGCAGCGCGGTCATTTCCCAGGCATCCACGGCACCGAAGCGCAGCGACTGGAGAGGCCCCGGCGATACGTGGTTGAGCATGGACGGGGGATAGCGGGCCCCGCCGGCCGGCCCGACGCGGATCCGGCCGACAGCCCGGCCGTCGACCTCCTCGCGCGCCACCGCGACGCGCACACTCGACTCCGCGCCGTTGCGACGATAGCCCATGACGACCTCGTCGCCGCCATGGGCCGCGACACGGTCGCGCAGCGCGAGGAAATCCGCGACTGCTTCACCGTTGACCGACAGGATCTCGTCGCCGCGCTGCAAGCCCGCAAGGGCTGCCGGACCGCCGGCCTCGACAGCACCCAGCACCGCCGGCAACGGCGGACGCCAGAAGCCGAAACCCAGGCTGCGGAACAGCTCCTGCGGTTCGGACAGGCGTCGGCGCTCCAGCGCATCGACCACCTCCAGCAAGACGCCGCGCGAGGAACCGGACCGGTCCTTCACCGTCAGGGCGACGCGACCGGAATCGGTCATGCCGTCGATGAGTCCGAGGGCAACGTCGTGTTGGCCGGAAACGGGCCGACCCTCCAGCGCGGTAATGAGGTCGCCCGACTGCAACCCCGCCCGGGCAGCCGGCGAACCGGCCACGACGTCGCCCACGAGCGGCCGCAACTCGGTGATGCCGTTTGCCCACGTCATGGCGGACAGCAGCAGGATGGCGAAGAGGATATTGGCCGCCGGGCCCGCCAGCAGCACCAGGATGCGCTGCCAGTGCGGACGGCGCGTGAATGCACGGTCGAGCTCCGACTCCTGCACCTCGGCCTCGCGCTCGTCGAGCATGCGTACGTAACCACCGAGCGGAATGGCGGCGATGACGTATTCGGTGCGGTCCGCATCACGTCCGTACCACTTGAACAGCGGCCGACCGAATCCGACCGAGAAGCGCAGCACCTTGAACCCGAGCCTGCGCGCCACCCAGAAGTGGCCGAACTCGTGCACGGTGACGAGCAGCCCCATCGCGACCAGGAAATACAGCAGCTGCTGCCAAGCCGCACTCATGCGACGCCCCCCCCGACGCGGCGCGCGGCGCAACGGGCCACGGCATCCACCGCGGCGTTGCGGGCAAGGGTGTCCGCGCCAAGCACGGCGGCAAGATCCGTCGCTTCGCCGGCGTCTACGGTACCCATGACTGACTCAATGACTGCCGCGATGTCCAGAAAGTTCAACCGCCTGTCGAGAAACGCCTGCACCGCGACTTCGTTCGCGGCGTTGAGCACGGCCGGCGCCGTACCCCCGGCCCGGGCCGCCTCGGTCGCGAGGCGCAGGCAAGGGAAACGCACCAGGTCGGGCAACCGGAAGTCGAGCCCCCCGAGCCGCACGAAGTCGAGCGATTGTACACCGGCCTCGATCCGCCGCGGCCATGCGAGCGCCTGGGCGATGGGCGTGCGCATGTCCGGTGAACCCAACTGCGCCAGCACCGATCCATCGACGTACTCGACCATCGAATGGACGATGCTCTGCGGGTGGACGAGGATGTCGACGCGATCCGGCGGCAGGCCGAACAAGGCACAGGCCTCGATCAATTCCAGGCCCTTGTTCATGAGGGTGGCCGAATCGACGGAAATCTTGCGGCCCATCACCCAGTTCGGATGGGCACATGCCTGCTCCGGCGTGACGGACGACAGGTCCCCCACGTGGTCCCGGAACGGTCCACCGGACGCGGTCAGCAGGAGCCGCCGCACGCCCTTGGGGGCCTGCCCGACGATCGCATCCGAAGGCAGGCACTGGAAGATGGCGTTGTGCTCGCTGTCGATCGGAACCAGCGTCGCCCCGCCTTGCCGGACGGCCTCCAGCACCAGCGGCGCGGCCATCACCAGGGATTCCTTGTTGGCGAGCAACAGCCGTTTACCGGCTCGGGCGGCGGCAAGCGTCGACGGCAGGCCGGCGGCACCCACGACCGCCGCCATGACGTACTGCACCTCGGGCAAGGTGGCGACAGCCTCCAGCGCCTCCGGCCCGTCCAGCACCGTGGTCGCCAGTCCGGCTGCGGCCAACTCCTCTCGCAAGCCGGCAGCGGCAGTGCGATCCGCCATCGCGGCATAGGCCGGGCGGAACCGAAGGCACTGCGCCACCATTCGCGGCAGGTTGCGGCCGGCCGCCAAGGCGACGACACGGAACTCCCCGGTATGGCGGGACAGCACGTCCAGCGTGCTTTCCCCAATGCTGCCGGTGGACCCGAGGACGGCGACGCCGATCATCGCAGCAGCCGCGTGGCCAGCAGCAGGAGAGGCGCCGCGGCCATGATGCTGTCGAGACGATCCATCAGGCCACCGTGGCCGGGAATCAACCTGCCGCTGTCCTTGAGCCCCGCGTGGCGCTTGAAGAGGCTCTCCACGAGATCCCCCACGATGGAGAACGCGGCGACCATGAGGGATACGGCGACGAACGGCAGCTCGGAACGACCCAGCAGGGGCGCGGAAAATCCTGCCAGCACGGCCACGACAACCAGGCCGCCTGCGGCACCTTCCCAGGTCTTGCCGGGCGAGACGCGGGGGGCAAGCTTGTGCCTGCCGAACGCACGGCCCGAGAAATAGGCGCCCGTATCGGCCGCCCAGACCAGCAGCAGGACGTAGAGGAGCCAGCGCAGGCCGTAGGCTGGATCGACCCAAAGCCACAGCAACGCAACGCCGGCCGGCACCAGCACGAACCACCCTGCGAGCACCGCAGGCCAACGTCCCGACTTTTCCGGCAGGACGACCAGCCAGACCAGAGAAGCAAGCCACCATGCCGCCGCGATGCCCAGCATCACGTCAAGGCGACCCCTGCCGAAGGCAAGCCAGGCGCCGGCGACGAACCAGAGCAGCGTGAGCGCGAGATAGGCCAGACGCGGCAGCACGGAAGGCAGCCGGAGGAACCCGGACCACTCCCAGGCGCAGCCGGCAACGATTGTCACCACCAGTGCCACCGTCCAGGACGGGGGCGCCAGGAACAGTACGGCCATCAGGCCGCCTGCGAGCACGACGGCGCTCGCGATGCGGACACCGGTCATGCGCGCCCTGCCCTCTGTTCCGCCGTCTGCCCGAAGCGACGATTGCGTGTCGCGAAGTAGGCCAGGGCAGCGTCATAACCGGCGGCATCGAAATCAGGCCAGAGCGTGTCCGTGAAATACAATTCGGTATAGGCCAGATTCCACAGCAGGAAATTGCTGATGCGCTGTTCGCCACCGGTGCGGACGAAAAGATCCGGATCGGGCAATCCCGCGAGTTCCAGAGCCTCGGCAAAACAGCCCTCGTCGATGTCGGCCACGCGCAGTTCGCCGCTGGCGCAACGGGCGGCCAAGCGGCGGGCTGCCTGCAGGATGTCCCAGCGGCCGCCATAGCTCACCGCAACCTGCAACTGGAGCCGCATATTCGCCGCGGTGCGTTCCTCCGCCGCCGCGATGCGGGCCTGCAACCGGACGGACAACGCGGCGCGCTCGCCGATGAAACGCAAGCGGACCCCATTGGCATGGAGTTCGTCCACCTCGCCGTCCAGCGCCTCGACGAATAGGCCCATCAGCGTACTGACCTCGTCGCCGGGCCTGTCCCAGTTCTCGCTGGAGAACGCGAACAAGGTCAACGCTTCGACACCGGCCCGGATGCTCGACTCGATGCAGCCGCGAACGGGCTTCACGCCGGCCTTGTGGCCGGCCGTGCGCGGCAGGCCGCGGGATTGCGCCCAGCGGCCGTTGCCGTCCATGATGATCGCGACGTGCCGCGGAACAGCCATCCGCGTCAGACCTGCATGATCTCTTTTTCCTTCACGCCGACGTGCTGGTCGATCTCGGCGACGAACTTGTCCGTCAGCTTCTGGATCTCGTCCTGCGCCTTCCGCTCGTCATCCTGCGAGATAAGCTTTTCCTTCAGCGCTTCCTTCACGTCCTGCAGCACGTCGCGACGGACGTTGCGCACGGCGACCTTGGCGGCCTCGGCGTCCTTGCTCACGACCTTGAGGATGTCGCGGCGACGCTCCTCGGTGAGCGGCGGCAGCGGCACCCGGATCACCGCGCCGGCCGACATCGGCGTGAGGCCCAGGTCCGACTTGTAGACGGCCTTTTCGATCGCGCCGACCATGGTCTTGTCCCAGGGCGTGACGACGATCGTGCGCGCATCCTCGATCGCGATGTTCGCGACCTGGTTTAGCGGCGTGTCGCTGCCGTAGAACTCGACCTTCAGGTTCTCGATGAGGCTGGGGTGGGCGCGACCGGTGCGCAGCTTGCGCAGATCGGCCTGGAAGCTCTGCACGCACTTCTGCATGCGGTCCGTGGCGTCCTTCTTGAAATCGTCGAGCATGGGATTCCTCGTCTTGCGGAAAGGCTAGTCGCAGGTGACCAGCGTACCAACATCCTCGCCCCGAACCACGCGCGGCAGGTCCCCGGGGTTGCCCAGGTTGAACACGCGCAGCGGAAGCCGGTTGTCACGGCAGAGCACGATCGCCGTCGCATCCATGACGGACAGACGACCATCCAGCACGCGATCGAAACTGAGTCGCTCGTAGCGCGTCGCCGACGGATCCTTCATCGGATCCGCGGAGTAGACACCGTTGACCTTGGTCGCCTTGAGCAACAGGTCGGCACCCACCTCGATCGCCCGCAGGCTGGCGGCGGTATCCGTCGTGAAGAACGGATTGCCGGTGCCGGCGGCGAAGATCACCACCCGCCCTTTTTCCAGGTGCCGCACGGCCCGCCTGCGGATGTAATCCTCGCAGACCTCGTTGATGCGGATCGCCGACATCACGCGCGACTGGGAACCGATGGACTCGATGGCATCCTGCAACGCCAGGGAATTCATGACCGTCGCCAGCATGCCCATGTGATCGCCGGTTACCCGGTCCATCCCCGCGCGGGCCAGGCCCGCACCGCGGAAGATGTTGCCACCGCCGATCACCACGGCGACCTGCGTGCCGAGCGCCTGCACTTCCTGCAGTTCCATCGCCACGCGGCGGAGCATCGCCGGGTCTATGCCGTAATCCGACTCGCCGAGCAGCGCCTCGCCGGAGAGCTTGACGAGGACTCGTTTGAAACGCGGTGCGCTCATGGACGGGATACTCCCCAAAAAAAACCCCGCCGCAGCGGGGTTTGCAATGTCATGCAGACTCTCAGCCGCCGCTGCCCTTGGCTTGCGCCATGACCTCCGCGACGAAGTCATCCTGCTTCTTCTCGATGCCGGCACCGACCTCGAGACGCTCGTAGCGCGTCACCTTGGCCTTGGCGGCATCGAGCAGCTTCTGGACGGACTGGTCGGGGTCCTTCACGAACGGCTGGCCCATCAGCGTGATCTCGCCGAGCCACTTGTTCATGCCGCCTTCGACGATCTTGACGAGGATGTTCTCGGGCTTGCCCTTGTTCTTCTCGTCGTTCTTCATGATGTCGATGCGGATGGCACGTTCCTTGGCCTTGGCCTCTTCCGGAACGTCAGCAGCCGACAGGAAGGCCGGGTTGCTCGCGGCCACGTGCATCGCCAGGTCCTTGGCGAGCGCGGCGTCCCCGCCCTCGACCGCGACCAGCGTGCCGATGCGCGTGCCGTGGAGGTAGGAGCCGAGCAGACCCGTCGACTCCACGCGGACGAAGCGGCGGACACCGATGTTCTCGCCGATCTTCGCGATCAGCGCACGGCGCGTCACATCGACCGATTCGCCCGACGGCAGCGTCGCGGCCAGCACTGCCTCCACGTCGGCCGGGTTCGTCTCGAGCACGAGCTTCGACACGGCGGCGGCGAAGCCGCTGAAGTCATCGCCACGAGCAACGAAGTCGGTTTCGCAGTTCACTTCAAGCATCACGCCGGTCTTGCCGTCCGCGGAGACGGCCGTGGCGATCACGCCCTCGGCCGCGATGCGCGAGGCCTTCTTGTCGGCCTTGGCGATGCCCTGCTTGCGCATGAGCTCGGCGGCGGCCTCGAGGTCGCCGTTCGTCTCCACCAGCGCGCGCTTGCACTCCATCATGCCGGCGCCGGTGCGCTCACGCAGCTGGGCGACAGCCTGTGCTGTGACGGCCATCAACGACCCCCACGGCGCGGGGCGCCTGCACCGGCGGCGGGACGACGACGCGGAGCGGCGGCGGCATCCTTGGCGGCGGGCGCCTTGGCATCAGCGCCAGCCTCGTCCAGCTCGGACTCGGCGACTTCGGCGGCCGGAGCGGCCTCGGCGCCTTCCGCACGCGGGGCGCGACGGCGGCCAGCGGCGGCAGGACGGCTGCCACCACGAGCCGGGCCGCGGGGCGCGGCACGGCGGCGCGGATTGCCCTGCTCGTCCAGCTCGACGAACTCGTCTTCGCCCACAGAGACGGCCGGGGCCTGCGACTTGCCCTCGAGCACGGCGTCAGCCATGCCTGCCGCATACAGCGTGATGGCGCGCATGGCGTCGTCGTTGCCGGGGATCACGTAATCGACGCCCAGCGGCGAGCAGTTGGTGTCGACGACGGCAATGACCGGGATGCCCAGCTTCTTGGCTTCCTGGAGGGCGATGCCCTCGTGGCCCACGTCGATGACGAACAGCACGTCGGGCAGCGAGGCCATGTCCTTGATACCGCCGAGGCTCTTCTCGAGCTTCGCCATTTCGCGGCGCAGCTGCAGGGCTTCCTTCTTGCTGCGCTTGTCGAGCGCGCCGGAAGCGTCCAGTTCGCTGAGGTCCATCAGCCGCTTGATCGACTGGCGGATGGTCTTGAAGTTGGTGAGCATGCCGCCCGGCCAACGCTGGTTGACGAACGGCATGTTGCAGCGTTGCGCTTCCGCCTGGACGGCATCGCGCGCGGAACGCTTGGTGCCCACGAAAAGGACCGTGCCACCGTCGGCGGCGATCGCCCGCGCGAAGGCAGCGGCCTCCGCGTACATCGGCTGGGTCTTCTCGAGGTTGATGATATGGATCTTGTTGCGCTCGCCGAAGATGTACTGGGCCATCTTGGGGTTCCAGAAGCGGGTCTGGTGTCCGAAATGGACGCCCGCTTCCAGCATCTGTCGCATGGACACGCCGGACATGGTCTGATCTCCTGATCGTTCGGGTTGGGGCCAGGGCGCGCACCCCGGCAGGCGATCCCGAAGGACACCCGGCCAGCCGTGACGATGCGCGCTGGGATTGGTTTGCCAAAAAAGGCGGCGCTTTATACCATGAAGTTCCCGCGCAAACAACGTCTTAGCGCGCCCCGATTCCCCTCCCCGCCAGGCCCCATGCACATCACGATCAAGTCCCCGGAAGAACAGCAGAAAATGCGTGTCGCGGGGCGACTCGCCGCGGACGTCCTGGACATGATCGGCCCCCACGTGGTGCCGGGAGTGACCACGGACGAACTGGACCGCCTCTGCCACGACCACATCGTCGGAATCCAGCGGGCCGTACCGGCCAACCTGGGCTACCGCGGATTTCCGAAGACCATCTGCTCTTCGGTGAACCACGTGGTCTGCCACGGCATCCCGAACGACAAGCGGCTCAAGGCCGGGGACATCGTCAACATCGACGTGACGGTGATCGCCGACGGTTTCCATGGCGATACCAGTCGCATGTATTTCGTCGGCAAGCCGCCCGTGCAGGCCGAGCGCCTGACATCGGTCTGCCGGGAAGCGATGTGGGAAGGCATCCGCACGGTACGGCCCGGCACGCGGCTGGGAGACATCGGTCACGCGATCCAGACCCTGACCGAGGCGAGCGGCTTCTCGGTGGTCCGTGAATATTGCGGCCATGGCATCGGCCGGGTGTACCACGAGGATCCCCAGGTCCTGCACTACGGCACGCCGGGCACCGGCCTGATTCTGCAGGAAGGAATGACCTTCACCATCGAGCCGATGATCAACGCCGGCAAGCGGCACATCCGCCAGTTGCCGGACGGCTGGACCGTCGTCACCAAGGACCATTCGCTCTCGGCACAGTGGGAACACACGGTGCTCGTCACCGCAGGCGGATTCGAGGTCCTGACGCTCGGCGCCGCCGAGCGCGGCTGACGGATCTTCCGGGATGGTTTCCTACAAGCAGGCCTCGCTTGACGACGAACCGGTCGGCGAGGCACCTCCGACGCTGCACTGGCCGCTCCTGGACCAGTTGCCCGCGGTGCTTGCCGCAGGTCAATTCACGCCGGATGCATTCCGTGAAGCGGTGCGTACCTCGCAGGAAGACCTGAAGCGCTTCTTCGAGGAGGAGTTCCCGATCGAGGCGCTCGTTCATGGTCGCGCGGCGTTCATCGACCGGCTGCTGCGCATCGCCTGGGAAAGGCAACTGGAAGCGCCGCTGGCGGCATCGATCACGCTGATGGCCGTCGGTGGCTATGGACGCGGCGAACTGCATCCGGCGTCGGACGTGGACATCCTGGTGCTCGTTCCAGGAGAGCCCGCGCTGCCGGAATCGATGCGCGCGCAGATAGAACGTCTGGTCGCCTTCCTGTGGGACATAGGCCTCGAGGTAGGCCACAGCGTGCGCACGCCGGGCCAGTGCGCTGAAGAAGCCGCGGCGGATGTGGGCGTGATGACCACACTGCTGGAGGCGCGACACATCGCGGGATCCGAATCGCTGCCGGAATCGATGCGCCAGGAACTGGGACCGGACCGCATCTGGCCGGCACGGCAGTTCTTCGAAGCCAAGGTCCGGGAGCAGGCTGAACGACACGCCAAGGCAAACGACACCGCCTACAACCTCGAGCCGAACGTGAAGACGGGACCCGGTGGCCTCCGGGACCTGCAGACGATCGGCTGGGTGGCGAAACGTCATTTCGGGGTCCAGGGGCTGGAGGAACTGGTCGCGCACGGTTACCTGGCCCCCGCAGAGCTGCGCAAGCTGCAGCAGGCGCAGGAATTCCTCTGGAAAGTGCGCTTCGCCCTGCACATGCTGACCGGTCGTCACGAAGACCGGCTGCTGTTCGACCACCAGATCCGACTGGCGCAGGTCTTCGGTTACGAAGACGCCTCCTACACCCTCGCCGTCGAACAGCTGATGCAGCGGTACTACCGCACCGTGCTGGACGTCAGCTTCCTCAACGAACTGCTCCTCCAGTTGTTCAGGGACGCCATCCTGTCCGAGGACAGCCCGCCGCGCCCGCTGAACCCCCGCTTCCAGATTCGGAACGACTATCTCGAGGTGGTCGCGCCGGACATTTTCGCGCGCGCGCCGTCAGCGCTTCTAGAATTGTTCGTGCTGCTCCAGCAGCACCCGGAGATCAGGGGCGTGCGCGCCGCAACCATGCGCTCGCTGGCAAGGCACCTGTGGCTGATCGACGAGGAGTTCCGCCAGAACCCGAGGCATCATCGCCTTTTCCTAGACATCCTCCGGGCGCCGGTGGGCGTGACGCACGAGCTGCGGCGGATGAACACCTACGGCGTGCTCGGGCGCTACATTCCTGCGTTCGGGCGCATCGTCGGGCGAATGCAGTACGACCTGTTCCACGCCTACACCGTGGACGCACACACGCTGTTCGTGGTGTCGAACCTGCGCCGCCTCGCGATGCCGAAGTATGACCACGAGTTTCCGCTGCTCTCCGGCATCATGCAGCAACTTCCCAAGCCGGAGGTCGTCTACCTCGCCGCGCTGTTCCACGACATCGCCAAGGGGCGTGGCGGCGACCACTCCGAACTCGGGTCCGTGGATGCGGAGGCGTTTTGCCTCGAACAGGGGCTGTCGCGTTACGACGCGCGCCTGGTGGCCTGGCTGGTACGCAACCACCTCCTGCTGTCCGTCACGGCGCAGAAGAAGGACATCGCGGATCCGCAGGTGATCAACGAATTCGCCCGCGAAGTCGGCGACGAACACCACCTTGACTGCCTTTACATGCTCACCGTCGCGGACGTGCGCGGCACCAACCCCAGGCTGTGGAATTCCTGGAAGGCATCCCTGTTCCAGGAATTCCACCAGCGCGTCCGCGGCGCATTGCGCCGCGGACTGGAAAAGCCGATCGACGAGGAGCAACTGGTCCGCGAGAACCAGGAAGGCGCCCGCCTGCTGCTCGCCGAGCACGGCGTCGGACCGGAAATCGATGCCGTGTGGTCCCGCCTCTCGCCCGCTTACTTCCTGCGCCATTCGCCGGAGGAAATAGCGTGGCACACGAGACTGCTCGCCAACCGCGACCCTGCCTCCGAAGAACCGCTGGTTTCTGTCGAACCGCGCAGTGAACGCGGCACCACGGCGGTGCTGATCCACTCCCCGCACCGACGGCATGGCTTTGCCCGCGCTACCGCGGTACTGGACCAGTTGGGTCTCACCATCGTCGACGCGCGCATCACACCGACCGCCAACGGCTTCAGCCTGGACCTCTACCACGTGCTGGAGGGTGACGGCGCGCAGATCAGCGACCCTGAGCGCGTACGCGAAATCGAGGAAAAGCTCTGGCGATCCCTGCAGAGGCCGGACGAATCACCGCTGGCGGTATCGCGTCGCGCACCGCGCCAGGTCCGTATGTTCAACACCCCCACGCAGATCACGATCAGCAACGACGAGCACAACCGCCGCACGGTGGTGGAACTGGTCGCGGGCGACCGCCCGGGACTTCTGTGCGACGTGGGCAAGGTGCTGTGGGAGGAACGCGTCGACCTGCATGGCGCGAAGATCAGCACCTTGGGCGAACGGGCCGAGGACGTCTTCCACGTGACCGACCTTGCCCAGCAACCGCTTGATGAAGCCGCCGCCGGCCGATTGCGCCAGCGACTGACGGCCGCACTGAACCGCGGGCCCTAGGACCCGAAAGCGCATGAATCCAGACCTCGGCCGACTGGTTGCCTATCCTTTCGAAAGACTTGCCCGACTGAAGGCAGGGCTGCATCCCCCTGCGGGGCTGCGGCATGTCGCGCTGTCCATCGGTGAACCCAAGCACGCGCCGCCGGACTTCCTGCTGCAGGCGCTGCGCGACGGCATGGACGAACTCGGCAGTTACCCTGCCACCAAGGGGCTCGACGAGACGCGCGCAGCCTGTGCGCACTGGCTCGAACGGCGCTTCGGCCTTCCGGCGGGAGCCGTGGATCCAGCGCGGATGGTGTTGCCGGTGAACGGCACGCGGGAGGCCCTGTTCGCCTTCGTGCAGGCCGTGGTGGACCGCCGCGGCAATGCGCCGGCCGTGCTGATGCCGAACCCCTGCTACCAGATCTACGAGGGCGCGGCGATCCTGGCCGGGGCCGAACCGATCTACCTGAACACGACCGAAGCCAACGGCTACCTGCCGGATCTCGATGCAGTCGACGCACAGACCTGGGCTCGCTGTCAGGTACTATTCCTCTGCAGCCCCGGCAATCCGGTCGGGACGATCATGTCGCGCGAGTACCTGCGCCACGCCTTGGAACTCGCCGAGCGTCACGATTTCATGATCG
This sequence comes from Pseudomonadota bacterium, assembly GCA_039800965.1. Classification (GTDB taxonomy): domain Bacteria; phylum Pseudomonadota; class Gammaproteobacteria; order Steroidobacterales; family Steroidobacteraceae; genus ZC4RG30. The sequence continues at coordinate 752 of JBDLPS010000153.1, read as the reverse complement.
CCGCCGACGAGTGTTATGCCGAACTCTACGACGACGAATCGGATCCGCCGCCCTCGCTGCTCGCCGTGGCCCACGACATGGGCAACACGGGCTTCCGTCGCTGCATGGTCTTCCATTCCCTGTCCAAGCGTTCGAGCGTGCCGGGCCTGCGTTCGGGCTTCGTCGCCGGCTGTACGGAGACCATCGCGCAGTTCCTGCTGTACCGGACCTACCACGGTTGCGCGATGCCGCTGCCGACTCAGCGGGCCAGCATCACCGCCTGGAACGACGACGCGCATGTCCGCGCGAACCGAGCGCTGTACCGCGAGAAATACGATCGCGTGGTGCCGATCCTGGCGTCGGTGCTGGACGTCGAGCGGCCGGCCGGCGGTTTCTACCTCTGGCAGAAGATCCCGGGAGACGACGTGGCCTTCACCGCCGGCCTCTTCGAAACGCAGAACATCACCATCGTGCCCGGCAGCTACCTCGCGCGTGACACCACGACGGGAAATCCCGGTGCCGGCCGCGTCCGTCTGTCACTGGTCGCGGGCGTCGATGAATGCGTCGAGGCGGCGCACCGCATCGTGGCCTACGCCAGATCCCTTTGAACCCTTGAAGATCCCACTGGAAAGAATATGACCGACACCCTGCAGAAGACCATCGAGGCCGCCTTCGAGCGCCGCGCCGACATCACCCCCTCAACCGTCGATGCCGGCACGCGCGCCGCGATCGAGGATTGCATCGCCCAGCTCGACAGCGGCCGCGCACGCATC
>JBDLPS010000152.1:0-6089 GCA_039800965.1 Pseudomonadota bacterium | reverse complement strand
CTGGCGATGGCCGCGTGACCGTATTCCACTTCTGAACCCCGTTACAAACGGGGGGATTACCGGGCGAACGCACTTCCGAGGCCATCGGCATTATCATCTGACTTCCGGGGAGCCTGCCTGGCCGGACTGGCTGCCCCGCTCGTACCAGCCCTTCGATGCATTCACTGCACGCACCACCAGCAGCATCGCGGGCACCTCGATCAGCACGCCGACGACGGTCGCAAGCGCCGCCCCCGATTCGAAGCCGAACAGGCTGATCGCCGCGGCCACGGCCAGTTCGAAGAAGTTCGATGCGCCGATCAGCGCCGAGGGGCAGGCCACGGCGTGCTGTTCGCCGAGCAGCCGGTTCAGGCCATAGGCCAGCCCGGCGTTGAAGAGCACCTGGATGAGGATGGGCACGGCCAGCAGCGCGATGACGAGCGGCTGCTTCACGATGGCTTCGCCCTGGAAGGCGAACAGCAGCACCAGCGTGAGCAGCAGCGCGGCGATGGACCAGGGGCCGAGCCGCGCAAGCGTTGCTTCCAGTCGGCCGGGGCCCTGTGTGAGCAGGCGGCGCCGCCAGATCTGGGCGATCAGCACCGGCACAACTATATAGAGCACCACGGAGGTGACGAGCGTGCTCCAGGGCACGGTGATCGCCGACAGTCCGAGCAGCAGCCCGACGAGCGGTGCGAAGGCGAACACCATGATGCTGTCGTTCAGCGCGACCTGCGACAGCGTGAACAGCGGATCGCCGTGGGTGAGACGGCTCCACACGAACACCATCGCCGTGCAGGGCGCCGCGGCGAGCAGGATCAGGCCGGCGATGTAGCTGTCCTGCTGGTCGGCCGGCAGCAGGCCGGCGAAGAGCTGTTTCACGAACAGGGCGCCGAGCAGCGCCATCGAAAAGGGCTTCACGAGCCAGTTCACGAACAAGGTGACGGCGATGCCGCGACCATGGCGTCGCACTTCATGCAGCGCGCCGAAATCGACCTTCACGAGCATGGGGATGATCATCACCCAGATGAGCAGGCCGACCGGCAGGTTCACCCTGGCGATCTCGAGCCGGCCCAGCGCATGGAAGAGGTCCGGGGCCAGCTGCCCCAGCAGCACGCCGGCGCCGATGCACAGCGCCACCCACAGCGTCAGCCAGCGTTCGAAGAAGCTCATGCCGGCTCCCCGGCGACAAAGGCCTCCAGGCGACGGCGTATCTGGTGCAGCGTCGTGCGGAAGGCGACGAGCTTCACCTCATCCGGCGCATCGCCGGCACTCGGGTCGTCATAGCCCCAGTGTGCGGTGGCCGGCCGACCGGGGAAGATGGGGCAGGCCTGCTCGGCATTGCCGCAGACGGTGATGACGAGGTCGATCGGTGGCGCGTCGGGCCCGATGAATTCATCCCAGCTCTTGCTGCGCAGCTGCGAGGTGTCGAAGCCGGCTTCGGCAAGCGTGCGGATCGCGAGCGGGTTGGGCTGGCCGGACTCGCGCGGCGTGCTGCCGGCCGAATAGGCGACGAAGCGGCCGCCGCCGAGTTCGTTCAACAGCACCTCGGCGAGGATGCTGCGCGCGGAATTGTGCGTGCACAGGAACAGGACGGAAATCGGGCGGCTCATGGCGTCTCCGGGGTGCAGGGCGTGGCGGCGCAGGGCTGGCCGCCGCAGCAGTCTTCGGTCAGGAAATCGATGAGCGTGCGCATCCGCTGGAATTCCGCGCGGTAGATGAGCGCGCGCCCCTGTCGCTCCTGACTGACGAGCCCGGCCCGCTGCAGGGTGCCGAGGTGGAAGGACAAGGTGTTCGCGGGGATCCCGAGCCGCGCCACCAGAGTGCCGGGCTGCAGACCGTTGGTGCCGGCCGCCACGAGGGCGCGGAAGGCCGCGAGCCGGGACTCCTGGGCCAGCGCGCCCAGCGCGCCGATCACGTCTTTCGATTCCATGATTCCAGAATAATGGAAAACGATGAAGGATCCATGACGAAGCTGCGCGCCATGGAGCCCCTGCCTTGCTTGACGCCCTGCTCCGCAGGGCATTTCATCGACCCACAAGAACAATGACGTCCCTGGGGGATCCATGCACAAGACTCATGCCGGCCTGGCGGCCGCGCTCGCGCTCGCCCTTGCCTCCGCGGTGCCCGCGGCTTCAGGACCCCTGTCTGCGTCGCCGGGCGTATCCGCGCCCCGCCTCGCGCGCATCGGGGAGTTCGTCGAGCGGCAGATGGCCACGGGCGAGATGCCCGGCGCCGTGACCCTCGTGGCGCGCAACGGCAAGGTGGTGCATCTGCAGGCGCAGGGCTATGCCGACTTCGCATCGAAGAAGCCGATGCAGAAGGACAGCCTGATGCGCCTCGCGTCCATGACGAAGCCCGTCGTCGCCACGGCCGTGATGCTGCTCGTCGAGGACGGCAAGGTCCGTCTGGACGATCCGGTCAGCCGCTTCATCCCTGCCTTCAAGGACGTGAAGGTCGCGGTGCCCCGCACGGTACCTGCCGGCAGTCCGCCGGGCACGCCTGCGTACTACACGGTCCCGGTGGAGCGGCCGCTGACGGTGCTGGACCTGCTCACGCACACGGGTGGTCTCGTCAGCGGTGCGATCAGCACGGCTGCAGCGGCACCGGTGATGGACCGTCGTCGCGCGGAGGGCGTGAAGGCGCTGGAGGACCTGGCCGCGGTGCCGCTGGAGTTCCAGCCTGGCACTCGCTGGCAGTACAGCGGTCTTGCGGGTTTCGAGTTGCTGGCGCGCATCGTCGAGATCGCGTCCACGCAGCGCTTCGGGGATTTCATGCAGCAGCGCATCTGCGGCCCGCTGGGCATGAAGGACACGACCTTCTGGCCGACGGATGCGCAGCGGAGCCGCATGGCAACGCTCTACGTGATGGGCGAGCGGGGCATGGCGCCGCATCCGGATCCGGATCGCCTGAACACGCCTGTACTCGATTCCGGGGGTGGTGGGCTGATCACGTCGATCGAGTCCTATGCGCGCTTCGCGATGATGCTGGCCAACGGCGGCGAGCTGGACGGCGTGCGCATCCTCAGCCCGGCCAGCGTGCGGATCATGGGATCGCGGGTGATCCCCGAGACGATGCAGGGGCGGCAGCCGGGTGAGGGCTATGGCCTGGGGGTCCGGTCCATCACCGACCCTGCGGCACGCCACACCTTGCTTGGACAGGGCAGCTTTGGCTGGAGCGGATCCTATGGCACGCACTTCTGGGTGGATCCGGCGCGCAAGCTGGTTGCGATCCTCTTCGTCCAGACGCCGGGCCAGCCGCGTACGGCGGATTTCGAGACGGCCGTGATGCAGGCGGTGCTGGACTAGGGTCTGGCGGGCATCGTGGCAGCGGTGCCCGTGCCTTTGCAGCGATCGCAATCCAGTTCGCGCAGCATGCCGTCGCCGGGGCAGGTGGCGCAGCCGCGGCCGCAGCACAGCGACATCACGACCGAGCCGTTGCCATTGCAGGCAGGGCAGGGGGCCGGTGCGGTCTGGAGAGGTTCGGGGGTCATCGCGGCGCCTAGTGTGCCCGAAGGGAGAGGCAGGACATGAACGAAACGCCGGCGAAGGTCGCCACCGCAGCCACGTACTCGATATTCGTCGTCGCGCTCTGCGTGCTCATCAACGTGATCGACGGCTTCGACATCCTCGCGCTGTCCTTTGCGGCACCGGTGGTCGTGAAGGAGTGGGGCCTCAGTCCCGAGCAGACCGGCGTCGTCTTCAGCGCCAACCTCGTGGGCATCGGCGTCGGCGCCTTCGTGTTCGCGCTGGCGGCGGATCTGCTCGGTCGTCGCCCCGTGATCCTGTTCGGAACCTTGCTGATGTCGATCGGCATGCTGGCCACTTCCAGGGTCGAAGGCATTCCGGGCCTCGCGACCTGCCGCATCGTGACGGGCCTGGGCATCGGGGCCATGGTCAGTACCGCGGGCACGCTCGCGATCGAATACAGCACGGAACGCTGGCGCAAGCTGTCCGTGGCGTTGGTGGTGATCGGATATCCCATCGGCGGCGCGCTGGGCGGCCCGTTCGCGGGCTGGCTGCTGGCGAACCACGGCTGGCGGCCGATCTTCCTGTTCGGCGGACTGCTCACAGTGCTGCTGTGGCCGGTGCTGTGGTGGCGCCTGCCCGAGTCGCGGGAGCTGCCGTCTGCAGGCGACCGCAGGGGCGCGGCCCGACAGTTCGCTGCGCTGTGGCAGCCGGCGCATCGCCGCGCGACGCTGTTGCTCTGCGCGATGTATCCGCTCTACATGTTCACGTTCTATTTCTTCGTGAACTGGCATACCAAGCTCGCGACCGAGCGCGGCCTTTCCGTGGTCGAGGCTGTGCAGATGTCGAGCTACTGGAGCCTGACCGGCATCGCCGGTGGCATCGTCTTCGGCCTTGTCGCAACGCGCCTGCCGCTGACGCGGCTCGTGGCCTCGCTGGCCGTGATCCTGTCTGCGGGCATCGCATCCTTTGGCCTGTTGCCGGCCGAACCCGCAGTGCTCGACGCCGCCGCGCTGGTGCTGGGTTTCTTCATGTGGGGTGCATCCTCGACGATCTTCTCGGTGATCGCGCTGAGTTACCCGGTGGGCGTGCGTGCCTCGGGCATCGGCCTCGTCGTGACGGTGGGCCGCGTGGGCTCGGCACTGGGGCCCTGGGCCGCGGGCCTGCTGCGCGGCGCGGGCCACGACTGGTCCGTCGTGGCGCCGCTGCTGGCGGTGCCGGGCGTGCTGGCCGCGTTGTTGATCCTGCTGCTGCGGCCCGCCGAGGATCAGGCGGCCGGCACGGCCTCGAGGTCGTAGCTGCCGGCCTCGGTGATCGTGACGCGCGCGAACTCGCCGGCCTTGAGGCCCTTCGCGTTCTTCACGTGCACGAGGCCGTCGATCTCCGGCGCATCGCCCTTCGTGCGGGCTTCGGCCACGTCTCCGGCGACGCGGTCGACGATCACGTCCAGCGTCTGGCCGACCTTGCGGGCAAGGCGCTCCTCGCTGAGGTCCTGCGCCAGGGCCATGACCGCCTCGTAGCGTTTTTCCATGACTTCCGGCGGCACGGGCACGCCGAGCGCATTGGCTGCGGCACCTTCGACGGGCGAGTACTTGAAGCAGCCGATGCGGTCGAGTTCGGCCTCCTCCAGCCAGTCGAGCAACTGGTTGAAGTCCTCGTCCGTCTCGCCGGGAAAACCCACGATGAAGCTGGAGCGGATCGTGAGGTCCGGCACCTCGCGCCGCCACGCCTGCAGGCGAGCGAGCGTGTCCTCGGCATGGGCCGGGCGCTTCATGCGCTTGAGGACGCTGGGCGAGCCATGCTGCAGCGGGATGTCGAGATAGGGCAGCACCTTGCCCTCGGCCATCAGCGGCAGCACGCCGTCCACGTGCGGATAGGGATAGACGTAATGCAGCCGCACCCAGCTGCCAAGCGTGCCCAGCGCGCGGGCCAGGTCGACGAAGCGCGTCTCGTATTCCGTGCCGCGGAAACTGCCCTTGCGATAGCGCAGATCGACGCCGTAGGCGCTGGTATCCTGCGAAATGACGAGCAGCTCGCGCGTGCCCGCGGCGACGAGGCGCTCGGCCTCGGCCATCACGTCCTCGATGGGGCGCGACACCAGGTCGCCGCGCAGTGCCGGGATGATGCAGAAGCTGCAGCGGTTGTTGCAGCCTTCGGAGATCTTCAGGTACGAGTAGTGCCGTGGCGTGAGGCGCACGCCCTGCGGCGGCACCAGGTCCTGAAAGGGATCATGCGGGCGCGGCAGGTGTTTCTCGACCGCACGCACCACTTCTTCGGTGGCGTGGGGGCCGGTGACGCCGAGCACGTGGGGATGCTTCTCGAGCACCTTGGCCGGGTTCGCGCCAAGGCAGCCGGTGACGATGACGCGGCCGTTCGCGTCCAGCGCCTCGCCGATCGCCTCGAGCGACTCGTCGATCGCGGATTCGATGAAGCCGCAGGTGTTCACGACCACGAGGTCGGCCGAGTCGTAGCTCGGGGCGATCTCGTAGCCGCGGATGCGCAGCTGGGTGAGGATGCGTTCGGAGTCGACCGTCGCCTTGGGGCAGCCCAGGCTGACGAAGCCGACGCGGGGACTTTTGCTTACCATGCGGCCTGCCGTGTCTTGCGGCCCGCAATGTTACCGACAAATGGGCAGGAAATGACCGT
>JBDLPS010000151.1:0-3998 GCA_039800965.1 Pseudomonadota bacterium | reverse complement strand
GCTGCGACGACCCTCGCGCCCGCAACCGTCACGGCCGCAACACCGGCCGCCGGCGTCAAGCAGACGCTCGGCGACCTCGTGCGTGCCGGCAAGCGCGAATCGGTGCTTGCCGCGATCACGTCACCCGACGTCGACGTCAATGAAAAGGCGCCTGACGGATCTACGGCGCTGATGTGGGCGACGTTCAACGTCGACCGCGAAATGGTACAGGCCCTGCTGAAGCGCGGCGCCAAGGCCAACGTCACGAACCGCTATGGCGCCAGCGCGCTCGGCGAAGCCGTCAAGGTCGACGACATCGACCTGGTCCGGCAACTGCTCGATGCTGGCGCAAACGTCGATTCGCCGAACGCGGATGGCCAGACGGCCCTGATGCTGGCCATCAGCATCGGATCGCAGCCCGTCGCGAAACTCCTCGTCGAACGCGGCGCGAACGTCAACGCGGTCGAGACCTTCCGCAACCAGAATGCGCTGATGTGGGCAGCAGGCGGCAACCAGCCAGAGATCCTGGACCTGCTCCTTGCGCACGGCGCGAAGAACGTCGATCTGCCTGCGCGCAGCGACGACTGGCCGCGCCAGATGACCTCGGAGCCACGCGCCCAGTTCGGCAGCCGCCAGAGCGGCGGCCTTACGGCGCTCCTCTACGCCACGCGTTCAGGCTGCCACCAGTGCGTGGTGTCGCTCGTGAAGGCCGGGGCGGACGTCAACAGGCCCAACCCGGACGGCGTGACGCCGCTGCTCAACGCGCTCGACAACCGACGCTACGACACGGCGATGTTCCTGCTCGACAAGGGCGCGAACCCGCACAGCTGGGACATGAGCGGTCGCACGCCGATCTACGTCGCGGTCGACATGAATTCTTTCCGTGGCGACGGCGCCTTCGGCGGTCGCCCGGCCGTGGACTTCAAGGCCGGTGCAGCGCTGCCGGTCATCCGGCGCCTGATCGCGATGGGCGTGGACGTGAACCACCAACTCACGCGCAAGCGTCCCTACGGTGGCGGCCGCGGCCGCTTTGCGGAATACGATCTGCGCGGCGGCGTCGGCCCGTTGTTCGTCGCGTCCATCCGCCACGACCACGAGGCCATGCAGGCACTGATCAAGGCAGGCGCCGAAATCGACCTGCGCAACGTCTTCGGCATGACGCCGCTGATGGTGGCGGTTGGCATGAGCGGCGTGGGGCGCATCGGCGGCGGCGGCGCGCTGCCGCCGGGCGACCTGCAGGCGATGACCATCAGGACGATAGACCTGCTGGTCGATGCCGGCGCGGACATCAACGCGCGCATCGTCGACAGCCGCACGAACACGGCGCAGCTCCGCTCCTACATCACGGGGCGCGACCAGGAAGGCCGCACGGCGCTTTCCGCCGCGGCGGAAGCGGGCCGCGACGGCGTCGTGAAGCACCTGCTGGAACGGGGTGCGGATCCGTCGATCCGCGATGCGGCGGACAAGGCGGCGTTGGACTATGCGCGCGCGCCGGCCATCGCCGGCGCGCCGGGTGCGCCCCCGCCCTCAGGGGATGCCGCAAAGGCTGCCGCGGCGACACGCGCGGCAACGGTGGCCCTGCTGGAACCCGTGACCAAGCGACCGGGCGGCGGCTGAACGCCGCAAGGGGACCCGTCAGTCCCCGACGATCGCCCTGCCCCGGAGCTTCTCCTTGCGCAGGGCCTCGTAGTGCACCTGCAGCTTGGCACGCTCCAGCAAAGCCTTCAGGAGTTCGGGGTCCTTCGCGACCCGATCCTTGAGGCGCCGTTTGATCTCCACCAACGCCTTGGCACGGAGCAACTCGGGCTCGATCCCCACGATGCTGCCACTGGTGCCGGTGACCATACGCTGCGCATCGGCCTGGAGGACATCCTCCACGAGCCTGGGCTGGCAATAACGCTTGCGGATCAAAGTGCCGGTCGGAGCCTCTTCATGGCAGAGCATGTCGTAGGCGCGGTCGGGATTGGTCGCGTTGTAGCGGGCATAAAAACGGTCTTCCGCCTCGACCAACGCCTGCCGGGCGGCCTGCAGCGATTTGCTGTTGCCCGAGACGATGATCTCGTCCAGGTCCTTCACCTGGGCGATGTCCGATGGCGTGACGATCTCGGCACGCGGCACCACAGCCTGCGCCGGGAGGATCACCAACGCGCCCAGCAGGCCGGACAGAGCCGATTTGGCAAGGATTGTCATGGACCGGGCCTCGGGCCGTCGTGTATCCCCGGCGGAGTCTGGGCCACCCGGCAGCCCTGATCAACGCCGGGCAGGCGTCCCCAAGAGACCGGAAAGGCAGTACCCTTGGCGCTTTACGGGCTTTCCGGCCCGGCAGCAGAAGAAGGGGCCTACACATGTCCAGTTCCGTCACGACCGCGTTGTACATCGGGGGCAAGGAGCGGCAGACCGCCGAGAAGATGGCGATCGCCGATCCGGCCAAGCCTGGCGTCGTCGTGGGTCATGCCGCATCAGCCACCACGCAGGACGTCGCCGACGCCGTCGCCGCTGCCAAGGCCGCCTACCCGGCCTGGTCCGCACTGACGCCGCAACAGCGAGCCGGAATGATGAAGGCCGCGATCGTCGGCACGCCGGATTCCATGAACCCCTTCGAATCGCAGGATGGCGCCATCCTGTCGCAGGAGAACGGCAAGGTCCGCGTGGAAGGCTGGGTTGATGCGCTGGTCCTGCAGATCCGCTGGAACCTAGCGCTGATGCACGCCGACGAAGTGAACGCCACCAAGGTGCTCAAGCCGGTCGCGGGCCATATCCCCACCGAAACGACCGTCGGCTACCAGCCGCTGGGCGTGGTCTCGATCATCGTCCCGTTCAACTGGCCGATCGCGATCCGGGGCGCCGCCCTGCCGCACGCCCTGCTGGCCGGCAACACCGTCATCGTGAAGCCGCCGCTGACCGCGCCGCTGGCCACCGCGCGCGTCGTGCAGCGCATCGCCGAGAAGCTGCCGCCGGGCGTGCTGAACGTCGTCACCGGTCCGGACGCGAACATGAGCGCACTGATCCGCAACACGGACGTCGCCAAGGTCTGCTTCACGGGGTCCGTGGGCGGCGGCAAGAAGATGATGGAACTGGCATCGCAGAGCCTCACGCGCGTCACGCTGGAACTGGGCGGCAACGACGCCGCGATCTTCCTGAAGGACGCGATCCTCGACGATACGCACCTGGACCGCATCTTCGCGGCCATCTACGACACGACGGGCCAGATCTGCATGAACGCCAAGCGCGTGTTCGTGCACCGCTCGCGCATGGATGAACTGGTGAAGGGCCTGTCGGCGCGTCTCGAAAAGACGAAGCTGGGCTACGGCCTCGACCCGACGACCACGATGGGCCCGCTGCACTCGCCGGTTCAGAAGAAGTTCGTCGAGGAACTGATCGCCGAAGCCAAGGCCGCCGGCGCGCAGGTGCTGGAATTCGGCACGCTGCCCGGCGGCGACATGGCCGGCGGCAACTTCGTGCGCCCGGCGATCGTCGTGAATCCGGCCCTCACGCTGCGCGTCGTCACCGAAGAGCAGTTCGGCCCCGTCATCCCGGTCATCCCCTTCGACGACGAAGCGGACGCGATCCGCATGGCCAACGACACCTGGGCCGGCCTTGCCGGTTCGGTCTGGTCGGCGGACCAGGCTGCGGCCTACCGCGTCGGTGGCCAGCTGGTCTGCGGCTATGTCTGGACCAACGACCACGGCGCGAACCGCCTGGACCTGCGCGCGCCGTTCGGCGGCATGAAGCTGTCGGGCATCGGCCGCGAGCAGGGCATCGAGGGCATCCGTGCCTTCCAGGACACGCGTTCGATCTCGCATCTGGACCCGGCCACGCTGGCGACGATGCACCACTGATCCACGCCGCAAGGCCTGGATACTGGAAAGGCCGGCAGCAATGCCGGCCTTTTCCGTGAGGGACCATGAATCAGCCACCCCGCCGTCCGCCCTTCCCGCCCGCGAAACCCGCCGGCAATCCGGATCTGCCCCGCCTGTCCAAGCGCATGGGCGAACTCGGCCTCTGCTCGCGCCGCGAGG
>JBDLPS010000150.1:0-3750 GCA_039800965.1 Pseudomonadota bacterium | reverse complement strand
TTCGGCAAGGTCGCCATAACGCTTGCCGATTTCTTCGGCCACCGACATCGCCACACGGCGCTTGTCCTGCTGCGGCGCCGAAATAATCGGCGCCATCATCTTCAAGGCTTCGTCCTTCCTGATCGGGTATTGGACGAGGCCGAGACGTACTTCAGCTTTGATGCGCGCATCAGCCAGCGCGTAAAGATGGGCCGTGTTCTTCGGCTCGCCACCCGGCAGCATATTTTTCACTGCGACGACCTCCGTCGCACCGTCAACGGCACGACCTGGGTCAGCCTTGCGCACCCGATCCAGAGCGCTGATGCGCCGGGCCGTTCGGTCCACGGCAGCCTGCACATCAGGGTCGGCTCCTTGATCGCTGACAACACTTTCGCGAAGCTGGTCAAGACGATCTTCTAGCACCCCTATCGGCACATTCGGCGCGTCCTGCATGACCCCATAGACGGACTTTGCGATCGACAGCTTGCGCTCGAAGTCGGCAACCTTCTTCGGGTTCTTGCGATAGATCTCCTGTAACACCCTCGGGTCGAATTCGGCGTGGCTCTTGCCCTGCGTCTCTTGGGTCAACAGTTCCTTGCGGATCATGTCCTCGGCAATCGACTCGCCTTCCTTCTGGCGAATGCCGAGTTGCTCCTTGGCGTCGGCCTGCATCTTGCGGATGAGGTTCTTGTCGAGCGCGTTGACGGCCTCAGCCGGAACCTTAATCTCTCCGAACTTGGATTTGACCGAGAAGACCTGCCCCCCCTGCAGGCGTCCGAGCGGGATGAACTCGTCGCCGCGCTTCAACAGGGATTGACGGCTGGCGGTCATCGCCTGATCCGCCAAATCCCCGAGATCGCCGCCAGCTTCCTGCCGTGCCGCCGAGGCGTACTTCACCACATCGCCAATGGTGGCGTTCTCGATGTTCGGGATTTGCGCGAGTTCGGGATACTTCTGCGCGATGCCCGCCATCTGCTCCTTCGTGAGCATGGAGGAAATGGGGGTGTTCGGGTCTTCGGATGACAGGCGGCCAACGAGATCCGAAACATTGCCGCCTTGCTGGGGCTGCTGGCCCTGCTGCGGTTGCGGCTGCTGCGACTGGTCGCTCATGCCAAACGTGATGGCGCGGCTGCGCAGGCCCTCGCTCGAGGGCTGGGCGGCCTGCTGCTGGCCCTCCTGGGGCGACGGACCACCCAAGAACATCTTCACTTCAGCGTCGCGACGGTTGGCGACCACGCCGCCTTTGTCGTCCGCTTTCATGATCTCGGCGGCCTTCTGGGCATCGCCGGCATTGATGGCCGCAAACACCTCCTTGGCCTTGCCGTTTGGCCCAGCGTTGAAGACGTAGGAGACGAGGGCGTCGCGCTGATTCTGGCTCAGCGGAACCTTCACCTGAGCGTCGATGACCTTGTTGGCCTCGCTCAGTTCGCCCTTGAGCCGGCGTTCGCCTTCCGCCGAGGTGATGGTCTCGCCCGGCTGTCCGCGTGTACCCCAGCCGACCGAGGTCTGCGCCCCATCGGCATAGGCCTTCGGCTTCCAGCCTTCCTGCTGCTTGATGAAGTCGACGCCGCTCTGGCTGACCTCCTTCGCGGGCTGGCCGGTATCGTTGGCCGGTTGCCCCACGGGGCCGGCGCGCAGGCGGGACACAACGCCCATGCCCTCGGTCGGCTTGCGATGGCCGGGGTTCAGTTCCTCGTGGCCATAGACATCCTTGGTGACATCGAAGCCGTACTGCTGGGACTTCTGACGGACCAGGGCCTCGGCCGCCTGCAACTGCTTGTCGTTCGGCTGCTCGTTCTTGCCGGTGATGATCTCGACCGACAGGGTGTTGCCGTTCTTGAAGTCCGGCCGCTTACCGCCGGGTGTCAGGTCATCCCGGATATGGATGCTACCGCGCTTGTCGTCGGCAACCTGAAAGACCTTGCCTTCCTTGTCGACGTAGTAGTTGGCGCCCGTGCCCTTCTGATTGGCCCAGGAGACGTTGCCCTCAAGCGTCGTCGCGCCCTCGGTATGGTGCACGACCATGCCCTTGATCGGCTGCGAGCGCTCGAAGCCCCAGCTATCGCGGACCTTGTATGGGGACGGCTCAATCTTGAGATCGCCGCTTGGTGCCGTGGAGGCGCCAGGCTGCGGGATACCACCGACCTGCTGCGGCGTCCGGTCGATCTCGTATTTGCCTTCACGGATCTTTCGCATCAGTTCGGATGCGGCTTCCGGGTCCGTCTTCAGCAGACCTCGATACTGCGCCATGAGCAGCGCGCCCTCAATCTGCTGCTTGCGCGCCTCGACCTGGGCCTGCGTGCTGTACTTGCCGAGGCCTGCGTCGACCATTTCATGCAGGGGGGAGCGCAGGGCATCGACTGTTTCCTGGCTCGGATTGGCCTCGACGCGGGCCGCGGCGCCGCTGATCTCCTGATCTTCGATGCCCTGGTAATACTTGGCCCGCATGCCCTGCTGGGCACGGGCGGCCTGGAATCCGCGCGAGGCAATCTGATGCTCGATGAACATCGACAACTGCTCGCGCTTCTGCGGATTGCTCACCGGATACTTGGCGAGGATGTCCGAAGCACCCTTGGAATAGATGTCGCCAACCTTCTCGTAGCCCGATCCGTCTTGGCTTACGTCGTTCTGCAGGCCCGTCCAGGCGTCGTTATCGAACTTGTAGAAATCGAGCTTGGCACGCGCGAAGTTGGTGGCGTCATTGGTTGCTTCGGACTTTGCCGCGACCTCACCGAACGCCGCTCCAATCGCCGCAATGGCGTTGCCCATAGAGCGGCCCGCATCGCCAATCCGGCCGGCGACGCGTTCATCGATCTGGGCAACACCGTGCGCGGGCTGCAACTGCGGCGCGGCCGTATCGTAGGGTGCTGGGATGCGGATCGACATCAAGCGGCTTTCTTGTAGGCCCTGACGGCTTGCGAGACGCGATAGGCACTGACAGCTTCCGCAATACTCTGATCCCTGGCAGGTGAAATCAGCTTTTTGAGCAAGGCCTTTGCTTCAGGCGTGTTTTCCACACCGAGCGCTTTGAGGCAGGCAATCAGAGCCTCGACGCCGGCCGCATTGGGCGGCATGGGCGCGCTCACGGTTTAATGCCCGTAGCTATACGGCGAGTATTGAATTGTCGCGACGGCCGTCCCACTCGAATAGGACGTGCATTCGGCATAAAGAGAGACCGGAACACCAAAATCAACGACGCGCTCTCCCGCCGCTGTGAAAGCCAGGTCGGCGCCGTTTTCCTGCACGATATGCGTCGTACCCTGGTTGTCGGTCCATTTGAACTTGACGGTGCCGGAAAATGTGCCCGACACCGCAATCAGCGCCACGGTACAGGTGACAGCACTCCCCGCCACGGCACTCGTAAACGAGGTCTGAGAGGACGGTGCGCTTGTGGTCATTGGTACGTCTTCCCTTTGTTGCGTTGGGGTCGGTTATTGGCGGACGTTCTGCGGGTTGGCGATGTCGCGCATGTCCGCGAACATCACGCCCTTGACGTTGCGGTATCCGGCGGGAAAGCCGGTGGTCGGATCAGCAGGTTGCTGTGTGAGCGAGAACACCTGGACGGCGCGGGTCCGCTCAAAGACGCTGAGCAGTTTTCCGTCCGCATCCGTCTGCGGCAGGCCTGCCGTCATGGCATCAGCCACGGGACCGGACACGATGGCGTTGCAGTGCCAGCCGGGGACGACGCGCATTTCCGGGACGGTGTTGCCATGGGCGTCCGTGGTCATGTTGCCCGTTGGTTTAGTGACAATCCCGCTCCAACCCTGCGTT
>JBDLPS010000149.1:0-5466 GCA_039800965.1 Pseudomonadota bacterium | reverse complement strand
GCCGTGCCAGATGCAGCAGGTCCTCGCGAAGGGGGAGTGTCATCCGGGCCCAGTATACTGGCCGGCATGACAGTGCTCCCCGTGCGCCCCCTGACGGATGCGGACATCGCTGCGGCCTTGCCCGCGCGGCCACGTGATGCGCAAAAGGCCGATTTCGGGCGCGTGCTGGTCGTCGGTGGCGGCACCGGCATGCCGGGCGCCGCAAGGCTGGCCGCCGAAGCGGCGTTGCGCGTGGGCGCCGGCCTCGTCACCGTGGCGAGCCTGCCGGAGCACCTTGCGGCGGTGGTCGGCCCCCGTCCGGAACTGATGTTCCAGGCCTTGCCGGATGCCACGGTCCTGCCCGCGCTGCTGCCGCAGTTCGATGTCGTCGTCATCGGGCCCGGCCTGGGCCGTTCGGATTGGTCGCGTTCGGTGCTCGACACCGTGCTGTCCCGTCGTCCTGCCGCGCAGCCGCTGGTGGTGGATGCCGATGCGCTGAACCTGCTGGCCTCGATGCACGATCCGGGGCGCGATGCCTGCTGGATCCTCACGCCGCATCCGGGCGAGGCGGCGCGACTGCTCGGTACCACAGGTTCCGCGGTGCAGTCGGACCGTGTCGCCGCGGTCGAGCAGCTCGTGGCCCGCCTGGGTGGTGTGGTGGTGCTGAAGGGCGCCGGCACGCTGGTGGCCGGGGAGGGTGAGCCCACCGTGCGCTGTGACGCTGGCAATCCGGGGATGGCCGTGCCGGGCATGGGCGATGTGCTCGCCGGCGCCATCGCCGGCATCCTCGCGCAGTGCCGGCGGCCGATCCTTGCCGCACGCGCTGCCGTCCAGGCGCATGCGCGGGCGGGGGACCGGCTTGCGGCGGAGGGTGAGCGCGGCATTCTGGCCGGCGAGGTTGCGACGGCCCTGCGCTGGGCCGTGAACGCACGGGGCCCGGGCCGGTGACGCGGCGCCTCCTGCTGCGCGGCGAAGACGCCACGCTGAATTTCGGCGCGGCCGCCGCGCGTGCCTTGCCCGCCACGGGGGAGGAGCCCTTCGTGATGCTGCTGTCCGGCGATCTTGGTGCCGGCAAGACCACCTTCTCCCGCGGGCTGCTACGGGCCCTGGGCGTGACGCGCGCCGTGAAGAGTCCCAGCTACGGTCTGCTGGAGCTCTACGACGCCGGTGGCTGGCAGGTCCTCCATCTGGATCTCTACCGCCTGCGCGATCCGGAGGAGCTCGAGCACCTCGGTCTGCGTGACTACCATGCCGGTCGCACGCTCTGGCTCGTGGAGTGGCCCGAGCAGGGTCGGGGCCACCTGCCCCCTGCGGACCTGCGGCTTATGTTCAACCCGAGAGCAGGCGTGCATGAGGCGGAGGCCGAGCCGCTGTCCGCCGCTGGCCGGGAATGGCTGGCTCGCCTGGAGCCAGAAGCCGCGTCATGAAACGGAGCTATGTAGCCGTTATATATTGAAAATAATTTTTGGCGGGGGTAGATTCTGTTACATGGCAAACCCCCGTCTCCGCGTCCTGTCGTCCTCTGCCGGCCTTCTGGCGGCCTGCGGGCTGCTGGCCGCCTGGGCGCCCGCGGCAGCTGCCGTCGAGGTCCGGGGGATCCATCTCGAGACGGCCGGTGGCCCGGGGGCGCAGCTCACGCTCGACCTCAGTGCCCCGTCGGACCGCAAGCTGTTCACGCTCGAGAATCCCGCCCGCGTTGTCATCGACCTGCCCGAGTCGCGGCTTGCCAAGGGCCTTCGCCTGCCGGCGGGGCAGGGTGTCGTGCAGTCCGTGCGCAGCGGGGCCCAGCCCGGCAACACGCTGCGTCTGGTGCTGCAGCTCGAGTCGCGGCAGGCGCCGCGCTCCCAGCTCGACACCGATGCGAAGGGCGCGCACCTCACCATCTTCATGGGTCGTCCCGGCGCGGCGAAGCCGGCGGTGGCCTCCACTGCTGCCGAGCCCGTCGTGCCGGCGGCCGAGCTGGCACTGCCCGAGTCCGCCGAGCCCGTGGAGCGCGCGGCGGCGGCCCAGCCCGTCACCGCCCGTCAGCCGCGGCCGGTCGTCCCCGGTGCGCGCGACATCATCGTCGCCATCGACGCCGGCCACGGCGGCACGGATCCGGGCGCCATCGGTCGCGCGGGCACCCACGAGAAGGACATCACGCTCGCGATCGCGCGCGCGCTTGCGCGCCGTGTGGATGCCGAGCCGGGCATGAAGGCCTACCTCACGCGTGACAGCGACCACTTCGTCGTCCTGCGCGATCGCATCGTCCGTGCCCGCAACGCCCACGCCGACCTCTTCGTCTCCGTGCATGCCGACTCCGTCGCCAACCCGGGCGTGGCCGGTTCGTCGGTCTATGTCCTGTCCGACCGCGGCGCCACCAACGAGGCCGCGCGCTGGCTGGCCGAGCGCGAGAACGCCGCCGACCTCAAGGGCGGGGTGAAGCTCGCGGACAAGGGCGGCAATCTGGCCTCGCTGCTCCTCGACCTCACGCAGACCGCGAGCATCGGTTCGAGCATGGAGGCCGCCGAGCGCGTCCTCACCCACCTCGACCGCGTCGGCGAAGTCCACAAGTCCCAGGTCCAGCAGGCGGGTTTCGTCGTGCTGAAGTCGCCCGACATCCCTTCGATGCTGGTGGAGACGGCCTACATCTCCAACCCGGGCGAGGAAGCCAAGCTGCGCAGCGTGGAGCACCAGGAGGCGGTCGCCAGCGCGATCTTCTCCGGCCTGCGCGACTACTTCCGCCGCAACCCGCCGGATGGCACGCTCTTCGCGCAGCAGAAGGGCCGTGGGTCGATGATCGCCGGCAACACGCGCTGAGCGCGCGCTTCCCCGCGGCGTTCTAATCCGTAGACTTGGGCCACCATGCCCATCCGCGTCCTGCCCCCCCAGCTCATCGACCAGATCGCCGCCGGCGAGGTCATCGAGCGTCCCGCGTCCGTCGTCAAGGAGCTCGTCGAGAACGCGCTCGATGCCGGTGCCACGCGTATCGATGTCGAGATCGAGAAGGGCGGTGTTGCGCTGATCCGCGTCCGGGACGATGGCCAGGGCATGACGGCGGACGACCTGCCGCTCGCCATCACGCGCCATGCGACCAGCAAGATCGCCGACCTGGACGACCTTGAGCGCGTGATGTCGCTGGGCTTCCGCGGTGAAGCGCTGCCGTCGATCGGGTCCGTCGCCCGCCTGCGCATCCAGTCGCGTCGCGCCGGTGCGGACGCGGCGCATGAGCTGCTTGTCGACGGCGGTGATATCGGCGAGGTCCGTCCCGCGGCCGTGCCGTCGGGCAGCGTCATCGAGGTGCGCGACCTCTTCCACAACGTGCCCGCACGGCGCCGCTTCGTGCGCACCGAGACCACCGAGGCAGGGCAGGTGCAGCGCCTGATGGAGCGGCTGGCGCTGTCGCGCTTCGACGTGGGGTTCAGCCTCAGGAACAACGGCCGCGAGGTCCTGCGCGTCGCACCGGCCCGCACCGAAGCAGAGCAGCTGGCGCGTGTCGCGGCGATCGTCGGCGAGGAGTTCGCGCAGCATTGCCTTCGGGTCGAGTCGCAGGCGGGCCCGCTTCATCTCTCTGGCTGGGTCAGCCTGCCGACGTTCTCGCGCGCGCAGTCGGATCTTGCCTACTGGTTCGTGAACGGTCGCGCGGTGCGCGATCGTCTGCTGATGAATGCAGTGCGCGTGGCGTACCGCGACGTCCTGTTCAACGGCCGCCATCCGGCCTACGTGCTGTCGCTGGGTATCGATCCCCGCGAAGTGGACGTCAACGCGCATCCGCAGAAGCAGGAGCTGCGCTTCCGCGAATCGCGCGGCGTGCATGATTTCATCCAGCGCGCGGTGGAGCGGCTGCTGGCGGACACGCGTCCCGGCTTTCAGTCGACCGCTGGCGATACGCGCGGCACGCCCTTCGAACGCGCGCCCGTTCGCATCGACCCTCAGCCCCGCGGATTCGAATTCGAACGGACCAGCCCTTGGGCCGTGGCCGATGCCGTCGCCGCGTCCCCCGCGCCGGCGCAGCCCGCCGCCGTGCCTGTGGCCGACGATCGACCGCTTGGCCAGGCCCTGGCGCAGCTGCACGGCATCTACATCCTCGCGCAGGACGCCGACGGACTGGTGCTGGTGGACATGCATGCGGGCCACGAGCGCGTGCTGTACGAGAAACTCAAGGCAGACCACGCGGCGCGCGTCC
Source organism: Pseudomonadota bacterium (assembly GCA_039800965.1). GTDB lineage: Bacteria > Pseudomonadota > Gammaproteobacteria > Steroidobacterales > Steroidobacteraceae > ZC4RG30. The sequence goes on along the minus strand of JBDLPS010000149.1, from coordinate 1,322 downwards.
AGGATTCGCAGCACCTGCTCGAACCGATCGGCGTGTCGCTCAAGGCCTACGAAATCGATGCACTGCTGGAATCCCTGTCGGAGTGGGAGCGTGCGGGTTTCGCCATGGAGCGCATCGCGCCCGATCGCATCGCGATTCGCAGCGTGCCGGCCCTGCTGGCGCGTGCCGACGTCGGGGCGCTGGTGCGCGACGTGGTTGCCGCCATGACGGCCGAGGAGGGCGCCCATCACGTGCAGGGCGCCGAACACCAGCTGCTTGCGACCATCGCCTGTCGTGCCGCGATCCATGCGCACCGCCGACTGACCCTGCCCGAGATGGATGCCTTGCTGCGGCAGATGGAGCAGACCGAGCGGTCCGCGCAGTGCAACCACGGGCGGCCGACCTTCGCGCGCGTATCGATGCCGGAACTCGATCGTCTCTTCCTGCGGGGACGTTGATGCCGGTCCGTCCGGCACGTCCGGTGGTGCTGGCGCTGCTGGGGCCTACGGGCAGCGGCAAGAGCGCGCTGGCGATGCGCATCGCGGAGCGCTCGCCGGTCGAACTGGTCAGTGTCGATTCCGCGCAGGTCTATCGCGGCATGGACATCGGCACCGCAAAGCCCAGTGCCGCGGAGCAGGCTGCCGTGCGCCATCACCTGATCGATCTCCGTGAACCCGAAGACAGCTATTCCGCGGGGGAATTCCTGCGTGACGCGCGGGCCGCCATCGCGGACATCCTTGCTCGGGGGCGGGTGCCGCTGCTCGTCGGCGGCACCATGCTCTATTTCCGTGCGCTGTTCCGCGGTATCGCGGAACTGCCCCCGGCAGATCTGGCGTTGCGGGCGGCGCTCGACGCCCGTGCCGTCGCGGAGGGATGGCCCGCCCTGCATGCCGAACTGGCAGCTCGTGACCCGGCCGCCGCCGCGCGGATCCATCCCAATGATGCGCAGCGCATCCAGCGCGCGCTCGAACTGCTGGCGCTGGGCGTGGGCACCCTCGATGCCGCCTGGCAGGCATCGTCCTTGCCTGCCGCGTCCGATTTCGACTGGCGCATCGCCTGCCTCGAGCCCGCCGACCGCAAGGCTTTGCACCAGCGGCTTGCCGATCGCCTCGAGGCCATGCTTGCCTTGGGTTTCGTCGACGAAGTCCGCGAGCTTGTCGCGCGAGGCACCCTCGACGCCGAGAGCCCCTCGTTGCGGGCCGTCGGGTACCGGCAACTACTGGCCTTCTGCGAGGGTCGGGACAGTCTGGAGGGCGCGCGCGACAAGGCGCTCTTCGCGACGCGGCAACTGGCCAAGCGGCAACTCACCTGGCTGCGTTCGGCGGGTCTGCTGCCGGACGGGG
>JBDLPS010000148.1:0-13818 GCA_039800965.1 Pseudomonadota bacterium | reverse complement strand
TTGACCGACGTCTGGGCGTCCATGTAGCCGGTCGGGTAGAGACCGATCACCTGGTCATCGATCGAGGCCGTCGACTGCAGGATGTCCGGGTTGAACTGCGAGGCGTTGCGACGGTACTGGTAACCGACCGCAGCGCGGACTTCACCGGCCGGGAGATCGACCAGGCCACCCTGGAAGTTGATTTCGCCCGTGTCCTGCTGGTTCTGCGTGCGGGTCTGCAGGGCCGCCGACACCAGGTACTGGCAGTCCATCGACGGGACGGCGTCACCCTTGAAGATGGTGTCGTAGAAGCCGCTGGTGCAACCCATGGCGGTGGTGCCGAAGAAGTTGCGCTGGCCGCCATAGGTGCCGACGAGCGTGTACTTCTGGTTGTTGATCAGCGTCGTCTGGCCGGCCGAAGGCGTGCCGTTGCCCTGGAACGCCGTCATGCGGCCGTAGTCGTTGGACTGCACGACCGTACGCCAGCGGGCCAGCGAGTTGTTGCCGTAAGCCACGTTGTAGGTCGACGACTCGCCACGCGAGTAGTACACGTCGCCCTTCCAGTCCTTGAACGGCAGGTCGAACTTGAGGCCCGCCTCGATTTCCCAGACCTGGTTCTGGTCGACCGTGCGACGACGGTCGAAGCTCGCCAGCGGATAGGTCTGAAGCATCCAGCCCGCCGACTGCTTGGCGCCGTTGACGGCGTCGCGGCTCAGCAGCAGCAGGGCCATCTGGGTGGTGACCGGGTGCAGGGCACCCACGGTGCCGGTGGCCTTGTAGCCCGCGTTCGGGTGCAGGCCGGCCAGCGCGTCAGTCACGTTCTGCGCAACGCGGTAGTCGATCGTCGGATCAACCGGGCTGTCCGTCAGCGGATTGAAGGGGATCGTGGCTTCCCAACCCCAGCTGGCGTTCGTGCCGGCCAGGAAGGTTTCCGTCTCGCTTTGCGCGAAACGGCCACTCGCGAAGTACTTCAGGTGATCGGTGATGTCGAATTCCGCCGAGCCCATGAAGGCATAACGCGTCTGCGGCGAACCGGCGTAACCCTCGGTCTCGTTGTACTTGACCTTGCTGATGAGGGTCGGACCGGACGGGCAGATCGCCACGTTGGGCGAGGTGCACAGCGAATCGTCGAAGGCCGTCACGTAGGCAAAACGCTTGCCATCGATCGGCAGGCCGAAGGAACCGGCGTTGTTGCCGTAGGTCGGGAAGATCGTGCCGTTCGGGTTGAACTGCACCGACCAGCCGGACGGGACGCTGCCCGTCTTCACGAAGGTACCGACGTTGACGTTGCTGGCACCCGCGGACCAGGCCACCGCACCGGTGCCGGCCGGGCGGTTCGCCATGATGGCGTTGACCGTCGCCACGTTCGGGCTCAGGCCGAGATAGCCGGAGTTGTAGCCATTCTCGCCCATGACGAAGCCAAGGAAGTTGCCGCCGACGGTCGGGTCGTTCCAGCCCTTCGTATAGAAGTCGCGGTTCTTTTCATAGGACGCGTCACGGCGGTAGTACTCCGACGCGAAGACGATATTGCCGCGATTGTCGGCGACCTTCGTGCCGAAGATCGAGGAGGCGCGCATTTCCTGGCCGTCGCCGGCCGCCGTCACGCCGTACTGCGCGTCGATTTCCAGACCCTGGAAATCCTTGCGCAGGATGAAGTTCGAGACACCGCCGATGGCGTCGGCGCCGTAGGTGGCCGAGGCGCCGCCCGAGATGATCTCGGCGCGCTTGATCATCGACGACGGGATGCCGTTGATGTCCACGACCATGAGCGCGTTGGTGGGCATCGCACGGCGGCCATCGAGCAGCACGAGGCTGCGGTTCGGGCCGAAGCCACGCAGCGACACGGCGGCGATACCGACCGAGTTGATGGCCGACACCTGCACGTCGGTGTTGCCGCCGGAACCGCCCTTGATGGTGGGCGCAGCCGCCGGGTTGAACTCCGGCAGCTGGTTCAGGTACGACTCGATGTTCAGGCCGGATTTCTGTTCCAGCGCGGCGCTGTCGACGCTGACCAGCGGGCTGTTCGCGACGAAGTCCTTGCGGACGATGCGCGAACCGGTGACCTGCACTTCCTCGAGCGCTTCTTCAGCGGCGAACGCCTGCATGGCGTAGCCACCCAGCACGGCCGAACCGAGGACCGCGGCTACTGCGGCGCGCACGCCACGCGACCGATAGATGGAGTCGGATGCTTTCATTCTCTGTTTCCCACCACTCTGTATGGAGTTGTTGTCGTCGGTGGATGAAAAGGCCCCGCACCAAGCGTGTCGGCGCAGGAACGATTTTCCCCCTTGGGTGCGATAAAGCCACAGCTCGGCACCCCTAGGCAAGCGGCAAAAACGTTGAGAACTCAACGTGTTGCCAAAACACAACGGTCCGTTCCATAAGGCGCCGCAACGAAAAAGGCCGCCCCCATTGCTGGAAGCGGCCTTGCAGTCGGGATCAGCGATGCCCGGCGTCGCCGCCGGGACATCACTCCGTGCGCCCTTAGAAGCTCGCGCGGAAACCGATCTTGTAGTAACGACCCAGCGTGTCGAAGAAGATCGGCTGGGTGCCACCCGAACCACCACCGATGAGCGGCGGGTCCTTGTCGAACAGGTTCGACACGTTGGCCCACAGGTCCACCGTCTTCGCGCCCATGACGTTCTCGAAGCGGTAGTTGCCGTTCAAGCCGAACACGGTGTAGCTCGGGACGTGGTTGTCTTCCAGACGCACCCAGTTCGAGGGCGCCTTGATGTACCAGTCGCCATCCGTCGGATCCACGCCGAGGTAGTTCTTCTTGCCCTCGCCCACGTAGTGGGCGCTGAGGGTGGCCGAGAACGCGCCCTTCAGGTAGGTCGTGGACAGCTGGGCATTCCACTTCGCCGACGGGTTGTTGTCGTTCAGGAAGCTGTTCGCCGTACCCGTCTGACCCGTGATGTTCACCGGGGCCTGGCCGGGGACCGGCGAGAACTCCTGCTTGAACATGCGCGTGGCCAGCAGGCGGAAGTTCAGCCCGCCGAAGTCACCCATGTCCAACCGGTAGCTGCTGGTGATGTCCAGGCCGCTGTAGTTGTACATGCTGCCGTTGAACGACTGGGCGCGCAGCAACTGGATGCCCGTGCCGTTGGCCGGGTTGTAGTTGTAGTTGCCTGCGCCGTTCGGCGACGCCGTGGCGGTCGGATCCGGCGTGATCAGGTTGCAGAAGGCCTTGATGCCGGAGATCTGGCAGCCCTCGCGCACGCGCGTCACGTTCGCCTGCTGGATGGCGTCCGTGATCTTGATGTGGAAGTAGTCCATCGCGAACTCGAAGCCCGGGATCACGTCACGCGGCGTCAGCACGAAGCCGATCGTCGTCGTGTCGGCCTTTTCCGGCTTCAGGTCGACGTTACCTTCGAGGCTCCAGGTGCAGGCGTCCGGCGGTGAACCCGGCGCCACGCCGGCCGGCGTGCAGTAACCGAACCAGCCACCGGCCTGGATGATCTGGCCGTAGTACAGCTCGCGGGCGTTGGCCGCACGGCTGTCGCGCGACTGGCTGCCACGGATGCGGAGCCAATCGACCGGATCCCAGATGCCCGAGACCTTCCAGGTCGTCATGTCGTGCGAGCGGCTGATGCCCTTGCCCGGGCCGAGGGTGCCTTCGTTCTCGTAACGCGACCAACGGGCGGCGGCGTCGAACTCCAGGCGCTTGGCCAGCGCGGCATCACGCAGCAACGGCAGGATGACCTCGCCGTAGGCTTCCGTGACGTTCACGCTGCCGGCGAAGGACTCGCCGTACTGGATCAGGTAGTCGTTGCGGACGTAGTCCGGCGCACCGTTCTGCGAACCGATGTTGCTGGTCTTTTCCTGGCGGTATTCAACGCCGGCAGCGCCCTTGATCGAGCCCGCGCCGACGCCGGCATGCAGGTCACCCGTGGTGTTGAAGGCAAGGACCTCCTGGTCCTGCGTCGTGTGCTCGTTCAGGAAGCCGAAGGCATAGGCCTTGGCCTTCGGATCGAGAGCAGCCGTGCCCAGCACGTTGAGCGGCACGCAACCCTGCGCGATGTTGTAGAGGTTCTGGCCCATCGTCGCGACGGTGGCCGTGCCATTGCGGATCTGCTGCGTGATGCGGCATTCGATCGGGCGGTTGTTGCCCAGCGAGGCGAACTGCGCCTGGTCGCTGAACACGGCGTCGGCCGCGAAGTCATAGGCATTCAGGTGGCGGTTGTCGTTCACCAGCTGGTTACGCTCCGAGCGGCCCCACTGGTAATAGCCGTCCCAGGTCCAGGACGTATCGCCGAAGCGACCATCGAGGCCCACGGAGAAGCGCTTCACCTCGGTCTCGAAGGCCGAGTGCGGGTTCGTCTGCAGCGCCCAGTCCTTGTTGAGCTGGGTCGGGAAGACGAGCGCAGTCGGGAAGCCGAGGTACGGCGTCACCTGCGCGGCAAGGCCAGGCTGCTGCAGCAGGTAGGCGTTGTCGGCGCGGAGGCCCTTGCCGAAGAAGCCGCCATCATCGAGCGCACCGGTGCGCTGGTCGGTCTCGACCTTGCCCCAGCTCGCATCGGCTGTCAGGTTGATCGTGTCCGTCAGCTTGTAGGTCAGCGTGCCGGACATGACGTTGCGGTCAACCGGGGAACGCAGGTTCGTGTACTGGTAGGCCGGACGGCCTTCGCCACCGGAGACCGCGCTGTAGAACGTGTTGCTGCCCACGCCGTTCTGGAACGGCAGGAGCGCCGTGCCGGCGTTGTTGATCTGGCCAACCGGGCCCTGCGTCATGAACGGCAGGAAGCCGGGACCCTGCAGGACACCCGCATAGCTGAACGGCGAGCGGACATTGCTGCGCAGGTACGACGACGGATGGGCATCCGACAGCGAGACCAGCGCGCCGTTGTAGGACCAGCCGCCCAGCGAGGCGCTGTAGCTGCCCGCGGCCGGGTTGGTGATCAGGTTGACGTTCTGGGCACACCAGGCGCGCACGTCGACGCAACCCAGCGCGTCCATGCCCTGATGCTCGAACGCGAACGTGACGTGGCCACGATCATTGTTGAAGCCCGTGCCGAAGGCCGCAGCGTAATGACGGTCGCGCGCGTCCTGGTGCATCGACTGGCCGAAGTCGGCCTCGACCTTGATGCCATCCAGCTTGCGATTCAGGAAGAGGTTGTTCACGCCCGAGATGGCGCCCGAGCCGTAGACGGCCGAGGCACCGCCCGTCACGACGTCCATGCGGTCGATCAGGATCGACGGGATGAAGTTCAGGTCGACGCCGTCACCCTGGTTGGTGGGGACATGGCGACGGCCGTTCACGAGGTTCAGCGTGCGGCTGCCGAAGAAGGGGTTCAGACCGCGGAGGTTCGCGATCGTCGAGCCGGCGAAGAAGTTCGAGTTGCCGGTCGTGGTGGGCGAGAAGTTCGAAATGTTCGACGGCAGCGACTTCACGGCGTCGCCGACGTTCACGATGCCCTGCTGCTTGAGGTAATCCGCGTCGACGACGGTCGTCGGGTTCGCGGTGTCGAAGTCGGTCGTGCGCTTGATGCGCGAACCGGTGACCTGGACCTCGTCGAGGTCATCGGCTGCGACAGCCTGGGCCACGTAGCCACCCAGGAAGGCGGTGCCGAGGATCGCCGCGATGGTCGCGCGGACGGTTCCCGGGCGGGACTGGTCGATCGATTTCATTGAATCTCCCCAAGGATCATGGATTGTTGTCACTCGACCGCCCGATAAAGCCACAGAGTCGAGCGTGAATTCAAGCGGAAAGAAGTGATTGATGAGGCAAGACGTTGCTTTATTGCAACAACACGGGATGGCTGGGGTGGCAGGATTCGAACCTACGAATGGCGGGATCAAAACCCGCTGCCTTACCACTTGGCGACACCCCAGCAGCCGTGAAACCGGCCGCGCGCGTCAGGAGGACGACTGCGCGATTCCCCGAGCGACGAACACCACAAGGCCCGCCGGCGCGTCCGCCGCGGCCCGCCAGGCTGCGGCTTCCGAATCGAAGGCCGCGAAACCGCAGCTGCCGGTGCCGGTCAGGCGTGCCGGCGCGTGGCACGCCAGCCAGTCGAGGGCCGCGGCCACCGCCGGGTAGCGATGCCGGACCACCGGTTCGCAGTCATTGCGGCCAGCCCCGTCGCGGAAGGCGCGTAGTGTGATGGGCGGGGTATCGCGGGTCAATTCGGGCGCATTGAAGATTTCGGCCGTCCCGACGGCCACCGCCGGCTTCACGATGAGGAACCAGCGCGGCGGCAGTTCGACCGGCGTCAGGCGCTCACCCCGCCCCTCGGCCCAGGCATTGCGCCCCATCACGAACACGGGCACGTCGGCACCCAGCTGCAGACCGAGGGCGGCCAGCCGCTCCCGGCCGTAACCCAGGCCCCAGAGCCGATCGAGCGCCAGCAGCACGGTGGCGGCGTCTGAGCTGCCGCCCCCAAGGCCTCCGCCAGCGGGAATGCGCTTGGCAACGTGGATGCGGGCACCCTGCCGACAGCCGCTGTCGACCTGCAGCAGGCGCGCTGCCCGGATCACGAGATCCCTATCTTCAGGCAGCGCCGCCAGCAGCGAATCCTCGGGCGGCGGGTCGCGGCAGATGAGCCCATCGTCGGTGACGACGATGTCCACCGTGTCGCAGAGGTCCACCAGCTGGAAGACGGTCTGGAGGTCGTGGTACCCGTCAGCGCGACGCCCCAGAACATGCAGGAAGAGGTTGAGCTTGGCCGGTGCCAGGAAGCGCCAGGACTTCATGATTCACCCGGAACCCAGTGGTCCACGACGAGGCGCAGGCGAACGCCCTCCCGCAGCAGCGTGAGACGGCGCGGCAACCAATACGTGCCACGTGCCGAATCGACGACACGGTAGTCCGAAAAATCGACATGCCAACCCTCCTGGTCGAGGCTGGACGGCCGGCCTTCGTCACCGGTCGATCCGGCAACCGGACGATGAGGATCGGGAACGCCAAGAACCCAGTAACGCAGGCTGTCGAGGGGGGGGCGGAAACCGAGGCGCGCGGCAAGATCATCCTCCGCCTCCGGCCCATCGAAACGCTCGCCCCGGCTCGTATCGAGCCGAACCGCGCCTGCCTCGCGCACGATGCGGGCCGTGCCGAAGCCCAGTGGCGCCCGCAACTCGAGTTCACTGCGCGCACCCCGCTGGGCCCACGCCAGCGTGGCACTGAAACCCTCCTGGCCAACTGCGGCGGCCAGGCGGCCGTCGAGCCGGAAGTCGTCCAGCGCCTGCAGTTGCGACACACGCGCCACGCCCTCCCGCGGAGTCACGACCGAGGGGCCAGGCACCGTCGCGCAAGCGGCGGCGAGCAGCGCGACACCCAGCAGGATGATCCGGCGCATGGCGGGATCAGCGCTCGCGCGGCGGCTCTTCGCCCGTCAGGCGCAGCAGCGTCCGGCGCAACAACAGGTCATCCGGATCGACATTGAGGGCCTGCTGCCAGACGTAGCGCGCGCGACCCTCCTCGCCATGCCGCCACAGCGCTTCGCCGAGGTGCGCGCCGATCTCCGCATCGTGCGCGCCCTTCCACGCCAGCTCGAGAAGACGGATCGCCTCCTCCACGTGGCCGCGCCTGAAACGCACCCATCCGAGACTGTCCTGGATGGCAGGATTGTCGGGCGACACCGCCAAGGCCTGCCGGACGAGTTTTTCCGCACGGTCGAGACTGCGGCCATGGTCGGCCAGCGTGAATCCCAAGGCGTTCGCAACCCCGGGATCATCGGGCCGCTGCTTGAGCAACTGCTCGAGGGCCCGCTCGGCATCTGCGGAACGGCCTGCGCGCTCCAGTACGGTGGCACGCTGGTATTGCAACTGGGGGTGACCCGGATGGTCTTTCAACGCGGCATCCAGGACCGCGACCGCGGTGGCGCCGTCGCCATGGCCGGAGAACAGCTGCGCTCGCGCAACGGCTACTTCGATGGCGCTTTCCGGATGATCCTTCAGGTAGGCATCGAACAGCCCCAACGCAGCATCGCGCTTGCCCGCCTTGAGCAGCAGCTTCGCGGCACCGCCCCGCGCAGCGAGCGAGACCGTCGAATCGGCCAGCAAGGCATAGCTCCGCAATGCACGTTCGTCGTCCCCACGACGTTCGAAGATCCTTGCCAGCGACAGGAGCGCCATGGTCGCGTGGCCACGCTGTCCCACGATGGCGCCAAACCGCTTTTCCGCCTCCGCAAGATCGCCCTGCTCCAGCGCCAGGGCGCCGAGCCGAGCATCGACGCCGGCGGACAGCTGAGTCTCCGTGCGCCGGCGCATCAACTCCTCGCGCGCAGCCTCGTGACGCCGGCCGGCTGCCAGCACATCGGCCACGAGATAGACATCGTCGCCGGCGAGCCTGCCCTCGAGGGCGCGGGCGGCCACCAGGGCCGCCTCGGTGTCACCGAGCAGCGCATGCGCCCGCACCTGGACGATGCGCGCGGCAATCAGGCCCTGCTGGATGCCTGATGCGCGTTGCGCCAATTGCAAGGCCTTGCTGGCATCGTAGGCGTGGAGGGCGAGCGTGGCCTGGGCCAGCAGGACCTCCGCGGTCGGCTCCTCGCCCACCAGGACATCACCGAAGATACGGGCGGCGACCGTCGCATCGGTCTCGTTCTCGAGCAGCTGTGCGAAACGACCCGGATCCTGGTTGCCGGCGGCCCCCGAATCACGCCATACGATCAGTGCCTTGCGCGCATCGTCCAGCTGGTAACGCTTCATGGCGACGAGGGCGCGGGCAAAGGCTGCTTCGCCGCGGCCCGGTGCCAGCTGCTGCCAGCGCGCGGCAGCGCGCTGCGCGACGTCGAGCTGCTCGCAACCCAAGGCCACCTGGGTGGCACGCGCCGCAAGTGCAACATCCTGCGAGGCCGATGCCGCCTTCAGGAAGGCCTCGGCCGCTTCGCGGCACTGGCCCTTTTGCAGGGCCATTTCCGCCAGGACGGCATCGGAGTCCGAGCCAGCCCATGCGGGCCTCGGCAGGCCGGTAGAACACGCCACCGCGGCGACCAGCAGGCAGCAGGCAGCTGCCCGGAAACGCGTGTATTGAGGCATGATCCGCACCATAGCCGATCCCCTCGCCGACTGCCCAATTTGAAAGACTCCATCCGCCTCAAGCTCGAGAAAATGGCCGACCGCTTCGAAGAAGTGGGACGCCTGCTGGCCGACCCGGCCACCACCGGCAATTCAACCGAGTTCCGCGAGTTGTCCATGGAATACGCGCGGCTTGAGCCGCTCGCGCAGCGTTTCAACGACTACGGGATGCTGCAGGCAGAACTGGCCAGCGCCGCGGAACTCGCGCGCGATGGCGACCCTGACATGCGGGTGATGGGCGAGGAGGAAGAGCGGCGCCTTGCGGGCGTGGTCGCCGAGGCAGAGCGGTCGCTGGCGCTGCTGCTGGTCCCGAAGGACCCGCGCGACGAACGCAACATCTACCTCGAGGTACGGGCCGGCACAGGGGGCGACGAAGCCGCTATCTTCGCGGGCGATCTGCACCGCATGTACACCCGCTACGCGGAAAGCAGGGGCTGGCAGGTGGAGATCCTGAACGAGTCGCTCGGCGAGCACGGCGGCTACAAGGAAATCATCTCCCGCGTCGTGGGACGGGGCGCCTTCTCGGCCTTCAAGTTCGAGTCGGGGACGCACCGCGTGCAGCGGGTACCTGCGACCGAAACACAGGGCCGCATCCATACCTCTGCGTGCACCGTCGCGATCCTCCCGGAAGAGGAAGAGATCGACAGCATCGACATCAATCCGGCGGACCTGCGCATCGACACTTTCCGGGCTTCGGGGGCAGGCGGCCAGCACGTCAACAAGACAGACTCGGCCATCCGCATCACCCACCTGCCGACCGGCGTGGTGGTCGAGTGCCAGGACGAACGCTCCCAGCACAAGAACCGTTCACGCGCGATGTCGCTGCTGAAGGCCCGCCTGCTCGCAGCCGAGCGAGAAAAGCAGCAGACGGCCCAGGCGCAATCGCGCAAGCTGCAGGTAGGCAGCGGCGACCGCTCCGAGCGCATCCGCACTTACAATTTTCCGCAGGGTCGCGTGACCGACCACCGGATCAACCTCACCCTCTACAAGCTGGCTGACGTGATGGGCGGCGACCTGTCAGAACTGCTGCAGGCATTGCAGACAGAACACCAGGCCGAGGAACTGGCCGCCCAGGTCGGCGAAGGCGACTAGCCGCCGATCCGGCGCCGGATCACGACGAGGGCCGCGCCCAGATAGACAACCGGCAGGGCGATCACCGTACCGAACAGAAGCCGCGACAGGGTCTGTCCGAAGGGCGTCGTCGGACCCTGCTTGCCGGCAACGGCCATCAACACACCCACGAAGATTCCCGCCAGCACGACGAAAACCAGTACGGCGGCAGCCAGCACGGCAAGCAACCTCGCCATGGACCAGAAGCGGCCGCGGACCGCCGCCACGCTTGCGCGCATCGCCTCCAGAGGCATCGCGCCCTCCAGCGCGAATACCCAGGACAGCGAAAGCCAGACGATGGCTGCGAGACCGGGCAACAGCGCCAGTGCAGCACCCAACGCAACGACCAGAATGCACAGCGCGCTTGTGGCCAACGACGCGGGCAACCCGCGGAAGCTGCGCCGCATCGCGTCGAGGACAGTCAACGACTCGCCGCTGGCGAGACAACGCTGGCGGTGCACCACGGCACCGTAGCAAGCCAGCGTCAACACCATGCTGGCGACGTAGAGCGCCCACCACTGCGGCTCATGCACGAGTCCCCGCGGCGAACCGCTGGCAGCAGCTTCCGCACCCGGCACGCCACTGGCCGTGACGCCGACCAGCGCGACAGGCAGGCACGTCGGCCACGACAACTGGAATAATGTCCACGTCTCGCGCAGCACTTCGCGCGGCAGCAACGACGTGACCACAGGCAAGAAACGGGCAGCAGGCGAATTGGACACAGGAAACCCCAGGCAGCGCGGCTCGACTTTAGCAGACGGCCCCACGGTGGCCTCACTTCTGGCCGCTGCGAAGACGCAGGGCATCGCACCTCTGGACGCACAACTTCTGCTTGCCCGCGCAACCGGCTGGTCGCGCGCGCAACTGCTCGCGCATGGCGAGCACCTGGTCGAACCCCGTTCGGCAAAGCAATTCGCCTCGGAGTGCTTGCGACGCGCGGATGGGGAGCCGCTCGCCTATATCGAGGGACGCAAGGAATTCTGGTCGCTCGACATCGCCGTCACCAAAGACACGCTGGTGCCGCGCCCCGAAACCGAACTGCTGGTCGAACTCTGTCTGGCGATCCTGCCCGCCACGCCCCAACGGGTCGCGGATCTCGGCACAGGTTCAGGTGCCATCGCGATCGCCCTGGCCCACGAGCGACGCGACTGGTCGATCACCGCCGTCGATATCTCGCGCGCGGCGCTTTCCGTCGCGCGGGACAATGCCGTGCGACTGGGTCTCCGCAACGTCTCTTTCCTGCAAGGCGACTGGTGCCGACCACTCGAGGGACCGCCTTTCGACGCGATCGCCAGCAACCCACCGTACATCGACCCGGATGATGCCGCGCTCCAGGACTTGCGGCACGAACCACGGTCCGCGCTCGCCGCGCCGGACGCGGGCCACGCGGACCTGCTGACCATCGCCGACGGCGCACGCGCCTGGTTGAAACCGGGCGGTCTGCTGCTGCTGGAACATGGGGCCACGCAGGCGCCGCGTCTGGCCGCCGAACTTGTCGCCCGCGGCTACGCTCAAGTAGTCTGCCACCCCGATCTCGCCGGCCTGCCCCGTGTCACCGTGGCGCAATGGCCGGGCAGGCATTCCCCCACCAACTTGTGAGCACACGCACCATGGTCCGTTTCGAAACTTCGCTGGGCGGTTTCACGCTCGAACTCGATGCCGAGAAAGCTCCCGAGACCGTCGCCAACTTCCTGCAGTACGTGGACGACGGCTTCTTCGACGGCCTGATCTTCCACCGCGTCATCCCGGGCTTCATGGTCCAGGGAGGCGGCCTCGACGGGTCGATGGACCAGAAGCAGGGGCGTGCGCCGATCAAGAACGAGGCGAAGAACGGCCTGAAGAACAACCGCGGCACGGTCGCGATGGCGCGCACCAACGATATCAACAGCGCGACCTCGCAGTTCTTCATCAACCTCGTCGACAACGACTTCCTGAACAACTCGCCGGGCAGCTACGGCTATGCGGTGTTCGGCAAGGTCGTCGACGGCATGGACACCATCGACCGCATGGCCAAGGAGCGCACGGGCAACCGCCGCGGCCACTCCGACGTGCCGGTCAACGACATCGTCGTCAACTCCGCCAAGCGGGCCGAAACCTAAAGGCCCCAGGGACGCACCGGCAGGACGACCACGGGATGTTCCGCTTCCTCCGGCGCGTGCTGCGGATCCTCTCGCTGGCGGCACTGCTTGCCGTCGCCGCCAGCGTCCTGCTCGTCGTCGCGCTGCGCTGGATCGACCCACCCACCAGCGCCTTCATGCTCGAAGCCCGCTACCAGGCCTGGGCCAGTCGCAACGAAAACGGCAGCAAGCCCTTCGTGCTGCGCCAGTCCTGGCGCGACATGCGGGACATCTCCCCGCAGCTCGCCATCGCCGTCGTCGCCTCGGAAGACCAGCTCTTCCCGAACCACAAGGGCTTCGACGTCGCGCAGATCAGGAAGGCAATGGCCGAAGCGGAACAAGGCGGCCGCGCGCGCGGCGCCAGCACCATCTCGCAGCAGACGGCCAAGAACCTCTTCCTGTGGTCCGGCCACAGCTGGTTCCGCAAGGGGCTCGAAGTCTGGTTCACCGTGCTGATCGAGACCTGCTGGACCAAGCACCGCATCCTCGAGGTCTATGTGAACGTCATCGAACTGGGACGCGGCGTCTACGGCGCGCAGGCCGCATCGAAGCTGTACTTCGGCCATGACGCGCGCACGCTTTCTGCCGCGGAGGCCGCACAGCTCGCTGCCGTGCTTCCCAACCCTAAACACCTGAACGCGGCGAAGCCTGGCCCCTACGTTCAGAGCCGTCGCGAAGAAATCCAGGTACAGATGCGGCAGCTCGGCGGCCCCGGCTACCTGCGGGGGATCCTTTAGCGGACCCTCGACTAATTGAGCGCGCCGGAAGCACCCGCCGCAGGCGCCTCTGAAAACAACTGTGCGACGTCGATCGCGTCATAGCGATAAGGCCGGTGGCAGAACTCGCAGGTGACGCTGATCGCACCCTGCTCCGCGATGATATCCATGGCCTCTGCCTCTCCCAGTGAACGCAGGACGTCGGCCACACGCTCCGCGCTGCAGCGGCAGCCGAAGGCCACGGATTCCCCTTCGAACAGACGCAGATCATGCTCGCCGAAGAGCCGATGGAGCAGCACATCGGCTTCGGTGTCCAGCAACTCCCGCCCACCCAGCGTGGCATGCAGCAAGGCCGCCTCGTCCCACAGGTCCCGGCGACGACCTTCCTCGCCTTCCCCCATCCCTTCGGGGCTGGGCAACTTCTGCAACAAGAGCCCCGCCGCGCGGTGGCCGTCCGCAGCGAGAACCAGCCGGGTCGGCAACTGCTCCGAGGTCTCGAAATATCGTTCGAGGCAGGCCGAGAGCGAACCACCGACAAGCGGCACGATACCCTGCCAGAGCATGCCCTCTTCGTTGTCGACGGTTACCACGAGCTGGCCGTCGCCGACAAGGTCCGCGAGCGATGCATCATCGGGAACGATTGCCCCCTCCCTCGGCTGTGCGACGCCCCGCAACCTGCGGTCATGCGTGCACTGCGCGATCAGCAGGGGCAGCAGGCCATTGCCGCGGACCTGGAGCGTCAGCGTGCCACGGAACTTCAGCGCGGCACCGAGCAGCGTGACCGCCGCCAGCGCTTCGCCGAGCAAGGCCGTAACAGCGGCCGGATGGAACTGGTGCTCGCGCGCGGCGCGCCAGGATTCTTCCAGTCGCAACCAGTG
>JBDLPS010000147.1:0-6698 GCA_039800965.1 Pseudomonadota bacterium | reverse complement strand
GCCTTCCTGCGCTGGGGCCAGAGTGCCTTCCGCAACTTCAAGGTCGTCCCGCCGAACACCGGCATCGTCCACCAGGTCAACGTCGAGCACCTCGGCCGCGTGATCTTCCCGAAGGACGGCGACAAGCCGCAGGCCTACCCGGACACCGTGGTCGGCACCGACTCGCACACGACGATGATCAACGGCCTGGGCGTGCTGGGCTGGGGCGTGGGCGGCATCGAGGCCGAAGCCGCGATGCTGGGCCAACCGGTCACCATGCTCATCCCGCAGGTCATCGGCTTCAAGCTGAACGGCCAACTGCCGGCCGGCACCACCGCCACCGACCTCGTGCTCACCATCACGCAGATGCTGCGCAAGAAGGGCGTCGTCGAGAAGTTCGTCGAGTTCTTCGGCGATGGCCTCGCGAACCTGCCGCTCGCGGACCGCGCGACCATCGGCAACATGTCGCCGGAATTCGGCAGCACCTGCGCCATCTTCCCGATCGACGAAGAAACCATCCGCTACCTCGAACTGTCGGGTCGCCCGGCCGCGCAGGTGAAGCTGGTCGAGGACTACGCCAAGGCCCAGGGCCTGTGGCGCGTGAACGGCCAGCCGGCCGCCGACTACACCGACGTGCTGGAACTCGACCTGTCGACGGTCGAACCGAGCATCGCCGGCCCGAGCCGGCCGCAGGACCGCGTGCCGCTGAAGGTCGCGAAGCAGACCTACAACGCGCACTACGCCAAGCAGGCCGAAGAACGCGTGAAGAAGAACCCTGCCGCTACCGGCAAGGCCGCCGTCACGCTCGATGGCAAGACCTTCGAGCTGAAGGACGGCGCCGTGCTCATCGCCGCCATCACGAGCTGCACCAACACCTCGAATCCCTACGTGCTGATGGCTGCGGGCCTCGTCGCGCGCAACGCGCGCAAGGCGGGCCTCAACAGCAAGCCCTGGGTGAAGACCTCGCTGGCGCCGGGTTCGCGCGTCGTAGAGGACTACCTGAAGTCGGCGGGACTGCTCGATGAACTGGCCGGCATCGGCTTCAACCTCGTCGGCTTCGGCTGCACCACCTGCATCGGCAACTCCGGCCCCCTGAAGCCGGAGATCTCGGCCGGCGTGAAGGCGGGCGACCTCATCGCGACGTCGGTGCTCTCGGGAAACCGCAACTTCGACGGCCGCGTGCATCCGGAAGTGAAGCAGAACTACCTCGCGTCGCCGCCGCTCGTCGTGGCCTACGCGCTGGCCGGCTCGCTCGACCTCGACCTGAACACCGAGCCGCTGGGCACCGGTGCGAACGGCCAGCCGGTGTTCCTGAAGGACATCTGGCCGAGCCCGCAGGAAGTGGCGGCGGAAGTCGCCAAGCACATCACCTCGGACATGTTCCGCAAGAGCTACGAGAACGTGTTCCTGGGTGACGAGCGCTGGCAGGCCATCAAGGTACCGGCCGGCAAGAGCTACGCCTGGGACGACAAGTCGACCTACGTGCGCAACCCGCCCTACTTCGATGGCATGACAATGACGCCGGCCGCGATCGGCGAAATCAAGGGCGCCCGCGCGCTCGCGCTGCTGGGTGATTCGGTCACGACCGACCACATCTCCCCGGCGGGCAACATCGCCAAGACGAGCCCGGCCGCCAAGTACCTCATGGAACAGGGCGTGCAGCCGGCCGACTTCAACCAGTACGGCGCGCGCCGCGGCAACCACGAGGTGATGATGCGCGGCACCTTCGCCAACATCCGCCTGCGCAACCTGCTGCTGCCCGGCACGGAAGGCGGCATCACGCTGCACATCCCGTCGGGCGAGCAGATGTCGATCTACGACGCCGCCATGAAGTACAAGGCTTCGGGCACGCCACTGATCATCCTGGCGGGCAAGGAATACGGCACCGGATCCTCGCGTGACTGGGCGGCCAAGGGCACGATGCTGCTGGGCGTGAAGGCGGTCATCGCCGAGACCTACGAGCGCATCCATCGCTCGAACCTCATCGGCATGGGCGTGCTGCCCCTGCAGTTCGTCGACGGCCAGAACGCGGCGTCGCTGGGCCTCACGGGCCAGGAGACCTTCGAGATCCAGGGCCTCGACCAGGGCAACGCGAAGCAGGTCACCGTGGTGGCCACGGGTACCGACGGCAAGCAGACGACGTTCACCGCGCGTGTCCGCATCGACACGCCGAAGGAGCGCGACTACTTCCAGCACGGCGGCATCCTGCACTACGTGCTGCGTCAGCTCGCTGGCACAGGGCACGCGGCCTGACCGCCACGCGCCAACTGGCGGTCTTCGACCTCGACGGGACGATCTCGCGCAGCGATACCTTCGTCCCGTTCGTGGTCGGGCTGTTCCTGAAGCGACCGTGGCGCCTGCCACGGTTGCTGCTCGCCCTGCCCGCGCTCGCGGGCTATCCCTTCGAATTGACCGGCCGCGGCCCGCTCAAGGCGGCCCTGGCGCGTGCGGCATTCGGCGGCCTCCAGCGCGCCGAGATCGAACGGCTCTCGACCGCCTATGTGGCGGCGGTGCGCGAACACGGCTTGTTCCCAGCCGCCGTTGAAGCCGTCGCGGCCCATCGTGCGGCGGGCGACTACCTTGTGCTGATGTCCGCGAGCCCGGATCTCTACGTCCCGAAGCTGGGCGCCCTGCTGGGCTTCGATGAAGTGATCTGCACGCAGCTGGCATGGGATGGGGATGCCTTCAACGGCGCTCTCCTGGGCGAAAACTGCCGTGGCCCGGAAAAGCGGCGACAGCTTGGCCGCCTGAAGGACCGCCATCCCGGCCTGTCGACGATCGGCTACGGGAACAGCGCCCCCGACCTCGACCACCTCGTCCTCTGCGACGCGGCGGTGTACGTCAACGCGCGCGGCAACGAACGCGAGCGCCTCGCCGCGCAGGGGATCGGGCTCGTCGACTGGCGCTGACGGCGCGCCTCCGGTTCCGCAGCGTGTAACATCACGGGCACCCGACCCGTCGAGGAACGCCGCCATGCGCAAGACGCCCCGCATCCTGCCTTCGGACATCACGCCGGAATCCGTCTTCCTCGACCGCCGCAAGCTGCTCGCCTATGGCATCGCGGGCGCCGCATCGCTGGGCCTCCCGGTCCACCATGACGTCGCGCTGGCGGCGGATGCGCAGGGCACGGATCGATACCGCGCGCCGCGCAACCCGAAGTACGTGGCAAGCGAAGCACCGAACACCTACGAAGAGATCACCAGCTACAACAACTTCTACGAATTCGGTACGGACAAGAGCGACCCGCAAGCCAATGCGAAATCGCTGCGCCCCAGCCCCTGGAACGTTGCCATCGACGGCGAGTGCGAGGTCAAGGGCACGTTCGCGCTGGAGGACCTCCTGAAACCGCAGTCCCTGGAGGAGCGCGTCTACCGCATGCGCTGCGTCGAGGCCTGGTCCATGGTCATCCCGTGGGTCGGCTTCCCGCTGGCGGATCTCATCAGGCGCTTCAAGCCGACGTCCAAGGCGAAGTACGTGGCCTTCACCACCTTGCACGATCCGGTACAGATGCCGGGCCAGCGCGACCGCGTGCTGAACTGGCCCTACGTAGAGGGCCTGCGCATGGACGAGGCCATGCATCCGCTGACGATGATCGCCGTGGGCGTCTATGGTCGCGCGCTGCCGAACCAGAACGGAGCGCCGCTGCGGCTTGTCGTGCCCTGGAAGTACGGCTTCAAGGGCATCAAGTCGATCGTGAAGATGAGCTTCACGGAACAGCAGCCGCGCACAAGTTGGTCGGGGGCCGCACCGGGCGAATATGGCTTCTACGCCAACGTGAACCCGGCCGTGGACCACCCGCGCTGGAGCCAGGCTTCCGAACGGCACATCGGCGGCGGTTCGCTGTTCGCAAAGCGCCAGGCCACGCTGCCGTTCAATGGTTATGCGAACGAGGTGGCTGCGCTCTATTCGGGCATGGACCTGCGGCGCTACTTCTGACCGCAGGATGACTGTCGCGCAACGCTATCGCTGGCTGTGGAAACCAGCGCTGTTCGCCGCGGCGCTGGCACCGGCGGCATTGATGCTGGGCGCGGCCCTCGGGCTGACCCAGGCCTCGCTGGGCGTCGATCCCGTGCGGACGATCATCCATCGTTGCGGCATGACCGCGCTGCAACTGCTGTGGCTGACGCTGGCCGTCACCCCCTTGCGGCAACTGACGGGAAACAACGACCTGCAAAGGCTGCGCCGCATGCTGGGGCTCTTCGCCGCGTTCTATGCCTCGCTGCATTTCATGGCCTGGGCCTGGCTCGACCAGGGGCTGGACCTGCGTGCGATAGGCAACGACATCGCCAAACGGCCGTACATCACCATCGGCCTGCTCGCGCTGCTGCTGATGGCGCCCCTTGCCATCACCTCGACGAACGGCTGGATGCGGCGCCTGGGGCTGCGATGGCAGTGGCTGCACCGTCTTGTGTACCCCGTAGCCCTGCTTGCCGTCTGGCACTTCTGGTGGCAGGTGAAGAAGGACTACCGCGAACCCCTTGCGTACGCAGCCATGCTGTCCCTGCTGCTGGGCTGGCGGATCCTGCGCCGCCGAAACCGAACGCGTGCTACATCGCCGTCCGGATCTGCCACAGTTCCGGAAAAAACCTGAGCTCCAGCGCCTTGGAAAGGTAACTCACGCCACTGGTGCCGCCGGTGCCTGACTTGTGCCCGATGATCCGCTCGACCGTCTTCATGTGGTTGAACCGCCAGAGCTGGAACTTATGGTCCAGGTCCACGAGCCGCTCCGCAAGCTCGTAGAGGTCCCAGTCCTTTTCCTTGTTGTGGTAGACGCCGAGCCAGGCACCGGCCACCGCCTTGCTGCCGACGTAGGCCTCCGACAGGTCGCGGCCGAGCAATTCCTGCGGGATGCCGTATCCCCGCCGGCTCAGCAGGCGAAGCACCTCGTCGTACAGACCCGGGGCGTGCAGCGCGCGCGTGAGGACGGCATGTGCCTCGGCATCCCTTGCGTGCACGCGCACCATGTCCGCGTTCTTGTTGCCGAGCGCGAACTCGAGCAGGCGGTACTGCGCGGACTGGAACCCGGAAGA
Source organism: Pseudomonadota bacterium (assembly GCA_039800965.1). Lineage (GTDB taxonomy): Bacteria > Pseudomonadota > Gammaproteobacteria > Steroidobacterales > Steroidobacteraceae > ZC4RG30. Next base: position 1,689 of record JBDLPS010000147.1, on the reverse strand, counting down.
ACGCCCCAGCACATTGCGGAAGGCGGAGTAATCCGCAGGGCTCATCGTCGACAGAACCGCCCACACGGCCTGCAGTTGGTCCTGCAACTGGGAGATTCGACCGAACAGCTTGAAGGAGCGCCCAATATCGTCCTTGCGGATGCAATCGATCACCGAATCGAGTTCGTGGCGGAACAGGCGCATCCACAATTCGGAAACCTGGTGGACGATGATGAACAGCATCTCATCGTGCTCGAAGGACAAGGGCTTCTGCGCCTTCAGCAACAGATCGAGCCCCAGGTATTCGGCATAGGACTGCGAACTACCCAGCTCCCAGTGAATGCCTTCGTTGCTGAGGTCGACGCGACCCTTCACCGATACGTCACATTCGCTCATGCCTTCACCTTGCGCTGCGGTCGCAGCCAGTCGGGGACATTGCGCCAGCCGCGGCGCAATTGCGCGTCGAGCTGGCGGTAACCGGGTTCGCAAGCCGCTACGAGGGACCAGAACCTGGCTGAATGATCCAGATGGCGCGTATGTGCCAGTTCATGGACCAGGAGGTAACGCAGCACATCCGGGTGCTGGAACAACAACGCAGCATTGAGGTTGATCAGGCCCTTCGACGAGCAACTGCCCCAACGTGTGCGTTGCAGGCGGACCTGGCAGGCCTGGTAGGCAAGCCCGTGAAGCGCCGCGACCTCCGCCAGCCAATCCGGCAACACGGCCCGGGCTCGCCGCACCACCCAGCGACGCAGCGCCGCCTTTCGGGCCAGCGGGGATTCGTCCCCCCGCAGCACGAGGACATCATCGCCCTGCTGCGTGACACGCGCAGGGCCGTTGCCGGGCATGACGTCGAGCCGCCACTGCTCCCCCAGCGCGACGAGGTCCAGCGTGGCCGGCGGAAAGGCCTCGGGAGGACGAGCCCTCGCCCGGGCCCGGGCGACGCGCACGACGATCCAGTCGAGATGGGTGGCGACGAACTGCTGCACGAGTCGCAGCGGCGTGCCGAGCGGAACCACCACCTCCACCTGGGCACTTTCGTGCACCCGCAGCAGCAGGCGCCGGGAGCGGGCGCTCTCGCGGATGACGACGTCGTCGCCGAATCCAGGATCCCAGGTCGGGCTGCTGAGGTTCACGCGGCCATGATAGCAGCCGACCGGCGCGCACAAGTCCGTGCAAGCCTGCCGCGGAATCCCTAGCATCGCGGCATGAAGTTCCTCAGCGACAACACGGCACCTGCCGCAGCCGAGGTCATGGCGGCCATCGCCGCCGTGGACCACGGCCCGGCGCGATCCTATGGCGCGGACGAGTGGAGCCAGAAGCTCGATGCAGCCTTCAGCCGATATTTCGGCCGCGATGTACGGGCTTTCGCCGTCGCCACGGGTACTGCTGCCAACGCACTCGCCCTGGCGACGCTCTCGCCACCCTACGGGGCGATCTTCGCGACCGACGTCGCCCACGTGGTGAACGACGAATGTGGCGCCGTCGAACTGCAGACCGCCGGAGCACGGCTGGTGCCCCTGCCTTCGCTGGACGGGCGGCTCGAGGCCGAGGTGCTCGAGCGTGAACTGAAAGCCCGCGTCACCTCGGTACACAGCCTGCAGCCTGCCGCGGTGACGCTGGCACAGGTCACCGAATGCGGCACGACGTATTCCTGCGCGCAACTGTCGGCCATCACCCGTGTTGCCCACGCGAGAGGCCTGCCGGTGC
>JBDLPS010000146.1:0-7489 GCA_039800965.1 Pseudomonadota bacterium | reverse complement strand
GCATATTCGTCTACCCTAACCGCAAAGCCGGCGTTCCTGCGACCGGTCGGGGGTATCCGATGAAGCTCAGCATCCTGGGATGTGTGTTGGCACTGGCGCCGACGGCATCCGTCCTGGCCGCCAGCGACGCCGCGCGCTACGCAGCGCTCGAATCGCGCCTCGCTGCCATCGAGGCCGGTACGGCGCAGGTCGAGGCGGTAACGCAGATCCAGCGGCTCGGCCGTGCCTTTGGTTACTACACCGACAAGGGCTATTTCGGCGAGGCGGCGGACCTCTTCTCCGAAGACGCGAGCTTCCAGTGGGGCATGGACGGCCTCTACAAGGGCAAGGCCCGCATCCGCGAACTGCTCACGCGCCATGGTGGCGGCAGCCTCAAGGAAGCGCCCGGCCTGCCGTTCGGCCGATTGAATCTGCGCATGCAGTTGCAGCCCGTGGTGACGGTCGCAGCCGATGGTTTGACCGCGCAGGCACGCTGGCGCGAATGGGGCCTGCTCGGTCAATACAAAAAGTGGGCGGGCTGGGGTGATGCCGTCATCGAGGACCGCTACGTGAAGGAGGGCGGTGTCTGGAAGATCGCCGCACGCCAGTACTATCTGAACTTCGAGGCGCCCTACGAAGGAGGCTGGGCCGTGATGAAGCCCGCCGCCGCCGAGGCCCGCTCGGCCGTGGCGAAAGAATTTCCCGCCGATGCGCCATCGCCCGTCGCCTACAAGCCTTTCCCCGCGGTCTTCGTGCCGCCGTACCACTACGCCGGCACGACGGCGCCGACGGCCATCCAGAGCCTCGCGCCTGTGAAGGCCGTCAAGCGTGCCGATGATGCGCTGGGACGGCTCGAGGCCCAGGCCGATGCAAGGGAATTGCAGCTGGGCCGCACGCGCTCGGCGCGTGCCATCGAGAACCTGCAGGCGATGTACGGCTACTACATCGACAAGGGTCAGTGGAAGCAGGCCGCCGCGCTGTTCAGCCGCGAGGGCAGCTACGAGTTCGGGCAGGGTGGTGTGTATGTCGGCAACGCGAGCATCGAGCGCGGCCTGTCGCTGATGGGTTCGCAGGGCCTGGAAGAGGGGCAGCTCAACAACTACGTCACCGCGCAGCCGATCATCCATGTGTCGGCCGACAACGCCACGGCCAAGGCCCGCTGGCGCAGCGACGTGCTGCTCTCGCGTGCCGGCAAGGGTCGCTGGGGTGGTGGCGTGTACGAAAACGAATACGTGAACGACAAGGGCATCTGGAAGTTCAGCAAGCTGCACTACCACGTGACCTTCTGGGGCGATTACGAGCAGGGCTGGGCTGCAAAGCCGTTCCCCGTCGATGGACCGAGCACGACCACGCCGCCGGATCGACCGCCCACCGTGGTGTACCAGTCCTTCCCGAAACTGCAGGTGGTGCCTTACCACTATGCGAACCCCGTCAGCGGCAAGCCGCACGCCGGAGAGTGACGCCATGATCAAGACACTTGAAGCAGTGCTGCTGCTCGGCCTGGCAACGCTGAACTTCGCGCAGGCCAAGGCGCCGGCGGAGGCTGACCTCAAGTCGCTGCAGTCGCGCCTCGATGCCGCCGGCACGCGCATCACGCGCCTGCAGGACCTCACCGACGTGGAGATCGTGCAGAACGCCTATGGTTACTACGTCGACAAGGCGCAGTGGCGTTCGCTGTCGGAGCTCTTCGACGAGAACGCCACGCTCGAGATCGGTGGCAAGGGAATCTTCACCGGTCGCGCCCGCGTGTTCGAATACATGACCGTCGGGCTGGGGCCCATCGGCCCGCACGATGGCCTGCTGATCGACCACCAGCAGTTCCAGTGCCTGCCGACCATCCTGCCGGATGGCGTTACGGCTCGTGCCCGTTGCATCGCCTTCGTGATGAGCTCGGGCGGATGGGGCCATTGCTACTACGAGAACGAGTACATCAAGAAGGATGGCGTGTGGCGCCTGAAGACGCTGCACGGTCCTTTCAACATGTACTCCGGCTACAAGGTCGGCTGGGCCGACAATGTCATCACGAATACCTTCCCGGAGAAGTTCCCGCCCTGGCCGGACCTGCCGCCGAAGGTCGTGTATCTCGCATATCCGAGTTACTACGCCGAGCCCTTCCATTACCCCAACCCTGTGACCGGAAAGCCGATGCCGGCTCCGAGTCCTCGGGCGGGTGGCGAGGCCTTCGGGCGGTAGCTTACTTGCGCTTGGGCTTCATGAAGTCCGGCTGCCAGTCTTCCTGGGCGCGGTTGATCAGGTAGCTGTGGATCTGCGCGGCCTGGTCCTTCGAGACCTTGTCCGCGAAGCTCTGCATGCCGCCCTTCTTCAGCATGCCGCCCAGCACGATGTCGAAGAACTTGCCGCGCTTCTCTTCGGTGAGGTAGCGCAGGTCCTTCACGCCACCCACGGCGTTCTGGCCGTGGCAGATCGCGCAGTGTTCGGCATAGAGCGCCTGGCCGACTTTCACGGCCTCGATCGGCTGCTGTTCGGCCGGCGGGGGCTCGATGGAGGACGAGGCCGGTGCCGGCGGCAGCTTGTCCCTGCCGTCCAGCGAGAACACGAGCAGGCGCGCCTCGGCGTACGAGAACGGCTTTTCCGGCGTGCTCAGCTTGGCGACGATAGCGCTGTTCCAGCCGGCATTCACCGCGATGTACTGCTTGCCCTTCACTTCATAGCTCATGGGCGCGGCGGCCGGCACGCTCTGCACCGGCATTTCCCAGAGCTTCTGGCCGTTGTCCGCGCGGTAGATCGCGAGCGTCTTGTTGATCGTGCCCTGCACGACCAGGTTGCCGGCGGTCACCAGCGTGCCGCCGCTGCCCGGGAAGGGGTAGGGCACGCGGAAGGCTTCCTTCTGCTTCGCCACGTCCCAGGCGAGCAGGTAGCCCTTCTCGTTGTTCTGCGCATACTCGTTCAGTTGTTTGCGCAGTTCGGGATAGTTGCCGACGGCCTGGCCATTGGTGGATTGGCCCAGCACGAACCTGAATTCGCCATCGGCCTTGCGTGAATTGACCTCGTACTGCTCCTGCGCGGGGATGTAGGCATAGCCCGTGACCGGGCTGTAGGACATCGGGTTCCAGTTGTGGCCGCCGCCGAAACCCGGCGTCAGCAGCACCGGCTTTTCCTGCAGGAAGGCTTCGGCGTTGACCTTGGGGCGACCGGTGGCCATGTCTATGCCCGAGGCCCAGGTGTTTGGCACGTAGCCGCCCGCTGAAAGCAGTTTGCCGTTCGTGCGGTCCAGTACGCGGAAGAAGCCGTCCTTCGGGGCATGCAGCAGCACCTGGCGCTTCTGTCCGTCCAGTTCGATGTCGGCGAGGATCGGCCCATTGGCGCAGTCGTAATCCCATTCCTCGCCCGGCACTTCCTGGAAGTGCCAGCGGTATTCACCCGTGCGCGCGTCGAGCGCGACGATGGAGCACAGGAACAGGTTGTCCCCGCCGCCCGGGCTGCGGAAGGCGATAGGATGCGGCGAACCATTGCCGGTCGCGATGAAGACCAGATGCTGTTCCGGGTCGACCACCATGCCGTCCCAGGCATTGCCGCCGCCACCGGTCTTCCACCAGTCTCCCTTCCAGGTTTTCGCCGCCATCGGCATCACGGGATCCGATGCGACGCCGTCTGGCTTTGCCGGGTCGCCCGGCACGATGTAGAACTTCCATGCCTGCTTGCCCGTCTTCACATCGTACGCGGACACATAGCCGCGGGCACCGAGATCGCCGCCCGCATTGCCGATGACCACGTTGCCGTCCGCGATGCGCGGCGCGCCCGTGATGGCCAGCGGCTGTCCCTTGTCGAGCGTTTGCGCGACCCAGACTTCCTTGCCGGTCTTTGCGTCCAGCGCGACCAGTCGGCCGTCCAACGAGCCGACGAAGATCTTGCCGTCCGCGTAGGCGACGCCACGGCTCACCGGGCCGCAGCAGGCGATGCGCGACCATTCGACCGGCACCTTGGGATCGTAGGTCCACAGCACCTTGCCGTTGGTCGCGTCGTAGGCCGTGGCGATCGACCAGGCGGACACGTTGTAGAGCACGCCGTCCACGACGATCGGATTGGCTTCGACGCCGCGGAAGGTGTGCAGGTCGGCATGCCAGGCCAGCTTCAGGCCCTTCACGTTCTTGTCGTTGATGCGCTTGAGCGGACTGAAGCGCTGCTCCCACGCCGTGTGGCCGATGCCAGCCCAGTCCTTTTCGGCCTCGGCGGCGCATGCCAGCCCGCCGACCAGCAGGAAGAGGGTTGCCAGGATGCTGCGTTCCAGTCGTGCTGCGCTCATCGGTTGATCCCCGGGTAGGAGCGGTGATTCTGCATCAACTTGACGAATGTCCCCACAGAAATGAAGCTGCGACCAAGCCGGCGCGACAGCCGGCATGGCCACAACGCTTGATTTATCGGGGACCTTCCATGCACCACGTCAATTCGTTCAAACCGACCCGACGCGCCCTGGGCCTCCTGGTGGCCGCGCTCGTGCTGGGGCAGTCCGCTGCCGGGGCCGCTGCGCCAACGGTGCCCGCCACGGCGGCCTGTCAGAAACTTGTCGGGCTGAAGGTCCCGGCGGGCAGGATCGGGGAGCCGAGTTCCGGTGCCGAGGTCGCGTCCGCCGACCTGGTTGCCGCCGATGCCCCGGGCAACGCCAACGGGGAGTACTGCAAGGTGCTGGGGGCCATCCATCCGGTGGATCGCGCCGCGCCGGACATCCGCTTCCAGGTGAACCTGCCGTCGAACTGGAACCGCAAGATGCTGCAGTTCGGTGGCGGCGGGCTGAACGGCGTGCTGGTCACGGGCCTGGGCCCTTACAGCCGTCAGCCGGAGAGCGAGGCCACGCCGCTCAAGCGCGGTTACGTGACGCTGGGCAGCGACTCCGGGCACCAGAGCAGCATTGCCTTCGATGGCCGCTTCTACATGAATGCCGAGGCGCTGGCGAACTACGGCCACCTGCAGATCAAGAAGACGCACGACGTCGCCGTGGAGCTCATCAAGGCTCGTTATGGCGCCAAGGCGGCTCATTCCTACTTCATCGGTGCGTCGCAGGGCGGCCACGAAGGTTTCGATGCCGCGCAGCGTTACCCGAAGGACTACGACGGCGTTATCGCCGGTTATCCGGCGCATAACGTCGTGATGCTGCACCTGTCGGCCTGGAACTACGCCAAGGCCCTGATGGCCGAGGGTGGCAAGGCCTGGATCAATCCGGCCAAGGCCAAGGCCTTCGTTGCAAAGGTGTACGAGCGTTGCGATGCGCTGGACGGGGCGACCGACGGCATCATCAGCAACCTGTCCGCCTGCGAGTCGAAGAACGCGGAACTCAAGCAGCTTAAGGACGGCAACCCGATCCGTTGCCCTGGCGGCGCGGACACGGGCGACCAATGCCTGTCTGATCCGCAGATCACGGCGCTGAACGCCATCGACAAGCCTTACGAGGTCGGCTTCCCGATCTTCGCGGATGACAAGGAATCCGCGGCCTTCCCCAAGTGGACGCCCTTCGCCGGTTCCACGTTCAAAGATGGTGGCGGCGACATCCTGGGTGCCACCGGCCCCACGCAGGCGCTGCAGTACGCGCCCGGTGCCGCGACGCTCGGCATCGCCATCGCGCAGGACCCCAAGCTCGATGTCTATCAGGGCTTCGACCCCAAGGCCTACCAGGCCCGCATCCGCGAGCTCGGACACAGCATGAGCGCGAACGACACGAACCTCGACGGGTTCCGCAAGCGCGGCGGCAAGATGATCTGGTTCCATGGCCTGGCCGATGACTTTATCTCGCCGTACAGCTCGATCCAGTATTACGGTCGCCTGCAGAAGCGCTACAACGCCACGGCGCTCGAGGGCTTCCTGCGCTTCTACACGCTGCCCGGCACGGGCCACGTCACGGGCCCCTTCGCCGCCCGCATGTCATCGCTCGATGCGCTTGAAGCCTGGGTGGAGCAGGGCAAGGCCCCGGGTGAGCTGGTCGCCTCGGATGCGAACAAGGCTACTGCTGGTCGCACGCGTCCGGTCTGCCGCTACCCGGGCTGGCCCCGTTATTCGGGCAAGGGGGACATCAACGCGGCCGCGAGCTTCAGTTGCGTGGAATAAGCCCCCGAAGCGGCGCAGCACGCACGCCCGGATTTGTGTAGCATCCATTTACCGAGCGATCGCTCGGTAAATGTCTCGGGGGAGGATCGATGCGCCATGCCGGTTTTCCAGCGGGCTTTGCCTGGGGTGTTTCCACCTCGTCCTACCAGATAGAAGGGGCTATCGCCGAAGGCGGCCGCGGCCCGTCCATCTGGGACTTCTTCAGCCGAGTCCCCGGTCGTGTCCATCATGGCGATGTCGGCGACATCGCCTGCGACCACTACCACCGCCTCGACGAGGACCTCGACCTCCTGGCCGAACTCGGCGTGCAGGTCTACCGGTTCTCCATCGCGTGGCCGCGCGTATTGCCGCAGGGTGTCGGTGCCGCGAACGATGCGGGACTGGCGTTCTACGATCGACTGTTCGACGGGCTGGAGCGTCGCGGTATCCACGCGGCTCCGACGCTCTACCACTGGGATCTGCCGCAGGCCCTGCAGGACCGGGGAGGCTGGGCCGTGCGGGATATCGTCCCCGCCTTCGAGGCCTATGCCGATATTGTCGCGGCCCGATATGCCGGGCGCGCGCGCTACTGGACGACCATCAACGAGCCGTGGGTGGTTGCCTACCTTGGCTATGCGTTGGGGCTCCACGCGCCGGGTATTTCCGACCCCGGGCAGGCGGCTGCGGCGCACCACCACTTGCTGCTGGCGCACGGTGCGGCGCAGGCGGCCATCAAGGCGCGCGATCCCGGTGCACAGGTCGGCATCGCGCTCAACATGAGCCATATCTATCCTTGGTCCGCCGATGACGCAGACCACCGGGCTGCGGCGCTTGCTGACCTCCAGCTCAATGCGTCCTTCCTCGACCCGCTGGTGAAGGGCGCTTACCCCGACTCGATGGGACTGCTGCACCCGGGCTGGCTCGAGGGCCAGGGCAGGGTGCAGGCGGGCGACCTCGCGCGCATTGGCGGCACGCCTCCGGATTTCATTTCCATCAACACCTACCACCCTCGCCATGTCTGCGATCCGGCGCGCAGCGCACAGGCACGGGTGGCTGGCTGGGGCGGCGGCTTTGCCGCCCCGTTCTCGCTCGGCCTGCCGTTCACCGATGTCGAACCGCCCGATCGCCCCAAGACCGACATGGGATGGATCATCGAGCCGCGGGGCCTGAAGGATCTCCTGCTGCGTCTCGCTGCCGATGCGCCCGGCATGCCGCTCTACATCAGCGAGAACGGGGCCTCCTGTGCCGATTACCCGGACCCGTCGGGTGAAGTGCGGGACCCGGAGCGAATCGAGTACCTGCAAGGTCACCTTGCCGCGGCGAAGGATGCCATCGACGCCGGCGTGGACCTTCGCGGTTATTGGGCATGGAGCTTCATGGACAACTTCGAGTGGGCCTTCGGTTACTCGAAGCGTTTCGGGCTGGTCTACGTCGATTACCCGAGCGGTCGCCGGATCCGCAAATCAAGCTACCA
>JBDLPS010000145.1:0-3267 GCA_039800965.1 Pseudomonadota bacterium | reverse complement strand
CCAGATGGTCTTGGCAACTTCCGAGCCCGCGAACGCGCCCTGGGGATGTTCCGGCAGGGACATCCAGAACCCATTCTCGTCGGAACCGGCCGCCACATTGTCGATGTAGCTGTTGTCCGGGTTCGTGATCCAGAAGCTCGCCACGGTGTTGTCGGAAGGCAGCAGCACGTCCTTGGACTGCTGGCCGTTCGTCGCAGCGCCCTGGCGGGTTTCGATGCTCTCTCCTGCGGCAGCCAGATTGGTCGGCACGCACTTCTTCGTGGGATGGCACTTCGTCTGGATGGCGAGGTTGTGCACGAACTCGTTGCCGGTCTCGATGCCGTCCTCGAGGAAGAAGCAGTGGCCCACCGTGTTGTAAGTGACGTTGTTCTCGACGCGCAGGTTGTGCGTGCCATGCACCGTCACGCAGCGGTTGTACGTGTCGTGGATGGACGCATTCCGGATGTACTGGCCCTTCGCGTCGCCGTCGAGATGCCAGTGAATGGGATACCGCGCCAGCTCCATGTGCTGGCCCATTCGGTTTAGCTCGACGCCCTCGACGAACATCTTGCTCGTCACCATCGCCATGATGTGGCCGCCCTTGTAGCTCTGTGCCGCATCCTCCGAGGCCTGGATCTTGATATTGCGGGTCAGCAGACCCACTTCGCCGCGTTCGTCGACGCCGAAGCTGATCTTGCCGAAGTGCATGTACTCAAGCTTCTTGTCGAGCGTGATCATGTTGCCGCTGATGGCGGCGATGCTCCGCCGCTCGGCCTGGCGCGGGTCGTAATCCGTCGAGGCCAGGACAATTTCATCCCCCACGCGCCAACCTGCCGCGTCGAGAACCTGTATGGACGTGGCGCCGGCTTCAGCCGTCGCGGCGAGCTTGCTCCAGGTATGGGTTCGATCACCATGCAGGTTGAGGGTGCCGCCGGCGATCATGATGCCGCGATCGCCCATGCCCATCATTTCTTCCTGCTTCACGTTGTCGGTGAGCGTGATGGTGGCCTTGTGCTTGTGCGAAGCGGCCTCTGTGCCGATCGCGAGCTCGCCGTGGAGCATGATCCATTCTGTGGTGAGCGCAAGGTCCGCGTCATCCGCAAAGCGCAACGTGCCGTTGATCGTCAGGCCGCCCAGCGGCGGCGGAGTGACGTCCAGGATTACGCTCCTGTCGCTGGCGATGACCACCTTGTCACCGGCGACCGGCACCTTCCTGTTCGGCCAGGTGGCGGGACTGGACCATCGGGAGGCCCTCGCTTCGGCCGCCTGGGCGCCGTTGAACGCACCGCCCAGCAACAACGCGGGCACCAGTGCCAGGACCACGACCTGGCGGATCTTTGTGCTCATGATTCCCCCCCCAACTCGTTATTCTTTGATCCGCATGATAGCCGGCCCGGCCGGGGCCGGCTCGCTCGTTGTCTGGCGCGCCGGGCAAGGGCAGACTGTCGCATGGCTGTCGAGCATGGAGAATGAACGCATGAGCCGCACCAGATCTTGCAGCGTCCTCGGGCTTTCCGCGCTGCTGCTCTGCGCGCCCGGCTACGCGCCGGCGCACCATTCCTTCGCCATGTTCGACCGCGAACGGACGATCGTGATCTCCGGAGTGGTCCGCGAGTTCCAGTGGACGAACCCTCACTCCTGGATCCAGGTCACCGTCACCGACGCGGCAGGCAAGGTGACGGAGTGGAGCCTCGAGGGCGGCAGCCCGGGCATCCTCAGTCGCAACGGCTGGAAGCGAAACGCGCTGACAGCCGGCGACAAGGTCACGATCGAGATCTACCCGCTCCGGAGCGGTGAACCCGGCGGCAGCTTCATCGAGGTCACGAAGGCCGACGGATCGAAGCTGTTCTACCATGGCTAGGCCTGCCTTCGTCTCGTCGGTCGGGGCGCTGCTCGCCCTGGCGGGCAACGTGATGGGTGCCACAGCACCGCCTTCGCGCCCTTCCAGAGCCCCCTTCGACCTCTCCGGCGTCTGGATGAACGACAACACGCTGGACGAACGCATGAAGCGCGAGGGCCGTCGGCGCCAGACCGCGGAGGAACTGCGTGCAGCGCCCGCCACGCCCGAAGCACCGCCGCTGACGCCGCGGTATCTGGAGATCCATCGGCGCATGCAGGCCGAGGCGCAGAAGCTGGCTGAAGGCGCTGCCGGCTGTGAATGGCCGGGCATGCCGACGATCATGACCTACCCCTACCCGTTCGAAGTGCTGAGCACGCCGGGCAGAATCACTTTCCTCTTCGAGGCCGAGAGCCAGGTGCGCCGGATCTCGCTGAACCGCACGCAGCATCTCGACCCGGAAGATCTTGACCCCTCCTACAACGGCGATTCCATCGGCCGCTGGGAGGGCAGGACACTGGTTATCGATACGATCGGCTTCAATACACGCAAACCCGTACGCGGATTGCCCCACAGCGAGCAGATGCGGATCGTCGAGCGGATCACCCCAGTCGACGCCACCACGATCCGCAACGAAATGACGATCACGGATCCGGAGGCCTTCACGAAGCCGGTGGTGATCACGGTGCAGTACTCGCGTCGCCCTGGCTGGCGCATCCGGGAATATTCCTGCGCGGAGAACAACCGGGATGCGCCGGATGCCTCGGGTCAGCGGAGTGGGAGCGTCGTTCCGGCACCCTGAGACGCCCCCCGGGGGATGGCACATTGACCCTGACCTGAGGGCTGCGCCAGACTTTCGCATCGACTTTCCGGAAGGTTTCCATGCACAAGTTTCCCCTGTTGCTGGCTGGCGGCCTGCTGGCCTTCGGCGCGTCGGCCGACACGCTGCGGTCAGGCATCGACCTGCAGTACGTGGACGCCAGCGTGCGTCCACAGGACGATTTCTACCAACATGTGAACGGCCGCTGGCTCGACACCACGCAGATCCCGGCCGACCGGGGTCGCTACGGCTCATTCGACAAACTCAATGACGACACGCAGGACCAGTTGCGCGACATCATCGAGAACCTGGTCAAGACGCGGAAGGTGCGCACTGCCGAGGAGCAGAAGCTGGTTGACCTGTACACCAGCTTCATGGACGAGGCCGCGATCGAAGCCGCGGGGGTCACGCCGCTGCAGCGTCCGTTGGGCCGCATCGATGCCATCAAGGACAAGGCTGAATACTTCGCTCTGGCCGGCCACTACAACCGGGTGGGCGTGCCGACACTGCTGCAGGGAAACGTGCACCAGGACGCCAAGGACTCCTCAAAGTACATCCTGGATCTGAGTCAAAGCGGCCTGGGCCTTCCCGACCGCGACTACTACCTGCAGGACGAGCCTCGGTTCAAGGC
>JBDLPS010000144.1:0-5226 GCA_039800965.1 Pseudomonadota bacterium | reverse complement strand
TGCATCGCAGCCTGCCGTGCGGCAGGCTGCTTCCAGGGCCGGGTCCGCGTATCCGGTGAACACCACGACGAGGCAGTCGGGTTGCCGCGCGCGAAGCCGCGCGACCAACGGGATGCAGGATCCGTCGGCGAGCGTGAGGTCCAGCACATAGGCGTCGGGTGCTTCCCGCTCCGCGAGTTCCAGCACTCCACCGGCAGTCGCCGCGTGACCGATGCAGTGCAGGTCCGGCTGCATGTCGATCAGCATCGCCAGCACCTGCGCGAGGTCCTGGTGGTCCTCGCCGAGGGCGATGCGCAGCGGTGCGGGGCTTGCCGTCATGGGGGGCCTGGGGGAGAGTTGGCGCCCATGATACGCAGGCAACTGGGCCGGACGGGCCTCCAGATCCATCCGCTGGTACTCGGTGGCAATGTCTTCGGCTGGACGGCCGACGAGGCGACGTCCTTCCGCATCCTCGATGCCTTCGTCGAGGGCGGCGGAAATTGCATCGACACGGCCGATGCCTATTCAGCCTGGGTGCCCGGCCATCGTGGCGGTGAATCGGAGACCGTCATCGGCAACTGGCTGGCGCGGCGCGGCCGTCGGGACGACGTCGTGCTTGCCACCAAGGTCGGCTGGGAGGTCGCGCCCGACAGGAAGGGTCTGCGGCGGGACTACATCCTGCGCAGTGTCGAGGATTCGCTGCGTCGGCTGCGTACGGACTACATCGACCTGTATTTTTCGCATCGCGACGACCTGTCCCTGGGCGTCGAGGAGCCGTTGCGCGCGCATGAGCAGTTGCTGCGCGATGGCAAGGTGCGTTGCATCGGTGCGTCGAACTTCACGGCCGCACGGTTGCGCGAGGCGCTGTCGGTGCGGGACCTGCCGCGCTACCAGGTGCTGCAGCCGCACTACAACCTGCTCGAGCGCACCGAGTTCGAGACCGAATTGTCGTCCGTCTGCGTGGCCGAGGGCCTGGGCGTCGTCACTTATTTCTCGCTTGCCAGTGGATACCTCACCGGCAAGTACCGCTCGAGCCAGGATCTCGCGGGGAGCGCCCGCATGATGATGGCCGGACGCTACCTGGCGGGTCGCGGACCGTCGGTGCTGGCGGCGCTCGATGCCGTGGCGGCCGAGACTGCCGCTTCGCCGGCGCAGGTGGCTTTGGCCTGGCTGCTGGCCCGTCCCGCGGTGACGGCGCCGATCGCCAGTGCGACGTCCGTCACGCAATTGGCCGAGATCATGGGCGCCACGACGCTGTGCCTGTCTGATGGGCAGATGGCGCGTCTGGCTGCGTGCGGAATCTAACCCATTGAATGAAAAGCCTTAAATCGACGCGATACGTTGCGATCCGAAATGACGCGCTGCGTCCGTGCGGGTTATCCGGAAATCCTTGACATTGGTGAAAAAGGGCTTTTTTCCTAGCGGAATGCACGTATAGAATGTTCCTCGATCGTTGGTCGTCCGTCTTCTGTCCTGTCGTGCCGGCAAGTGCGCGCGAGCTCTAGTGGAAGGGTCTCCGATCAAGTGATGGCACTTTTAACCGTTGGAGATCGATACACATGGCGAAGATTTACGTTGGCAACCTGCCGTTCTCGGCGACCGACAGCGATATCCGTGCGCTGTTCTCGCAGCACGGCACCGTCGAGTCGGTAGCGCTGCCGACGGACCGTGAGACGGGCCGTCCCCGTGGCTTCGGTTTCGTCGAGATGCCGGCCGCCGACGCGCAGCGCGCGATCCAGGCGCTTAATGGTTACTCCATGAACGGTCGTCCGCTGCGCGTCAACGAAGCGCAGGACAAGCCGCGCACGGGTGGTGGTGGTGGTTTCCGCGGCGGCCCGGGCGGCGGTGGCGGCGGCTTCCGTGGTGGTCAGGGCGGCGGTGGCGGCGGCGGTCGCTGGTAAGTTCCGCTGGTCCTGGCCGGCGCGTGCCTCGGCACTGCGTCGCGCTGGACCGAAAGGCGCCAGACGAAGGCCCGGGTATTTCCCGGGCCTTCTTTTTTGGAGGAGGAAGGGCATGGCTGCCAGACCCGTGTTGAAGATGGGTGATCCCCTGTTGTTGTCGCGAGCGGTGGAGGTGGAGGCCTTCGGTACGTCCGCGCTCGATTCGCTGCTGCAGGACATGCGGGACACCATGCTGGCGCAGCACGGCGCGGGGCTCGCCGCGCCGCAGATCGGCGTCCCCCTCCGTGTGGTGATCTTCGGCTTCGAATCTTCTCCCCGTTACCCGGACGCGAAGCCGGTGCCTTACACCGAGCTCGTCAACCCGGTGCTGACCTTCCTGGGCGAGGAGCAGGAGGACGGTTGGGAAGGGTGCCTGTCTGTCCCCGGCCTCCGTGGGTTGGTGCCGCGGTACCAGCGCCTGCGCTACGAGGGCTTCGATCCGCAGGGAGTGCGCATCGATCGCACGGTGGATGGCTTCCACGCGCGCGTCGTACAGCACGAGGTGGACCACCTCGATGGCATCCTGTTCCCGCGGCGTATCCGGGACCTGACCCGGTTCGGGTACACCGACACGCTCTTCCCGGGTCGGGTCATGCAGGACGACTGACACGCATCCGTGCCGCGGCGGCGTTAGCATGTGCGCATGGAGCACTACGATGTCGTCGTCATAGGTACCGGTCCGGCCGGGGAGGGCGCGGCCATGATGGCCGCCAAGCATCACCGCAAGGTGGCGGTGGTCGAGCGCGATGCCGAAGTCGGAGGGGGCTGCACCCACCGCGGAACCATCCCGAGCAAGGCACTGCGTCACGCCGTCAAGTCATTGAGCGACGTGCGGGCGAACCCGATGCTGAGGGATCTCGCCTCCCACATGAAGGTGACCTTCCCGCAGTTGCTGTCGAGCGCCGACAAGGTCATCGAGGCGCAGGTGCAGATGCGCCAGCGTTTCTACGACCGCAACCGCGTCCCCGTGCTGGCCGGTTCGGCTGCATTCATCGACGCGCACACGCTGGAAATCACGCCGAGGGCTGAAGAGCCCTACCGCATCACGGCCGGCCATGTGGTCATCGCTTCCGGTTCGCGCCCTTACCACCCGCCCGGCCTGGATTTCACGCATCCGCGCATCCGTGACAGCGACACGGTGCTGCGCTTCGATGAATCACCGTTCTCGGTCACGATCTACGGCGCAGGCGTCATCGGTTGCGAGTACGCGTCGATCTTCCTGAACATGGGTTGCAAGGTGAATCTCGTCAACACGCAGGATAGGCTCCTGTCGTTCATGGACGAGGAAATCGCAGAGGCGCTTTCCTACCACCTGCGAGACCAGGGTTGCATCATCCGCCACAACGAGCAATTCGATGGCTGCGAGGCCCGCGAACACGATGTTGTCGTCAAGCTCAAGTCCGGGCGTGCCATCAAGTCGGACCTGCTGCTCTGGGCCAATGGGCGTACGGGCAACACGGACGGACTGAACCTCGGTGCCATCGGTCTGTCCGCCAACCAGCGTGGCCAGATCGCCGTGAACGAGCATTACCAGACCGCGGTGCCGCACGTGTTCGCCGCGGGTGACGTGATCGGCCCGCCGGCGCTTGCAAGCGCCGCCTACCAGCAGGGAGGGCATGTCGGTGCCTACATCGTGGATCCGTCCACTCCGGCACCTCGTCTCGACCTGGTGCCCAGCGGCATCTACACCATTCCCGAGATCTCGTCCGTCGGCCGCAGCGAGCGCGAACTGCAGCAGGCGGGCGTGCGCTACGAACTGGGGCACATCCATTTCAAGTCGCTGGCCCGCGCCCAGATGACGAACCAGCGCGTCGGCATGCTCAAGATCCTGTTCGATCCGGACACGCTGCGGGTCCTCGGCGTTCACTGCTTCGGCGACAACGCGTCGGAGATCGTGCACATCGGGCAGACGGTGATGGCCAGCCCGGACCTGAACTCCTTGCAGTACTTCGTGAACACGACCTTCAACTACCCGACGATGGCGGAGGCTTACCGTATCGCCGCCTACAACGGCCTCAACCGGTTGGTCTGAGCGCATGGCACGCGGGACACAGCCCGATCGTCCGAAGGGCAGGACGCTGAAGCCCCTGCGGGCGCTGTGGCCTTACCTTCGCCCTTACCGAGGGACGTTGGCGTGCGCCCTGGTGGCGCTGCTGGTTGCATCCGGGGCCATGCTGGCGCTGCCGGTTGCGGTGCGCCAGCTCCTCGACCACGGCATGGCGCATGGCGATGCCGCCTCGATCAACCGCTATTTCGTCGGCTTCCTGATGGCCGCCGTGTTGTTCGGCGTATTCGCCGCGCTGCGCTTCTATCTCGTGACATGGCTTGGTGAGCGCGTCGTGGCCGACCTTCGCTCCGACGTGTTCCGGCGCATCGTCCAGATGGACCAGGCGTTCTTCGAGGTCACGCGGACCGGCGAGGTGCTGTCGCGCCTCACGGCGGATACCACGCTCGTCCAGTCCATTTCCGGCGTTGGTCTTTCGATCACCTTGCGTTCCTCGCTGAATCTCGTGGGCGCCCTGGTCCTCATGGGCGCGACCAGTGCCTGGCTGATGGGGATCATCGTCGCGCTGGTCCCGGCGATCCTCCTGCCGCTGTTCGCCGTGGGGCGGCGCGTGCGCAGGCTGTCGCGTGATTCACAGGACCGCATCGCCGATTCCAGCGGCCTTGCGGGCGAAACCCTCGGAGCCATGCAGACCGTCCAGGCGTTCACGCTCGAGGGTCTGCAGTCCCTGCGCTTCACCCGTGCGGTGGAAGAGAGTTTCGCCACGGCCGTGCGCCGTAACCGCGTGCGTGCCCGCCTGACGGCCCTGGGTACGATGCTGGTGATGGGTGCCGTGACGCTGGTGCTGTGGCTGGGTGCACGTGCCGTGCTCGCCGGCGAGATGAGCGCGGGTCAGTTGGGACAGTTCCTGCTCTATGCCCTGTTCGTCATGGCCGCGGCCGCGGCGCTGATCGAGCAGTGGGGTGAGGTCCAGCGCGCGGCGGGCGCGATGGAGCGTTTGGCCGAGCTGCTCGATGCCCGTCCTTCGATCCGCGCCCCGGACGAGCCGGCGCGATTCCCGCAGCCGATCCGTGGCGGGATCCGCTTTGAATCCGTGCGCTTCAACTATCCGTCGCGTCCGGATGCCGCGGCGCTGGACGGCGTGACGCTGGACATCGAACCGGGCGAAACGGTCGCGTTCGTCGGTCCGTCTGGTGCGGGCAAGAGCACGATGTTCCAGTTGCTCCTGCGCTTCCATGATCCGCAGGTGGGCCGGGTGAAGCTGGATGGTGTGGACATCTCCACGGTCGATCCGCTCGACCT
>JBDLPS010000143.1:0-13716 GCA_039800965.1 Pseudomonadota bacterium | reverse complement strand
GGCACATCCTCGGCGATCACATCGATGCTGTCGCAGGTCGGGCCGGCCAGCACCGAAGCATGCAGCGGACCGTCCTTCAGGGCGCGCACCGGATACCGGGCGTGGTCGTAGATCTGGCCGCTGTACGAGCCATATACGCCATCGTCGAGGTAATACCACCAACGGCCCTCGCGCTGCGCGCGGCCCATCACGGTGGAGACGCCGATGGCGGAAGGCCCGGCGATGAAACGACCCGGCTCGGCGATGACGCGGATACGCTTGGGCAGTGCCGAGAGCGCCTTGCGGATCGGGGCGCAGAACCGGCCGATGCTTTCCACCGGCTGGCGGTACTCGATGGGGAATCCGCCGCCGATGTCCAGCGTATCGAAACGCCCCAGCTTCTCGCGACGCGCGTCTGCCAGCAGCCTGGCGCAGACGGCGATCGCCTCCACATGCTTGCGTGCATCGGGCGCCTGGCTGCCGACGTGGAAGGAAAAACCACGCACGGGCACCCCAAGCTTCGCAGCGAGCCGCGCCAGCTCCAGCGCATCTTCAGGATCGCAGCCGAACTTGCGCGACAGGTCGCTGACGACACCCGGCGAGCGGAACGACACCCTCAGCAGCAACTCGGCCTCGTTGCGGTAACGGCGGAACTTCCGTATCTCATCCGGATTGTCGGCGACGAACACGCGCACGCCCGCATCCAGCGCGTTGCGGATGTCCTTGTCGCGCTTGATCGGATGCGTATGGATGCAGCGTTTCGGGTCCGCGTCGAGGCGCGAAGCGAGCTGCACCTCGCCGGTCGTCGCAAGGTCGAGCCATCCGCCCTCTTCCAGGATGGTCCCGACCACGGCGGGATGTGGCAGCGGCTTGAGTGCGTAATGCAGGTCGACGCCCGGCAGCGCCCTGGCCAGCGCCCTGTACTGGGCGCGGACGCGCTCGCAATCGATGATCACCAGGGGCGAACCATACCGCTCGACCAGACGGCGGACCTGGGCGGGCGTAAACGGATCGATGAACGTCTGGGCCATGTCAGCGGCGCTCCGGGATACGAAAAATTTGAAAAGGGTTCAGGCCGATGCCGAGTCGTTGCGTGCGGCGGCGCGCGACAGGCGGTCGCGCACGGCGCTCCAGGATTCCTCATCCGGCACCGTCTGGACGAGGATGCGTGCACAACCGCGCTTGTCGAGCGCACGCAGGTTCGCATACAGCGCATGCGAATAGGCCGCGACATCGACACCCGCATCTATCCAGTCGACCGATCGCAGGCCGGCAGGCAGCGGGCGGCGGGCGAGCACCGCAACGCGGCGACCCGCTGCCAGATCCTGCCCCGCCTCCGTGTCGAGCGCGGCGTCGGCAACGAGCTCCACCGGCGTGCTCGGGGCGTAATGGGAGCGCGTGCTACCCGGCACGCGCGGCGAACCACCTGCCGCACCGACTGCAAGGCCGCCGGCCACCGCGTGCAGCTGCGCCGCCGTGATGGCACCTGGCCGCAGCAGTCGTGGAGGGTCTTCGACGCAGGAGACGATGGCCGACTCCAGGCCGACATCACTGTCGCCCCCGTCGAGCACCACTGGCAGTGCATCGCCGAACTCCTCGCGCACGTGTGCCGCACAGGTCGCGGACACGCGGCCATAGCGATTGGCGGAAGGCGCGGCGATCCCGCCACCGAAAGCCGCCAGCAGCGCACGGGCCACCGGGTGGGAGGGGATGCGCAGGGCGACCGTGTCCTGTCCGCCCGTCACGGCATCGGGAACGCGCGACGAGCGATGCAGGACCAGCGTCAAGGGACCGGGCCAGAACGCCGCGGCCAGTCGACGCGCGGCCGGCGTGACATCGACCGCCCAGTCATCGATCTGCGCGGCATCGTGGAGATGGACGATCAAGGGATGCGTCTCGGGTCTGCCCTTCAAGGCGAAAACACGACGTACCGCCTGCGGGTTGGACGCGTCGGCACCAAGGCCATAGACCGTCTCCGTCGGGAACGCGACCAGACCGCCGGCACGCAACGCGCCGACGGCCTTGTGCAGCTCTGCGGAGGATGGCGGGCCGGATACTGTCATCCGGCCATTCTACCCGCCCTGTCAGTCGATCGCGTGGCGCACCCACCCCGAAGAGGTACGCCGCAATTCGTAGGTCGGCCAGTAATGGCGGTCGAGCTTCAGGGTGATGACCTCGGGCGCATTGTTCCAGGTCAGCGTGCGGATGCGAATCGCCGACCGATCCGGCCGCCCACCGACGACTTTCAGGAACGCGTCGAGGTCCGGCGTCGGACGACCATCGACCTCGACGATGCGGCGGCCCGGCAACAACCGATACCGGGTGGCCGGCGAACCATAGGTGAAATAGGCGACATAGACGCCCTCGGGGCGGATGCCGCGCTGTGTGCTCATCGCACGATGCGGCGCCTGCAACGTCGCGCCGGCCCAATGAACGACACGCTCGACGTCGGAACCCGGCAGGGACGAAGTCGGCACGTCGAAGGCCAGCTCGCTGTCGTTGCGCCAAACGGTCACTCGCACGCTGTCCCGGTCCACGACCGCGCGTTCGACCTCGCGGAACTGCGTGACCGGCCGGCCGTCGACCGCAAGCAGCAAGTCCCCCTGCTGGAGGATGCGGGCGGACCTGGCACCACCGGTAAGGCGCACCACGGAAAGCACCTGGCGCTTCTCGGGATTGGCCTGCTCGAGTCGATGCACCCATTCTTCCGGCAGCCCGAGCTCGCGCGCAGCGGACAACGGCTGCAAGGTCAGGTCGGCGTCCAGGGTATGCAGTGGCCGCCCGGAACGCAGGTGTTCCAGCATCTCGTCGACCAGGTCGATCGGCACGCCCCGGTTCCCCTGCAAGGTTTCACGCCCGTTCTCGAATGAAAAACTCGACCACAGGCCCAGGACTGCGCCACGGTCATCGGCCAACACCCCATCGAAATCCGTCGGCGGGTTCAGCAGCTGGGCGACCTGCAAGCCGCCATCGCGGAACTGCATCGTGCGCGACAAGGGAAGCTGGAGCGGATCGATCGACGCAATGGGTGTGGCGCGCGACTTGAGCGTGCCCTGGGCATCCAGTCCGATGACATTGACCGATTGACCCGCCTTCAAGCCACGCAGGTCGAGCTTGGCTGATTTGACCGGGGTGGCACCGACCAGCGCGGGGTCGTAGGACACCACCGCCAGGTTGTGCAGCGGATGGATGAATTCAACCTTCCCCCGCACCTCGAGCGCGCCGGCAAAGGTGATACGCACATCACCCACCGACACCGGCACCGTGTTGCGGTCCGTCACGACGAGGCCGCGGGAAGCATCCACGACCAGACCCGTGCCGTGGTAGTTGCGTTCGGTGATCCCCGAAACGGGATAGGGCATGTCGAAACGCAAATGGACAAGCGAAGGCGCCAGCCTTTCGATGACCGGATCGGCATTGCGAGGGAAAGTGGTGGACCCAACTTTCGCCGGCCCCGGGGCAGGACCCGCGGGCAACTCATCGCAGGGCCAGATTCCAAGCGAATCGTCGCGCCGACACTGGCGCGAAGGGAACCAGCGCCGATCCATGGCGAAGGACTTCAGCACGCTGCCATTCGGATCGTCCATCGTGGTGTACCGGACCGCAGCGCGATCCCCGTCGCCGAGCCCGTCCAGTACCGCCCGGAAATCCGACAACCGCTCGACCGGTTTGCCGTTGATCGCCGTGATCAATGCGGCTCGGGGCACGCCTGCCGCGCCCAGTGCATACCCGGGGTTCGCCACGTAGACGCCACGCACAGGGAGGTTGAAGTGGCGGGCCTGCTGGTAAGACAGGTCATGGAGCACCGCCTCGCCGAATTCGACGAAGGACGAGGGCGTGATGGCATCGAGGTCACCGACCACCAGCGGTGCCCGCACGACATCCCCTCCGCGCTGCAATTCAAGCGTGACGGTCCTGCCGATCGATTCGTCAAGCAAGGCTTCCAGCGGCTCGAACTGTGTCACGAAACGATCGTCGACCTTGATGAGGATGTCACCCGCCTGGAGTTGGCCATAGGCCGGCGACCCCGCCTGCACCTGGTCGACGACCAGCATGCCCGTCCCCTGGGGGAATGCCTTGCGGATCGCGGCCTCTGTATCCGCAGCGAGGCCCAATCGCTTCAGTTCGTCGAAGGGCGTGTAACCAAAGACAGCCTGCAGCGTGCCGCGGGTGACAGGCTTGCCTGCCCGGATCAACTCCACGGCGCGGCGCACACGGCCCAGCGGCAGGTAGAAACTCGACGCGTTGCCCGTCGCTCCACCGGCGTTCAGCGCTATAACGCGCCCTTCGATGTCCACGACGGGCGACCCGGAGGAGCCGCCGGAGGTTCCGGACGCGGCCTGGAGGTAGAAGGTGTTGAAGTCGTTGTACTTGCCGGTGCCGTAGACCGGTGCCTCCCGGTCCAGGCGCGCCAGGGTGCCCGCCAGGATCGACAACTGCTCGCCGGCATTGTTGCCGATAACGCGGATTTCGCGTCCGACCTGGGCGCCCTCGGGATACAGCGGCAAGGACTGTGGCTTGATGAACTTCAATCTGGCGGGGTCGTAACGGTAAAGCCCGAAGTCGTGCACCGGATCCCTGTACACCGGAAAGAGCTGTACTTCCTCCCGGTCGAGGAAGGTCGCCTCGGCCGTTACCGGACCGGGCGTCACGACATGGCGATTGGTGAGAATGAGGCCTTTTTCCGCATCGACCACGAAACCTGTCGCCTGCGACGAAGTGCTCCACTCGGTATCGAAGGCACGCGTTCCATCGATCTGTATGGCCACGACGCTCTGGGCGATGCGCTCGAGGGTGGCGGACCACGTGGGATTCTCGCCACCCGGAACCTGCGACGACACCGCTGCCGCGCACAAGGCGACGAATGCTGCCCGACCGCGCGTCATGCGAGCACCAGGATCCAGGTGGCAACCAGCCACGCCAGTGACAAGAGCACGGCCGCGGAGCCCATTTCCTTGGCGAGGCCGGACAACACGTGCCGCTCGAGGCCGATGCGGTCCACGGTCGCCTCGATGGCACTGTTGATCAGTTCCACGATAAGGACCAGGATCATCGGGGCGACCAGCAGGACCCTCTGGATCCCGTCATGCCCCAGGTACAACCCCAGCGGGATGACCACGACGGCCAGCCAGAGCTCCTGGCGGAAGGCGGCTTCCTCGCGATAAGCGCCCAGGAAGCCCTTGCGGCTCGATTCCAGGGCCCGGATCAGGCGCGTGAGGCCTCTCGGCTTCAGTCGGTCCATGCAGGATTCCCGTCGGGTACATGTGTGGGTTCCGGCGCAGTCTAGCAATACAATGGCAGCCACCATGAGCTTCAAGCGCCGCAAGACCACCCTCGTCGAAGTCGGGGGGATCCGCATCGGCAGCGATGCCCCCATCGCCGTCCAGTCGATGACCAATACCGACACTGCCGACGTCGAAGGCACGGTGGCGCAGGTCCGCGCCCTTGCCGCGGCAGGCTCCGAACTCGTGCGGCTGACGGTCAATACGGTGGAAGCGGCCGATGCGGTGCCACGCATCCGCGAACGCCTCGATGCCGCCGGCGTGGGCGTGCCGCTGATCGGGGATTTCCATTTCAACGGGCACAAACTGCTCGGAGGCAACCGGGATTGCGCGCAGGCGCTCGCGAAATACCGCATCAACCCCGGCAACGTCGGGCGCGGCAGCAAGCGCGACAGCCAGTTCGCCGAAATGATCGAGATCGCCTGCCGCGAGCAGAAGCCCGTGCGCATCGGCGTCAACTGGGGCAGCCTGGACCAGGACCTGCTGGCACGCCTCATGGACGCGAACAACGCCCTGCCCTCGCCCGCACCGGCGCAGGCCGTGATGCGCGAAGCCATCGTGCGTTCGGCGCTCGAGTCGGCGCAACTGGCCGAGGACGTCGGCCTGCCACACGATCGCATCATCCTGTCCGCCAAGGTCAGCGGCGTGCAGGACCTCATCGCCGTGTACCGGTCGCTGGCCTCGCGTTGCGACCATCCGCTGCATCTGGGCCTCACCGAGGCCGGCATGGGCTCGAAGGGCATCGTTGCCTCGACGGCCGGCATCGGCGTGCTGCTGGCCGAGGGCATCGGCGACACCATCCGCGTGTCGCTGACGCCGGAGCCGGGCGGCGATCGCACGCAGGAAGTCATCGTCGCGCAGGAGATCCTGCAGACGATGGGCCTGCGTGCCTTCCTGCCGATGGTCATCGCCTGCCCCGGTTGCGGCCGGACGACCAGCACGTATTTCCAGGAACTGGCCCAGCGCATCCAGTCGCACATCCGCCACCGCATGCCTGTCTGGCGCGCCGCGCACGAGGGCGTGGAGCAGATGACGGTCGCCGTGATGGGCTGCGTCGTGAACGGGCCCGGCGAAAGCCGGCACGCAAGCCTGGGCATCAGCCTGCCGGGAACGGGCGAGCGACCCGTGGCGCCGGTCTACGAGGATGGCGAGAAGACGGTCACGCTCAAGGGCGACCACATCGCCGAGGAATTCCAGGCGCTCATCGAACGCTACGTGGAACGCAAATACCCGCGGAGGACCTGATGCCATGACCGACCTCGCCGAACGTCGCTGCGTACCCTGCGAGGGCGGTGCAACGCCGCTGACGCGCATCGCCGCAGAAGAAGTGCTGCAAAGGCTCGACGAGGGCTGGATCCTCTCCGCGGATGCCACGCACATCCAGCGCGAGTTCCGCTTCAGGGATTTTTTCAGGACGATGAGCTTCGTGAACGCCGTCGCCCACATTGCCAACATCGAGGACCACCATCCGGACCTCGAGATCGGCTACGACCGATGCCGCGTGCGCTACATGACGCACGCGATCCGTGGCCTCTCGGAAAACGACTTCATCTGCGCCGCGAAGATCGACGCACTGCCACTGGTCTGATCAACCCGCGCGAGCGAGGCGCGGCAGGTCGCCCGACAGGCCGAGGGCATGGCGCACCAGCAATCCCCGCAACGCCGTCGACCGGGCGACCATTCCCAACCCTTCCCGCGCCAGTCGGCCACGCACGCCCGGCGAACCGATGAACGCAGCATCGAGCTGGTCCATGAGCAGCCCGACCAGTGCATTGCCTGAACGCCGCATCCTCTCGTAGCGACGAAGCAGGTGCGGTGCCGCAGGATCCTCGCGCGGCGGCCTCGCGGCAATCACCTCGCAAAGGGCGGCGGCATCCAGCAGCCCCTGGTTCACGCCCTGTCCCGCGAGCGGGTGGATGGTATGGGCAGCGTCGCCGACGAGCACGCAACGCCCTGACGCGTAATGGTCGGCATTCATCCGCTGGAGGGGAAAGGCGCGCCGCTGGCCGACGAGCCGCAGCGCACCCAGCGCTCCCGAACTGGCCCGCGTGAGCGCGCTGCCGAACTCCTCCGGCTCCAGCGCCATCAGGCGCGTCGCCTCGACATCCACGGCGGACCAGACGATGGAGCAAGCACCGTCGGGAAGTGGCAGCAAGGCAAGCGGTCCCGTGGGCAGGAAGACCTGCCAGGCGATCGAGCGATGCGGGAGCTCGCAGGCCACGGTCGCCACGATCGCGCGCTCCCCGTAGGCACGTGCCACCGAACCGATACCCGCCAATTCACGCACGCGCGACGCAGCGCCATCCGCGCCGATGACCAGACCCGCCCGGATCGACCCACCCGTGGTGACAAGGGCCACGCCTTCGGCATGCATATCCATCCCCTCAAGGGCCTCCGGACACAGCCGCCCGCCTCCCTCGACGAATGCGCGCAATCCAGCGGACTGCAAGTTGCGGTTCTCGAGGATGGTGCCGAGGTCGCGTTCCGCCACGGCTGCCGCGTCGAAGCACAACGTGTCAGGCCCGTCCGGCGCACCGCCCTCGTACCAGACGCGCATTCCCTGGTAGGCACAGGTCCGCGAGGCGTCGAGCCTTTCCCATGCGCCGGCGGCATGAAGGATGCGTTCACTGGCGCGTGACACAGCGGAAACACGGACGTCATAGGCTGCATCGGCGGCAACCGCGTCGGGTTGCAGGCGCTCGATCAGCAGCACGCGCGCGGGGTCGAGGCGACCATGTCGGATCAGCAAGGCACCCAGCGCCGCACCGACCATGCCACCACCGACGATGGCCACATCGACGTCGATCACGTCGCTGCCGGCGCGCTGGATCACAGGGGCAGTCCGCGGGTCAGGCGCGGGCTCTCGCCTCCGAAGCCGAAGCTGATGCGGCTCAGCGCACGCTTGGCCGGCGGCAACAGATCGAAAGCGAGAAGACCGAAGTTGCGGAGCGCCGCGCGACCCGGGCGCGCGTCGGAAAAGCCCCGTACCAGACGATCGGTGAAACGCACGACGCCTTCCCGGTCGTGGCTGCGCGACGTGGCATGCCTCGCAAGCAACTCCGGCGAACCCACGTCGGCACCGCGCGCGGCAGCATCGGCGAGCAACTCGGCCAGGCCGGCGGCATCGCGCAGGCCCAGGTTGAATCCCTGACCGGCGACCGGATGCAGCGATTGGGACGCGTTGCCCAGCAACACCGCCCGTGTCGCCACGGCCTCACCGGCGCGCACGAGCGACAACGGGTAAGCGCCGCGGCGCCCCAGGCGCAGGGCGCGACCGGCGCGCCAGCCGAAGGCGTCCTGCCAGCGCGCCATGAATGCCGCGTCATCAAGATCCATCAATGCCGCCGCATCCGCCGGACGCGCCGCCCACACGAGTGCCCGCCAATGGCCTGCAGAGGACACTTTGAGTGGCAACAGCGCCATCGGACCGGCCTGCGTAAACCGTTCATAGGCCGTTCCATCGTCCGGCAGATCGGTACACAGCGCAGCGACGATCGCCGTCTGATCGTAATCCTCGCGCGTCGCACCGATGCCAGCGGCCTGGCGTACAAGCGACTGCGCCCCATCGGCTGCGACGACAAGCCGTGCCTCGAGGCGACAGCCCTGCCCACCCTGTTCGAATTCGACCTGGGCCGTATCCGGATCGAGCGACACGCGCGTGACCCGGGCCGGCATGCGGACCTGGACCGTGTCCTGCGACCGCAACGCCGCCCACAATTCACGACCCATGACGCGATTGGCGACCACGTAACCGAGCGCCTCCTGGCCAAACTCTCCCGCATCCAGGCGGGCAAATCCGAAACGACCGGCATCGGATACGTGGATGCGACGGATCGGCGCCGCCTCGGACTCCAGCCTGGACCAGAGTCCCAGCGCCTGGAAAACATTGCGACTGCCGTTGCCGAGCGCCGACGTGCGCTCGTCGAAACTGGGCTGGCCCTGGGAGCCGGGCTCGAATGCCTCGATGACAACGATGCGCAGGCCGGTCGGCGCGAGGGCAAGCGCGAGACTCGCACCTACCATGCCGCCACCGACGATCGCGACGTCGCAGGCACCGATTGCCGATTCGTCGGCCATGAGCGTGCTAAGCGACGGCCGCCGCGGCCATGAGCGCTTCGATCTCGTCCGCGTCCTTGGGAACGCCGTCGGTCAACACCTCGCAACCATCGCGCGTGACCACCACGTCGTCCTCGATGCGGATGCCGATGTTGGCATAGCGCTTCGGCACGCCCTTCGTGCCTGCCGGAATGTAGATCCCCGGCTCAATCGTCATCGCCATCCCGGGCTCCAGCACGCGCCACTCGTCGCCCACCTTGTAATCGCCGACGTCATGCACATCCAGGCCAAGCCAGTGACCGGTGCGGTGCATGAAGAACTTCCGGTATGCGCCGTCCTTCACGAGCCCGGAAACCTTGCCCTTGAGCAGCCCGGCGCGGACAAGACCGCGCGTGACGACCTCGACCGCAGCATCGTGGGGGGCATTCCAGTGGTTGCCCGGATACACCTGCGCGATGGCAGCGAGCTGCGCGTCGAGCACGATGTCGTAGACCTCGCGCTGCGCGGGCGAATAGCGCCCGTTGACCGGCCAGGTGCGCGTGATGTCGGAGGCATAACAGCCCACCTCGCAACCGGCATCCACGAGCAACAGGTCGCCGTCGACCAGGGGCTGGTCGTTTTCACGGTAGTGGAGGATGCAACTGTTCGCGCCGCTGCCAACGATGGGCTCGTAGGACGTGTCCGCGTTGTGCCGGCGGAACTCATGCAGCAATTCGGCGACGATGCCGTACTCCGTGCCACCAGGGCGCGTATGGCGCATGGCGCGGACGTGGGCCGCGGCCGCGATCTCCGCCGAAACCCGCATCATCTGCAGTTCGGCCCGGCTCTTGTAGAGCCGCATGTCGTGCAGCACATGGTCGAGCGCGACCATCTCCTGCGGGGGATGCCTGCCGTGCCGCGCCTGAGCGCGGAGCGTGTTAACCCATCCGACGACGCGCTGGTCGAACTCCGGGTGGGTGCCCATCGCGTAATAGACCTTCTCGCGGTTCTCCATCAGGCCCGGGAGGATCTCGTCGATATCCGTGATCGGGAAGGCATCGTCCGCACCAAAACGCTCGACCGCGCCGGCCGGACCGGCACGCCTCCCGTCCCAGGTCTCACGGAGGGGGTCGCGGTCGCGGACGAAGAGGATGTATTCGCCATGGGGTCGGCCGGGGACCAGCACGGCCACGGATTCCGGTTCGCCGAAACCCGTGAGGTAATGGAAGTCGCTGTCCTGGCGGTAAGGATGCTCGACGTCGCTGTTGCGATGACGGACCGGCGCAGCCGGCACGATGGCCACGCTGTCGCGGCCCATGATCCGCATCAACTGGCGCCTGCGACGGGCGAATTCCTCGGGTTTCAGTCGTTCCAGCCTGGCCATGGGCACACCTTGGAGGTCAATGCAGCGCCGCGCCGTCGGGCCGCGGCACGTCACGCAGGGAATCGAGTTGTTCGAACACGAGCTGCACGCCGACGCGGACGAACTCGAGCAATTCCGCGTAGGCATCCTCGTTGGACGCATCACCATCCTCGGGATCGATCTCGAGGCGCGTGATTTCGGTGAAGTCCTTCAGGACCTCCGCCACCTCGCCACCCGCCGCGTCGACGTCCCTGAGCAGACCGGTGCCGATGCCGTAGAGGAAACCCTGGCACCACTCCCCGAGTGCCGTCGCGCGCTCGGCGAGATTCACGTCATCGCCAGGCAACAGCGGCTGGAACTGCATTTCCTGGCCCTGCAGGGCTTCGACCGTGGCCTCGAAAACCCCCTGCAGCGTCCCGGCAACGCCATCGACCGCGCGGCCTTCAGGCAGTATTTCGGCGCACCAGTCCTCGAAGGTGTAGGGGGAAGCGACGCACAACGCCCCGACGAGCGTACCGTGGGCCTCGGATGCATCGGAAACAGACCGCGCCCGCGCCAGCGCGCGCTGCAGTTCCGGATAACTGGGAGCTTCGATCACCGGCGGATTATGCCTGAACACCCTTGCCGCCGATTGACCCCCGAACGAGCCCCGACCTATAGTTTTCGCATGGCCGAAACCCCTCCATCCCACGTCGACCAGGAACTCCGGCGTCTCGAACAGCGCATGGACGAGCTGGTCACCACTGTGCTGCAGCTCAAGGAAGAGAACCGCGCGCTGCGCCAGCGCCAGGATGCCTTCGCCAGCGAGCGTGCCTCCCTCCTGCAGAAGAACGAGCAGGTGCGAGCGCGCGTCGAGGCCATGATCGGCCGGCTGCGGACGTTGGAGCAGGGGGCATGAGCGAGGTCGACACCGTCACTCGCGTCAACGTGCGCCTGCTCGACAAGGAATACCCGATCGCCTGCCCGCCGGACCAGCGCGACGCACTGCTCGAATCGGCGGCCTACCTCAACAGCACGATGCGGGAGATCCGGGACGCAGGGAAAGTCGTCGGCACCGACCGCATCGCCGTCATGGCTGCGCTCAACCTCGCCAACGAACTGGTCAAGCTCAAGGGCAGGTCGCAGCACCTCGAAGGCGACGTGGGCCTGCGCCTCAAGTACCTGCGCGAGCGCGTCGAAACCGCGCTGGCGAACGGCCGACAACTCGAACTGTAGTACCATGGCTGCGGGCGTTACCTGCGGTGTTCGACACGTGGACCGGGTTACCTCGGACCCTAATTGAAAACACCCCGGAGCCACGTTCCAGGCAGCATTGTGCAAATCCGCCCCGTGCGGGGAGCCTTACCTGCCGGAGCCGGCTCCACCTGTTGCTCCGGTTCGAGAGCAACGGTCCGCACCGGCACCGGCGGGTAACGCCCACTCTTCCCCAGCGATGGCAATCACCGCCCCTCCCCCTTCCGACGAAACACTGCGCTCGCTGCGACGCGAACTGCGCAAGCGCCGGCGCGACGTGCCACCGGCAGAACGTCGGCGTGCCGCCCGCAGCGTCGCATGGCGCGTCGAGGGAGCCGGCTGGCTTGCGCCGGGCCGGCGCATCGGACTTTTCCTTTCGATGTCCGAGGAAATCGACACCGGGCCGATCCTGTCGCGCGCCCTGTCGCGTGGATGCAGCGTCTTCGTCCCGCGGATCACCGACTACCGCCGCAGCCGGATGCGCTTCCTGCCCCTCGCGGGCCCGATGCGCCGCGGCGGTTACGGCATTCTGGAGCCGGGCACCGGCATCACCCGCAGTGCCCGCAGCCTGCATGTCGTATTGATGCCACTTGTCGGCTTCGACCGGCGCGGCTACCGCATCGGCATGGGCAAAGGCTATTACGACAGGGCGCTCGCCTTCCGACGCGGGCAACGACACTGGCACGCACCACTGCTTGCAGGCCTCGCCTTCGAGTGCCAGGGCGTGGAATCGCTGCCAGCGCGCGCGCATGACGTACCGCTGGACCGACTCGTCACCGAAGCGGCTACGCGCCGCTTCCCCCGCAACATCCTGCCTCCCGGAACCGCGCCATGAACTACTGGCTGATGAAATCCGAACCTTCGGTCTTCTCGATCGACGACCTGGAAGCGGCACCGCGCCGGACGACCGGATGGGAGGGCGTGCGCAACTTCCAGGCTCGCAACATGCTCCGCGACGGGATGAAGCAGGGCGACCTCGCGTTCTTCTACCACTCGTCCTGTCCGGAACCGGGCATCGCCGGCATCGTGGAAATCGTCCGCGCAGGCTACCCGGATCCGTCTGCGTGGAATCCGCGCAGCGAATACTTCGATGCAAAAAGCCCGGAAAACAAGCCACTTTGGTACAGCGTCGACGTCAAGCTCGTGAAGCGCATGAAGCGACTCGTGCCACTCGGCGACTTGCGCGAACACGCCGAAGCGGAACTCGACGGACTGTTGCTGCTCCGTCGCGGCAACCGGCTCTCAGTCACGCCGGTGGATGCCACGCACTGGCGGTTCATCCTGACGCTGGTCTGAGGCAAAAAAATTTCGCATACATGCTTGCTTGATATCTGGCAACGCGTGTATATACTCGGACCCCGGACTAACCTTTAACTGGAGAACTGTCATGGCCAAGGCCAAGAAGAAGGCTGCCAAGAAGAAGGCTGCCAAGAAGAAGTAACTTCGGGGTGGCGGCGGGTTGCCCTCGTGACAACCCGCCCACACCTTCCAAGATACTCGCTGTGCCCGCGAAAGCGGGCACAGTCATTTTCGGAGCTTGTTTTCCAGGGGTTTTACGCATGTCCGCCACTTCGCAGGAACAACAACAGAAGAAGCAGCGCGTCGCGGCGGCAGCCATCGCGCAACTGAGCGAGGGCATGATCCTCGGCGTCGGCACAGGATCGACGGTCAATGCGTTCATCGACCAGCTCGGCCCTTGGGTGGGCCGCCTCGCCGGCGCCGTCTCCAGCTCGGAAGCATCGACCGCCCGCCTGAAGGCGCTCGGCATACCCCTCGTCGACCTGAACGATGTCGATGGCCTTTCGCTCTATATCGACGGCGCGG
>JBDLPS010000142.1:0-3898 GCA_039800965.1 Pseudomonadota bacterium | reverse complement strand
GGATGCGGGCATCGAGCGCCACGACGCCGTCGGGCGTGGCCAGCAGCGGGTTGATGTCGAGCTCGGCGATGTCCGGTGCGGCAAGGGCCAGCTGCGAGAGCGCGCACAGGGCGGATTCGATGCCCTTGCGGTCGATCGCGGGGCGGTTGCGATGGGCCTGCAGCAGGCGGGCCACGCGCGTGCGCGCCACCTGTGCGGCGGCGGTGGGAGCATCGACCGGCAGCAGCTCGAGTGATTTGTCGGCCTTGAGCTCCGCGGCGACGCCGCCGGCACCGAAGAGCAGCACGCGCCCGAAACAGGGATCGGTGGCGATGCCGAGCAGGAGTTCCTCGCCAGCGCCGCGATCGACCAGAGGCTGCACGGTGAAGCCCTGCAGGCGCGCATCGGGTCGCAGCCTGCGCACGCGGTCCTGCATGGCGTGGGCGGCGGCCTCGGTGGCCGTGGCGCCCGACAGCCCGAGCGCCACGCCATCGACATCGCTCTTGTGGGTGATGTCGGGCGAAAGGATCTTGAGCGCAACGGGCAGGCCGAGCGTGGCGGCGATGCGGCCTGCGTCGGCCGCGTCCTGCGCGACCTGCGTGCGCACGACAGGAATGCCGCAGGCCTCGAGCACGGCCTTGGCCTCGGCCTCGTCCAGCCATTCACGGCCCTGCTCGCGTGCGGCCGCCAGCAGCGGATCGACGCGCGCGCGCAGGGCATCCGGCAGCGGCGCGTCCGCGCCCTCATCGGGGGCCTGCAGGCGCACCGCGCGGTAGCGCAGGGCATCCACGAAACCCTGCACGGCCTCTTCGGGGGTCTCGAACACGGCGATGCCGCGGCCGGTGCAGGCAGCGGCCGCGTCCCGCACGGCGTCGCCGCCCATCCAGCAGGTGAGCACGGGCTTGGTGCTGCCGTCGATGACGGGCAGGCATTCCGCCGCGATCTCTGCGGCGGGCACGATGGCGGTGGGGGCGTGGATCAGCAGCACGGCATCGACGCCCGGATCCGCGAGCACGAGGCGCAGCGCCGCGGCATACCGCGCCGGCGGTGCATCGCCGACGATATCGACGGGATCACCATGCGACCAGACGGTGGGCAGGATGGCATCGAGCGCTGCGGCCGTGGCGGGCGCAAGGGGCGCGAGATGACCGCCCTGCGCGACGAGCGCATCGGTGGCGAGAACGGCGGGCCCGCCACCATTGGTGACGATGGCGAGGCGGTCGCCGCCGAGCTGCCTGCAACGGGCGAGGGTCTCGGCGACGTCGAAGAGTTCGCGCGTGGTGTCGACGCGCAGCAGGCCGGCGCGACGGAAGGCCGCGTCATGGACATCGTCCGCGCCGGCGAGCGCGCCGGTATGCGATGCCGCTGCCCTCGCCCCTTCCGGTGCGCGCCCGGATTTCAGCACGATGACGGGCTTCACGCGCGCGGCGGCGCGCGCGGCCTCGAGGAAGCGCGGGCCATCGGCGATGGATTCGATGTAGAGCAGGATGGCGCAGGTGGCGTCGTCATCGCGCAACGCGTCGAGCCACTCGGGGAAGCCGAGGTCGAGCGCGTTGCCGAGCGAGAGGCAATGCGAGAAGCCGATGCCCTGCGCAAGCGCCCAGTCGAGCAGCGCCGTGGTGAGCGCGCCGGACTGTGCGACGAGCGCGAAGCCGCCGGGCCTTCCGGCGCGGTGGGCGAAGCTCGCGTTGAGGTGGTTCGGCGGACTGAGCAGGCCGACGCAGTTGGGCCCAAGGAGGCGGATGCCGGCGGCACGCGCGTTATCGAGGACGGCGGCGTCGATGCGACGGCCATCGGGCAGCGTCTCTTCAAGACCGGCGGAGATGATCACCGCGCTGCGGCAACCCTTGCGCCCGAGGTCGGCGATGAGCGCAGGCAGGGTGGGCGCGGGCGTGCACAGCACGGCCAGCTCGGGCACGCCGGGCAGGGCCTCGACGGTGGGCCAGGCCTGCTGGCCGGCAACGGTGGCGTGCCGGGCGTTCACGAACCAGACGGCGCCGGCAAAGCCACTGTCGAGGAGGTTGCGGGCGATCCGGGCCCCCACGCTGCGCGGCCGGTCCGTGGCGCCGATCAGGGCCACCGAACGGGGGGCGACGAAGCTTTGGAGGGGGGATTTCATGTTGAAGGTGGTCGGGGCAGAGGGATTCGAACCCCCGACCCTCTGCTCCCAAAGCAGATGCGCTACCAGACTGCGCCATGCCCCGACCGATGACTCGGCAATGCTATCCTGCCGGCCCCCGAAAGGCACCCTGATTCGACGGAGTTTCGACATGACTGCACGGCTGATGGACGGCAAGGCGATCGCGCTGGCGCTGCGCGAGGAGATCAAGGCGAAGGTGGACGGCCTCAAGGCCGCCGGCAAGCGCGTGCCGGGCCTCGCCGTGGTGATCGTCGGCCAGGACCCGGCCTCGCAGATCTACGTGCGCAACAAGCACCTCGCGACGGAAGCCGCGGGCATGAAGTCGATCATGAAGGTGCTGCCGGAAACCGCGACCCAGCAGGAAGTGCTGGCCGTGGTGGCCGAGCTGAATGCCGACCCGTCGGTCGACGGCATCCTCGTGCAGCTGCCGGTGCCCAGGCACATCGACAGCAAGGCCGTGATCGATGCGATCGCGGTCGAAAAGGACGTGGACGGGTTCAACCCCGAGAACATCGGCCTGCTCGCGCAGCGCACGCCGCGCCTGCGCCCCTGCACGCCCTATGGCTGCATGAAGATGCTCGAGCATTCGGGTATCGACGTGAAGGGCCTGGACGCGGTCGTCCTCGGCCAGTCGAACATCGTCGGCCGCCCGGCCGCGCTCGAACTGCTGATGAAGGGCGCCACCGTCACGATCTGCCACAGCCAGACAAAGGACCTCGTCGGCCACATCCGCCGCGCGGACGTCATCGTCGCGGGCATCGGCAAGCCGGAGTTCGTGAAGGGCGACTGGATCAAGCCGGGTGCGATCGTGATCGACGTCGGCATCAACCGCCTGCCCTCGGGCAAGGTGGTGGGCGACGTGGAATTCGAGACGGCGAAGGAAGTCGCGTCGTGGATCACGCCGGTCCCGGGCGGCGTCGGCCCGATGACCATCGCGATGCTGATCCAGAACACCCTCGAGGCCTACGAGCACCGCGAGGGCAAGTAAGCCCTATCGACGACGCCAGGCGGTCACGCCGCCCGGCTTGTCCTCGAGCAGGACACCCTGCGCGGCAAGCGTGTCGCGCAGGCGGTCCGATTCGGCGAAATCCTTCGCCTTCTTCGCGGCGAGCCGCGCCGCGATCATCGCTTCGATCTCTTCATCGGAAGGGCCGGCATCGCCGCCGCCCTCGCCCGCCTGCTGCAGGCGGAACCAGCTTTCCGGATCCTGCTGCACCAGCCCCAGCGGCACGGCGAGGCAGCGGAACCGGGCCGCGAGCCTGGCGGCCGCAGCTTCGTTGCCTGCGGCACGCAGCGTGTTGATCTCGCGCGCCAGGGTCTGCAGCACGGCGATCGCCTCGGGGGTGTTGAAGTCGTCGTCCATGGCCCGGGCGAAGGCAGCGGCGTGCTCGTCCTCGCCTTCGGCCGCAACGACCGGCAGGCCGCGCAGTGCGTTGTACAGGCGGCCGAGCGCGGCGTCGGACTGCTCGAGCTGCGCCATCGAATAATTGATCGGCCCGCGATAGTGGCTGCCGAGCAGCAGGTAACGCAGCACTTCCGGATGACGCAGGCGCGGCTTCACCTCGCGATAGGTGAAGAAGTTGCCGAGCGACTTGGACATCTTCTCGTCGTCGACGTTGACGAACCCGTTGTGCATCCACAGCTTCGCGAAGGGATGGCCGGTGGCGCCGCAGGACTGCGCGATCTCGTTCTCGTGGTGCGGGAACTTGAGATCCATGCCGCCGGCGTGGATGTCGAAGCTGTCGCCAAGCAGCGCGGTGGACATGGCCGAGCACTCGA
>JBDLPS010000141.1:0-4270 GCA_039800965.1 Pseudomonadota bacterium | reverse complement strand
CGTCGCAGCCTCGCCCGGCGCCGGCGGCGGCACCGTCGGCTCGCGGATCTGCCGCGTCATCAATGCCGCCATGATCAGGCCGGGAACAGCGCAGACGAAGAAGGCCACGCGCCAGTTCCAGTTCGTCGCGATGGCCACCACCAGCAAGGGCGCCACGAAGCTGCCGATGAAGTTGCTGCCGAAGTTCTGCATCACGCCCATCGCATGGCCGCGGTTCCGCTCGGTGGTCTCCAGCACGACCAGAGATTGTGAAATCGGCAGGATCGGGCCTTCCGCGAAGCCCATGATCAGCCTCGCCGTCAGGAGCATCGCGAAACCCTGTGCGAGGCCGCTCAGCACGGAACTCAAAGAGAACCCGACGAAAGCGATCAGCAGCAGGCTCTTGCGCTTGCCGGTGGAATCCGACAGGCGGCCGATGAGGTAGGCGGAAAGCGCCCACGTGAAGGACAGCGCCGACGTCAGCAACCCGATCTGCGTGTTGTTGAACTGAAGGTCCCGCTGGATGAACGGCGAGAGATAGCTGAACGCGTTGCGGTCGAGGAAGACGAAGCCGAAGCTCAGCGTCAGGAGGATGATGAGCCGCGTCTGGTAACCCGGCGTACTGCCCGTATTCGTTGTCATTGTCGTGCCTGTCCGGAAAAGACCCCGGAAGGCACGGTAACAATTCCGGGGGCTGCTCGGCTAGCGCCAGAACGAATCGAGCGAGAGACGGTACCCGAGGCTGAAGTAATAGCGCGTATTGCGCTCGGTGAACCCGTTGGTGGTCCTGTCGCCGAACTCGGCGCCCGCCTCGAGTTCCAGCTGCCCATGTCGGCGCAGGAAGTCGAGCCTGAAGGACGGCGCATAGAGCCACTCGACAGTGCCGACGTTCGTGATCTGCCGATGGTCCGCACGCAGGCGCGTCAGCAAACGCCAGGATTCGCCCAGCGGCATGCGGTTGCTGAGGCCGAGCGACCAGGTGTCCGCCCCACCGCCCTGCTGGTACCGCAGGGCAGCGGTGCTGGCATCACCCTGCCGAAGGAGGCCGTTGTAGAGCAGTTCGCCGGTGAGGGACGTGTCGACCCCGAACGGCGCAATCGCCTCGACGCCGCCGGAAGCCGGCATGCCGCTGATGTCGACGGTGTAGGCGCTGAGCGTCCACTGGGCACGCTCGCCGAGCGGATGGGTCAGCGACACGCTGCCCTGGTTCAGTGTCGCGGTGCGATCCTTGGCAAGCGCATCGATCTGGGCCGGGCTGTAGATCTGGCGCAACTCGTCGAAGGTGACGACCGGCTGGCCGATGAGTGCGTTGCGCAGGCTCAAGGTGGGGCTGCGCTGGTGGCCAGCGCTGAGGCTCAGCGTGTACTGCGACGGCATCGCCAGCGTCCCGAGGAACATGGCGTTGTTGATCTCGGAGAAATGCACGTCGTAATCGAGCAGCGCGACGACGGTGCGGCCCGTCTTGAGGTAACGCGTTTCCACGCCAACCGACTGGCGGTCCGTCTCGCCGTAATACTGCTGGGTGATCGCGTAAAGCGAGGTATCCCAGGTGTGCGACGGGTTCGAAAGGTCGACAGCCACGCCACCGAAGCGGCGATGGCTGTCGATACCATCGCGCGAGCTCTCGACCGGCATGCCGCCCACGACGCTGAATCCGACCTGGGGCCGCCACTGCCAGTTGGCGACGAGGCCGTCGAAGGTATTGAAGATGCCGGCCATGCCGCGGGACTGGCGGCCTGCCTTGACGCCCCAGCCCTGCTCCTTATCGCGCAGTTCCGCGTAGGCCGTCGTGACGCGCTGCTGGTCGCCGCGTCCCGAACCGTTGGGCATGAAGTCATTGAGGTAACCAGCACTCACACGCGCCGTGAAGTCATAGCGCTCGCCGCGGTGGCGGGCCAGGAAATCCACGTCGCTGATCAGGGAATTCTGGCTGGTGAAATCCCTCGACAGCGTTCCTGCGCGGAGCTGTGAATTGTCACGCCGCCAGGTCTGGTCGATCGTGCCGAAAACCTGCCAGGCGGATGCATCCGACGACGATCCGTCGCCGCCGGTGCCCGCACGGCCCGGCGCGGTCGACTGGCGGATGGCTTTCAGGCGACTGCGGATGCGATCCGCCGCCGGACCTTCAGGATAGCGGCGCAGGTATTCCTCGTACTCGTCCTGGGCATGGGCGAACTGGCGGTTGCGCTCATGCGAAAGGCCCAGCAACTCCTGCGCCTCGGACCGGCGGGCATAACCCTCGACGAGCAGGATCTTCTGCAGGAGCACGATCGCCCGAT
This sequence comes from Pseudomonadota bacterium, assembly GCA_039800965.1. Lineage (GTDB taxonomy): Bacteria > Pseudomonadota > Gammaproteobacteria > Steroidobacterales > Steroidobacteraceae > ZC4RG30. The sequence goes on along the minus strand of JBDLPS010000141.1, from coordinate 2,012 downwards.
CGTACTGCTTGCGCGAGTTTTCCTTGCGCGCCTGGTCCAGCAGGTCGTCGAGCTGCGGATCCGCAACGGTTTCGGCTGCGGCGCCCGGCGGCGCCTTGGCGGCCCCGCTGGCAGGACGGTCGTCGCGGGTGGCTTCCGGAACGCGCGCCTCGTCGTCGATACCGATCCAGACGCCGGCATAGGCCTTCTCGGCGATGGCCATCACCTTCTCGGCAGCGCCCTTGGAGAAGAACGGACCGGCTCTCAGCCGCTGCCAGGGTTCGCCATTGATCTCGACCTGCGACACGTACACCGGCACCTTCAGCAAGGTCCGCGCCCGCGCGATGTCCGCGGTCGGGATGGGCGTCTTGGAGGACATCAGGTTGATCGCGAAGCTGCCGACGGCGGCCTTGGAATCATCCACCACCAGCTGGGCACTGGACTTCCGGACGCGGGAGACGCGCACGCTGAGGCCACGCTGATCGGGCGTGGGCGCAACCGTGAACTGCTCTACCCGGTTCCACTGGATATGCAACTCGGCACCACCGGTCAGGCCGGGAACCAGCTCCAGGGCGCGAACGAGGCCGACGGAATCTGCCGGGAGCTGGCGTTCGGTCGGGAAGGAACCCTGCGGCGACAATCCGCAGTCGACGTCCGGGCGGAGGACGACGCGAACCTCTGCGCCAGAAGACGCGGGCGCATGCGACTGGTAGCGGAGGCCGCAACCGAATTCGACGGTGAGCTCGACGTACGCGTCACGCTCGGTGACCTGCCCCCCGAGCAGGAGGCGGCCCGCCTGGCCGACCGTGGGCAGGGCAAGCAGCGACAGCGCAGGCACAACCACACATAGCGCGTGGCGCAGCCTCTTTTCCAAGCGCTCGCGCATCAGAAGTCCCTCGCGGTCACCTTGTGCTGCGGGCCTGCCCTTCGCGTCTTGATCACGCTGAGCGTCGCATCGGTGTAGATATGGCAGGCACCCGAGCAGTTCTTCAGCTCGGAAACCGTGTACTTCACGGTGCCGTACTTGGTGTGCGGGTCCGACTTGTAACTGGACGAGTGGCAACCCGCGCAGGTGCCGGCGTACGTGGCATTGCGGTAAGGCACGGCATCCGAATGACCCGTGTGGCAGGCGGTGCAGACGGGGTTGGTGCCCGTGTGATCGCCCGGATAGGTCAGGGACTGATGGGATCCCTGCCCGCCACGGGTGGTCAGGAAGGACAACGGCATCCATGCCGGATAGGCATGGCAATAGTTGCAATCCCTCGCGGTCACCCAGTGGCTCGCCGCCTTGAAGCCGATCAGCATGCCGCCGTAGGTGGTGACGCCGTTATGGCAGGACAGGCAGCCCGACGTGATCCCGGAGTGGTTGAACACCGCCGGCTTCCAGACCGAAGTCGAATGGCAGACATCGCAGGACTGCGTCGTCGGCACATGGGTTGTCGGCTTGCCCGTCGCATGGACGCCGTCGTGGCAGGTTCCGCAGGTCCCCGCCTTGACGCCGGTATGGTCGAAAACGACCACCGTCCAGGCTGCAGTCGACTTGTGGCAGGCGCCGCATTCCATGGTCGTCGGCGTATGGGTCGCGGACTTGCCTGTCGCCTTCACGCCGTCATGGCAGGCCGAGCAGGCCGACAGGTTGAGCACCTGCGTGTGGTCCAGCGGCAGCACGGCCGGCTTCCAGGCAGTGGTCGTGTGGCACAACTGGCAGGCGGTGGTCGAACCGATGTGCGTGGCCGACTTGCCCGTCGCCTTCACCCCGTCGTGGCAGGTCACGCAACTGCCGGAGACCTGGGAATGGTCCATCGGATGCTTGATCGGCTTCCAGGCCGTGGTGACGTGACAGGCGCCGCAGCTGGACGTCGAGGCCACGTGGGTGGCGTTCTTGCCGGTCGCGATCGTGCCGTTATGGCAGGACGCGCAGGTACCGATCACCTGCGTGTGGTCCAGCGGCAGCTTCGCCGGCTTCCAGGCCGCCGTCGCATGGCACGAGCCGCAGCTCGCCGTCGAATTGATGTGCGTGGCCGTCTTGCCCG
>JBDLPS010000140.1:0-9344 GCA_039800965.1 Pseudomonadota bacterium | reverse complement strand
CATTGAGGTCGTGCAACAGCTTCCGCTCGTCGCGCCCTGAAGATCCGCCGGTCACGCCGCGCTCAACTCGCTGGAAACACGCGTCAGGAACTGCTCCATCCGGGCGCGCCCATCGTCGGTAAGCCGCACGTGCTGACGGCGGGCATCGGCCGGATCCTGCTCCTTCACGATCAGGCCGAGCTCGACGAGCTCGTCGATGCGGCGCAACGCCGTGGTCACCGGGCAACTTGCGGCGAGGCAGAGTCCGCCAACCGTGATGCGTCGACCCGCGAACTCGAGCGACATGAGCTCCGACAGCATCTCCCACGACGCTTCGGGCAATCGATCATCGGGGAACACCTCGCGGCGCGCGGCCTGTATCTGCCAGATGAGCCGCAGCAACTGCTCGGCGTTGTCCGCGCTCAGCACGGGCGCAAGCGCCGCGGCCTCCTCGCTGCCGCGCATCTGGCCGGCGAGGCGGCCGGCGAGGTCGGCCACTTCCTGGATGCTGCCGGCGCCCTGCGCCTGGCCGGTACCCGGGTTCAACAGTCGCAGGGTCTCCGCGCGCATGGCCGCCCGGGTCACGACCTGCACCAGCGCGGCGGCGGCAACCGGCTTCTGGAGGTATTCCACGGCTTCCAGTCGCAAGGAATCGATGGCGGATTCGAGTGTCGCGTTGCCGGTGATCACCACCAGCTGCAGCCAGGGCCGCGACGCGTAGCGGCCACGGATCTGGCGCATGAGCTCGATCCCGTGGAGCCCGGGCATCAGCAGGTCGGTGACGATGACGCCGATGTCAGGATGCTTCTGGATGAGATCGATGACCTGCCCGGGATCGCAGGCCGTCGTGCAGGAAAAACCGGCGCGCTCAAGCACGCGCTCGAAGATCTGCAGGATCCTGCGATCATCATCGATGAGCAGCACGCGGCGCGCGCCAGTAGCCATTCCAGAACTCCGCCGTCTCGGTTCCTGACGAGGGCTAAATTACACGAATCCCGCCGTTTTGGATGTTTTTTCCAAGGCTGCCGGATCGCGACCCGGCAGCTTCGCGAAGCGCACGCGTTCCTCGGGCATGCGGCGGTGGATCAGAGCCAGGGGCGCGCCCACGCCAGGCCCTCCCGCGTGTCGCCCACGGGCACGTATTCGCATCCCACCACGCCCCGGTAGCCCAGTGCATCGAGGCGGGCCAGCAACCAGGGGAAATGGATCTCGCCGGTACCCGGCTCATGGCGACCGGGGTTGTCCGCGATCTGGACGTGGCCGATCACGGGCAACAGCCGCTCGATCGAGCGCGCGATGTCTCCCTCCATGATCTGCATGTGGTAGACGTCGTACTGGAGACGGATGTTCGGCCGCGAAGCCCGACGCATGCAGTCCACCGCGTCGGCCGTCGAGTGCATGACGTAGCCCGGCACGTCGACCTTGGTGTTGATGGGTTCGAGCATCACGTCGATGCCCGCCTCGCCGAACTGGTCGGCGGCCCAGCAGATGTTGCTGACGTAGGTATCAAGGCAGTCAGCGAGCGGGACACCCGGGGGCTGAAGGCCCGCCATCACATGCACGCGAGGCACACCGAGCGCACGCGCGTATTCCAGCGACAGCAGGATGCCGGCGCGGAAATCGGCCTGCCTGCCGGGCACGCCAGCCAAGCCCCGCTCGCCCTTCGTGACATCACCCTGCGGGGCATTGATGAGCACCTGAGCGAGACCCAGCCGATCAAGCCGGGCCCGGATGGCGGAGGCAGGCTCGGCATAAGGGAACTGACATTCCACGAGACGGAACCCGCAGGCCGCAGCAGCATCGTAACGGTCGAGGAACGGCAGGTCGGTGAAGAGCGTCGACAGGTTGGCGGCAAGCTTCGGCATCGTGGCGCTACCTTACCCGCGCCGGTGGTAGGCTTGCCAGCGCCACAGCGCCCAGAGGGAAGGACAACAATGAAGACCCGGATCATCCTCTCCGCCGCACTGCTCGCGTTCGCCGCGGGCTGCGCACAGAAAGCACCTCAGGCGGCGAAGCAGGCCGGCCAGGTGGACGATGCGCGCCTTGCCAATGCCGCCCGCGAGCCGCAGAACTGGCTTGCCCATGGTGGCACGCAACTGGCGCAGCGCTACTCGGGGCTGGATGCGATCACCCCTGAAAACATCGCGCAACTCAAGCCCGCCTGGTCGCTGGACTTCGACACCAACCGCGGGCAGGAGGCGACGCCGCTCGTGGTAGACGGCGTCGTGTATGTCACGACGGCCTGGAGCAAGGTCTACGCCGCCGACGCGAAGACCGGCAAGCTGCTGTGGCAGTACGACCCCAAGGTCGCGGGCCCGAACGCGGCGAAGAACTGCTGCGACGTCGTGAACCGCGGCGCCGCCGTGTACCAGGGCAAGGTTTTCGTGGGCACTTTCGACGGCCGACTCATCGCGCTCGATGCGGCGACCGGCAAGCTCGCCTGGAGCACGGCGACCTTCGACCCGGACACGATGCACGCGATCAGCGGTGCGCCTCGCGTGGGCGCAGGGCTCGTTTTCATCGGCAACACCGGCGGCGAATTCGGCGGTCGTGGCTACGTCAGTGCCTACAGGGCAGACACCGGTGAAATGGCCTGGCGCTTCTATACCGTGCCGGGTGACCCGGCGAAGCCGGACGGCGCGGCCTCGGACAAGGTGATGGCCGAGAAGGTGCAGGCCACCTGGTTCGGCAAGCACAACGACTACCGTGGTGGTGGCAACGTGTGGAACTCGATCGTGTTCGATCCCGAGTTCGACCAGGTCTATCTTGCCACCGGCAACGGCTATCCCTGGGTACGCACGGCCCGCTCCGAGGGCAAGGGCGACAACCTGTTCATCGACTCGGTCGTCGCGCTCGATGCGAAGACGGGCGAATACCGCTGGCACTACCAGGAGACCCCGGGCGACATCTGGGACTACGACTCCATCGCCGACATGATCCTGGCGGACCTGCCCATCGCCGGCGCACAGCGCAAGGTGCTGATGCACACGCCGAAGAACGGCTTTTTCTACGTGCTGGACCGCAAGACCGGCGAACTCGTCTCGGCCGAACCCTATGTGGCCGGCATCACCTGGGCAAAGGGCATCGACAGGAAGACCGGCCGACCCATTGAAAACCCGCTGGCCCGCTTCGACGAGCGCAGGACGCCGACGGTCGTGAGCCCGGGCGAAGGCGGCGGCCATTCCTGGGCGCCGACGGCCTTCAGCCCGAAGACGGGCTTGATGTACCTGCAGGCAACGGACAACAGCTCGGCGCGCCACATCCCGCGCCCCTCGTTCGAGTATGTGAAGGGTCTGGACAACATCGGCGTGTACCACTTTGCGTCGCACGGCCCGACCGAACCGGAACCGAAGCCGGACCCGACGCGACCGAAGCCGGCGTCCTTCCTGCTGGCCTGGGACCCGGTGGCGAACAAAGCCGCCTGGAAGACGCCGGGCTCGGGCGGCGCGGTGATGGCGACCGCCGGCGGCCTCGTGTTCCAGGGCCACAGCCGCAACTCGGTGATGGGCGAACTCGTCGCCTATCGCGCCGACACGGGCGAGAAGGTCTGGAGCCACGAAACGCCGAACGCCATCGCCGGCGGGGTGATCAGCTACGCGATCGACGGCGAACAGTACATCCTGGCAACGACAGGCGCAGGCGGCGGCGCCATCCTCGCGGCAACGCCGGATGTCCGCGCTCGCCAGCCAGGTCGATTGGTGGCGTTCAAGCTCAACGGCACGGCGACGCTGCCGGCGGATCCGCCGCCCGCCGGCCCGGTGAAAATCGTCGACGAGACCTTCTCCGATGCGCTAATCGCGCAGGGCAAGGACCTCTACCTGAACCGCTGCGGCCGCTGCCACGGCCTCGGCACGCACTCGCCGAACATCCTGCCGGACCTGCGGCGCTCGAATGCGCTGGCCGACAAGGCGCTGTGGAAGTCGATCGTCGAGGACGGCGCGCTGGCAGCCAACGGCATGATCGCGTGGAAGGGCTTCCTGCCTGAAGGCGGAGCCGAGGCCATCCGCGCCTATGTCGCCGTGACGACGAAGACGGAAGCGAAATGACGGCGGAAGCGCGCAGCGAAGCGGTCTACGCCTACCTGCTCAAGCTGCAGGCCGACCTCTGCGCCACCTTCGGTGGCGCGGCGATGGGCGGAAGCTTCGATCAGGACGTATGGCAGCGCGAAGGCACGGAAAGTTCGATCGGCGGCCGGGGCATCACGGCCGTGCAGGAAGACGGTGCGGTGATGGAACGCGCGGGTGTTGCGCTCTCGGACGTGCGCGGCAGCAAGCTGCCGCCCGCGGCCACGGCGCGCAATCCACAACTGGCCGGTCGCAGCTACCGCGCCATGGGCGTCTCGGTGGTCATGCACCCGCGCAACCCGAACGCACCCACGAGCCACATGAACGTGCGCTTCTTCAACGCAGGCGACGTGTGGTGGTTCGGCGGCGGCTTCGACCTGACGCCCTACGTGCCCCATGAGGAAGACATCGTGTCCTGGCACCGTGCAGCGCACGACGCCTGCGCGCCCTTCCATGCCGGACTCTACGCACAGGCCCGCGCGACCTGCGACGAGTACTTCTTCCTGAAACACCGCGGCGAGGCGCGGGGCATCGGCGGCATCTTCTACGACGACCTGAACGAGCACACGCCGAACCTCGCCATGGACTGGGAACAGGGCTTCGCATTCATGCAGGCCGTGGGCCACGGCTATCTCGCGGCCTACCGCGAGATCATCACCCGTCGCAAGGACATGCCCTACGGGGAACGCGAGCGGGCCTACCAGCTCTATCGCCGCGGCCGTTACGTGGAGTTCAACCTGGTGTTCGACCGCGGCACGCTGTTCGGCCTGCAGTCGGGCGGTCGCACGGATGCGATCCTGGTGTCGATGCCGCCGGCAGTGGGCTGGCGCTACAAGTCGCCGGATGCCGGCATGGACGCACGGCTGCTGCCCTACCTCACCACGCGCCGCGGCGAGGACTGGCTCGCCTGACGCGATGGCGGTCGCCCCGCAGGCGCGGGGCGACCTCGCCGCCTATTTCAGCGGCAGCTCGTCGGCGCCCGTGCCCGCGCCGGCCCACACGCCATGCACCTGCTGGCTGATCCGGAACGGCAGGATGACACGGGCCACCTCGCCATCGGCCGGACGCTGCGCATCGACGATGACGAGCTCGGACCGCATCTCGGCGTGGTTCGCCGCGACACCCACGAGGTAACCCTGCCCCTCCTCCCCGCGGCCCGTAGGCACGAAAGACAGTTCCTGCAGGTTGTGCGTCGGACCGGCGTAGAAGGATTCCAGCTTGCCGGTCTCCAGGTCGAAGCGACCGTAGGAATTGTTCATCCTGGCCGGCGCACCCGGGCCGCTTGCCGCGCGGTCATAAGGCTTCGACTCGTCGCAGAACGACGTGTAAAGGTAACGCGGCTTCAGGCTGACGACACGCGGATCGACCTTGCCCAGGTCCACGACCGGCATCGGCCAGAGGATCTCTTCCTTCCAGCTGTCGTCCTTCGAGTCGAGGTCCAGCGTGATCTTGCGGATGAAGGCCTTCGCCAGCGAGGGATCGAAGGGCGAACCGTCCACGTTCGGGAAGAACGGGAAGAAGTTGCCATCGTAGAACGGCGCATACAGCACGATCTTGTTGCCGTCGTCGTAGGCGTTGAAGACGTGCATGAAGCAGTGCGTCGGCCCCTTGAACCAGCGCACGTCCTTGCCATCGCCATCACGGCGCGCCACGCCGATATAGCCGGGCTTGGTCTTGTCCCACCACCAGTGGATCTTGCCGTCCTTCAGCTTGTCCATGCTCATGGTGTAGCCGCCGAAGGGCAGGACGACGTGGCGATGCGTGATGGCCATGTCGTGGATCAGGCTGACATAGGGCTGCTTGAAGCGCTGCTCGTGGCGCACCTGGCCGGCTTTGTCGATCGTGTAGACGAAGATGTCGTCCGACCCGAGGCCCGTGGCCTCGTAGCCATAGGCGATCATCTCGCCGGTCAGCGGGTCGATCTTCGGGTGGGCGGAAAAGGTCTCGCTCCTGTACTTGCCGTGGAAGTCCCAGGTGCCCTTCGTGGCCAACGTGTCCGGGTCGGCAAGGTACGGCAGCCCGTCCTCCTTCAGCGTGAACAGCCTGCCGCCGTGGGCCAGCGGTGCCGTGTTCGACACGGTGCGGCGGTTCGGGTGCTTGAGCGTCTGCTCGCGGATGGACGGATCGTCCGTATACGGATTGCGGTAGTAGCCGTAGAGCTGCCGGCCGGCCTTCTGCTCAGCCTGGAAACGCTCGGTGCGGACGAACTGCCCCCGGTAATCGACGCGACCGTTCTTGATGCGGAAGCTGCTGACGTAACCATCGGCGTTCAGGATGGCATCGTCCCGGAAGGTCGGCGGGTAGTACCACTCGGCGCCGGTGCGGTAGAAGGCACCGTTGATCTCCGAGGGGATCTTGCCGATGACCTCGCAGTCCGTGACGCTGCCCTCGAATCGCATCGGCGCCCCATAGCCCCGGCCGACGGCCTGCTTCCAGAGTTCGGTCATGACGCCATACCCCCCGATTTGGATGATTCCGGGGACTTTAGCCCAAAGTGGACGCAGCGCACCCGGGGTGTGTTACTCTTGACAAGGATCCATGGGTTGGCGTCCGGTTTTCCGGCTACGCCGACACCACCGATCCGGTGACAGGTTACGCGTTCGTTGCCTCCTGAGATGTGTTCTCTGAAGACTGCGCCTGCTGCTCCTGCCCTGTTCCAGGTGTTTTAGTCTCGATCAAGCAAACAGAGAATCATCATGACCAAGATCTACGTGGGCAACCTGCCCTTCTCGGCCACCGAAGAAGACGTTCGCGCGCTGTTCTCGCAGCACGGCAACGTCGAGTCCGTCGCCCTGCCGAACGACCGTGAAACCGGCCGTCCGCGCGGCTTCGGCTTCGTCGAAATGAGCAGCGCCGATGCCGAGCGCGCCATCCAGGCCGTTAACGGCCAGAACCTCGGCGGCCGCGCCCTGCGCGTCAACGAGGCCCAGGACAAGCCGCGCACGGGCGGCGGCGGCTTCCGTGGCGGCAACGGCGGCGGTGGCTTCCGTGGCGGCAACGGCGGTGGCGGCTACGGCGGCGGCGGCGGCGGCCGCTGGTAAGTCGAAGCGGCCCTCCCCCTCGGGGATGCCGTAACGCAAAAGGCCCGGAGTGATCCGGGCCTTTTGCTTTTCCGCGTCAGCCCGGCGCGGGCGCCAGCTGCCCGAAGCGACCCGCCTGCAGATCCTCGAAGGCCTGCTCGATCTCCTTCCGGGTGTTCATCACGAAGGGACCGTAACCGGCGATGGGTTCCTTGATCGGCTCACCACCGAGGACGACCAGCACGCTGTCCGCGCGGGCGGTCAGCCGCAGGTTGCTGCCCTCGATCGTGAAGATCGCGAGGTCCGCATCCGTCATCACCTCGCCACCTTCCAGGGTGACGCCACCGCGCAGCAGCGCGACGACACAGGTCCAGCCCTCGCGGGCCGGAAGCTCCAGCTCGGCGCCGGCGTTGAGCCTGAGATCCCAGAAGTTCATCGGCGTGAAACTCCTGGCAGGCCCCCGCGCACCGGCGAACTCACCGGCAATCAGGCGCAGGTTGCCAGCGCCATCGGGCAGCTCGACCGTGGGAATGTCACGGGACAGGATCGTCTGGTAGTGCGGCGGGGCGCCCTTGTCCCTGGCCGGCAGGTTGACCCACAACTGCACGCACTCGAAACGCCCCCCACTGCGTGTGAAGGCCTCCGAATGGAATTCCTCGTGCATGAGTCCCGCGGAGGCGGTCATCCACTGCACGTCGCCTGGACCGATGGTGCCGCCGCCGCCCGCGGAATCACGGTGCGAAACCTCGCCGCTGTAGACCAGCGTGACCGTCTCGAAGCCCCGGTGCGGATGCTCGCCGACGCCACGCGGCCTGGCTGCCGGCGTGAAATCCGCCGGACCGGCGTAGTCGAACAGCAGGAAGGGACTCAGCAACTGACCCAGCCTCCCATAGGAGAACAGGGTGCGCACCGGGAATCCGTCGCCGACCCAGTGACCCGGCGGCGCATGGTAGAGACCGACGAGGGACTTCATCGGCAGCGCCTCAGCCACGACCGACGAAGGGCATCGTCGTCGCCATGACCGTCATGCGCAGCACGTTCACGTCGAGCGGCAAGCCCGCCATGTACAGCACCGCATCCGCCACGTGCTTCACGTCGAAGGTGGGCTCGGGCTTGAGCGAGAAATCCGCCTGCAGCGTGCCTTGCGTCATCGGGATGGCGATATCCGTCTTCACGTTGCCGATGTCGATCTGCCCACAGGCGATGTTGTGGCGACGGCCTTCCAGCGCCGTCGTCTTCGTGAGACCCAGCACGCCATGCTTGGTCGCCGTGTAGGCCACCATGTTCGGGCGCGGCGTCTCGGCGGCAATGGAGCCGTTGTTGATGATGCGTCCGCCTTGCGGCGACTGCGCCTTCATGATGCGGATCGCTTCCTGGGTACAGAGGAAGGGACCGGTAAGGTTCGTGTCGACGAGGCGTTGCCAGGTCTCCAGCGGCAGGTCTTCGATGGGCGTGGACGGGGCCGCGGCACCGGCGTTGTTGAACAGCAGGTCGAGCCGCCCGAAGGCCTCGACCGTGCGGCGGAAAAGCTCGGCGACGGAGGCCGGCTGCGTGACATCCGCCTCGATGGCAAGGGCCGAGGGGCCCGCCTCGCGGGCGGCATGGTGCAGCTTGTCGCCGCGACGCCCCGCCAGGACCACCGCATAGCCCGCCTGCGCCAGCGCGACCGACACAGCCTTGCCGATGCCCGAACTGGCTCCGGTGACAAGGGCGACCTTCTTCTGCATGACATGCTCCTGGCGGCGCGATCGGCGCGTGCTTCTGGCGCGCAAGCCTAACCGAAAGGGCGGCATGGCGGCCCTCCCCGGGGGCACGGTAGGATGCCGCGATGCTCCGACCGATCCGCCATCTGGCGCCGACCCTTGCGGCCGCCCTCGCGATGCCCGCGCTGCTGCTCGCTGCAGGACCGGCGCGCGACATCAAGCCCGCCCCGGCATTCACGGCTGCACAGCTGCTGGCGCTGCCCAGCACCGGCTGGCTCACCAATGGCGGATCCCTCTACAACCAACGCTGGTCGCCGCTCACGCAGATCAACCGATCGAACGTGAAGGACCTCAAGGCGAACTGGCGCACGCATCTGAACGGCTCCGGCGTCGGCGCGCAGTTCTCGGGACAGGCCCAGCCCATCGTCCACGAAGGCGTGGTCTACATCTCCACCGGTGCAAACGATGTGTTCGCGCTCGACGTGGAAACCGGCGGCATCCTGTGGAGTCACGAAGCCAAGCTCGACGCGGCGCGCGTGAAGGTCTGCTGCGGCTGGGTCAACCGCGGCGTGGCGATC
>JBDLPS010000139.1:0-3668 GCA_039800965.1 Pseudomonadota bacterium | reverse complement strand
TCCGCCATGCACCGGCGCAGGGTGGCGGCATCGAGGACGTGCACGTCGAGGACGCGCTGCGTCGCGAACCGTGCATGAGCGACGAGGAACTGCAGGCCCTGCGAGCCATCGGCCGCAAGGTCGAGCGTCATTACGGGCGGCCGCAGGACATCGAGTGGGCGGTCGATCGCCACACGAACAGGATCCTGTTGCTCCAAAGCCGGCCGGAAACGGTCTGGTCCAACAAGGAAGCGGCACCCGCGGCCACCAGGGCCGAGGACCCGCTGTCGCACGTCATGTCGATTTTCGGGGGACGCAAGTGAGCCTGACCGCCGCGGATATCCAGGAGATCATGCGTCTCGTCGAGGCGTCGCACTTCGACGAACTGGTGCTCGAGGCCGATGGCACGAAGCTCGTGCTGCGCCGGGGGGCGGCCGTGGCACAGGGTCTCGTCGCTGCATCGCCGCCGGCCCTTGTGGCAGCACCGCTTGCGCCGGCGGCGCTAGTCGCTCCGGTCGCTCAGCCGGCCGCATCGCCGGCCGCCGTGCCTGCGGCAGAGGGTGAGGCCGTCACGGCGCCGATGCTCGGCACCTTCTACCGCCAGCCCAAGCCGGGCGCGCCGCCCTTCGTTGAAGTTGGCATGCCGGTCGAGGCCGACACGGTCATCGGCATCATCGAAGTGATGAAGCTGATGAACACCGTGCGCGCCGGGCTCAAGGGTCGTGTGACGCAGATCGTCGCGGCGGACGGTGCGCTCGTGGAATTCGGCGAGACGCTGATCCGCGTTCAGCCCGAGGCATAAGGCCCCAGCCGTGGCGATTCGCAAGGTCTTCATCGCGAACCGCGGCGAGATAGCGGTGCGCATCATCCGCAGCTGCAAGGCGCTGGGGCAGGAGACGGTGCTGGCGGTTTCGGCGGCTGACCGCGACAGCCTGCCGGCGCGCCTCGCGGATCGCGTGGTCTGCGTGGGCCCGCCGCGCTCGACCGACAGTTACCTGAAGATCGAAACCATCGTGCATGCCGCGCTCGCCACGGGCGCGGACGCCGTGCATCCCGGCTATGGCTTTCTCTCCGAGCGGGCGCCCTTCGCGCGCCTCTGCGAGGAGAACGGACTGTTGTTCATCGGCCCGACGCCGGCGCAGATCGAGGCCGTGGGCGACAAGCTGCGCGCCCGGCACGAGGCCATTGCGGCCGATGTGCCCGTGGTGCCCGGGGCAGAGGTGAACAGCGTGCAGGAGGCCGTCGAGGCCGCCGCGCGGATCGGCACGCCGCTGCTGGTCAAGGCCGTGGGCGGCGGCGGTGGCCGCGGCATGAAGCGCGTGGACGTCCTCGGTGACGTACCGCATGCCGTGGAGCTCGCTTCCGCCGAGGCGGCGGCCGCCTTCGGTGATCCGCGCGTCTACCTCGAGCGCTATGTGTCGAGTGGCCGCCATGTCGAGTTGCAGGTGCTGGGCGACGGCCACGGCGAGGTGATCCATCTCGGCGAGCGGGACTGCTCCGTGCAGCGCCGCTACCAGAAGCTCATCGAGGAAACGCCGGCCGTCGGGCTCTCGAAGCGCCTGCTCGACGAGCTGCGCGAGGCGGGCGTGCGCTTCGCGAAGCGACTGAAATACCGCGGCGCCGGCACGGTCGAGTTCCTGGTCGATTGCGACCGGGACTGCTTCTATTTCCTGGAGATGAATTCGCGCATACAGGTCGAGCATCCGGTCACCGAGATGGTGACGGGCGTCGACCTCGTGGCCGAACAGATCGCGATCGCGAACGGCGAGGGGCTGCGGTTGCGGCAACAGGACGTGGCGTTCAGCGGCCATGCCATCGAGTGCCGCGTGAATGCCGAAGATCCTTCGCAGGATTTCCGGCCGAGCCCGGGTCTCGTGCGCGAGGCGCTGTGGCCGACGGGCGAGGGGGTGCGCGTGGACACCTACATCCAGAGCGGGTCGCGCGTTCCGCCATTCTATGACTCGCTGATGGGCAAGCTCATCGTGCACGGCCACGATCGCCACGACGCGCTCGCGCGCCTGGAACAGGCCCTGGCGGCGACGCGTATCGAAGGCGTCGTCACGAACATCGGCTTCCACCAGCGGGCCCTCGGCAACGCCGAGTTCCGCACCGGTGGCTTCGACACGGGTTTCGTCGCGCGACTGGGCTGACCGGTCGGGCATTCAAAGGACCAGGCTTCCATGGCACGCATCCAGCTCGTCGAAACCTCCCTGCGCGATGGCAACCAGAGCCTCTGGGGCGCCATGGGCGTCACCACGGCGAACAACCTCGCCATTGCGCAGGTGATGGACCGCGTCGGCTTCAAGGCCATCGACTACACGACCTCCACGCACATGGGCGTGGCCGTGCGCTACAAGCGCGAGGACCCTTGGGAGCGCATCCGCCTGATGGCCGAGGCGATGCCCCATACGCCGCTGCAGTTCATGTCCACGGGTTTCCGCTTCATCAGTTGGGAGACAGCGAGTCCAGAGTTCATGTCGCTGGCCTTCCGCACGCTGGTGAACAACGGCATCCGCCGCTTCTGCCTGGCGGATCCGATGAACGACGCGGATGCGAACATCACCTGCGCGCGCATGGCCAAGGCGGCGGGCGGAGACTACGTGATCGCCGCGCTCGTGTTCACGCTGAGCCCCATTCACGACGATGCGCATTACGTCGAGTGCGCGCGCAAGCTTGCGGCCTGCCCGGATGTGGATGCCGTCTACATCAAGGACCCGGGCGGACTGCTGTCGCCGCAGCGCGCAGCGACGCTGATCCCGGCGATCCGCGCGGTGATCGGCACGATGCCCTTCGAACTGCACGCCCATTGCACGATCGGCCTCGCGGACCTCGTCTACGCCGAGGCACCGGCGCTGGGCGTGGATGGCCTGCAGGTCGCCTCGGGCGCGGCATCGGAAGGGACGTCGAATCCTTCCTCCGCCCGCGTGCTCGCCAACGTCCGCGCCATGGGCCACACGGTGGACATCGACGACGAGGCGCTCGCTCAGGTACAGCAGTACTTCACGCGGCTCGCCGTCGCCGAGGGCTATCCGCAAGGCAAACCCATGGCTTTCGATGCGGCCTATCTGCACCACCAGCTGCCGGGCGGCATGATCGGCACGATGCGTCGCCAGCTGAACGAGATCCGCCAGCCGCAGCTCGAGGCTGCGATCATCGAGGAGATGGGCCGGGTGCGGCAGGAGCTCGGCTGGCCGATCGTGATGACGCCCTTCGCGCAGATGCTGCAGACGCAGGCCTTCATCAACGTCACGGGCAAGGAACGCTATGCAACGGTGCCGGACGAAATCATCCGTTTCGCCCTGGGTCGCTTCGGTCGTCCGAACGTGCCCATCGACCCGCAGGTGATGGACCGCATCGAGTCCCTGCCGCGCACGAAAGAGTTGCGGGCGGAGCCTGACATGGCGCCGCTGCCCGAGCTGCGCAAGCGCTTTGCCGCCGGCCTTTCCGATGAGGAGTTCCTGCTGCGCGCCACGATGCCGGCGAACCTGGTGGACGCGATGAAGGCAGCAGGGCCCGCCGTGCGCCACTACGACCCGGAAAGCCGGCCCGTGCTGGATCTGGTACGCCAGCTCACGGCGCGGACCGACGTGTCGCAGGTGGCGGTCGAGCGGCCGGGCTTCAAGCTCGAGCTGCGCCGCTACGCAGGCTGACGTCACGATGGCTTCCCATCCCCTTGCCACGCCACCGCG
>JBDLPS010000138.1:0-3506 GCA_039800965.1 Pseudomonadota bacterium | reverse complement strand
CAATGGCGAGAAGAAGCACGTCGTGATGCAGATCCCGAAGAACGGCGTCTTCTATGTGATCGAAGCGGCGACCGGCAAGGTGCTCAGTGCCAAGCTTGCGGTGCCGTTTGCCAACTGGCTGACCGGCTTCGACAAGGACAACAACTGGAAGCCGATCCTCAACCCGGATGCCAACTACGGCAAGACGAAGCAGGGCTGGTACGTCACCCCGTTCCAGACGCATGTCTGGTATCCCCAGTCGTACAACCCGAACACGGGCCTGTTCTATGTCGGCTTGCGTTACGCGACCTTCGGTTTCGTTTCCGAACTCGGCGCCAAGATGGGCAACCAGTTGCTGGGCATCAACATCGCCAAGCGTCCGGAAATGGGGCCGCCGCCGATCGACGGCCCGGGCCAGTGGCTCTCGGCCTGGGACCCGGTCGCCCAGAAGGAAGTCTGGCGTTCGACCGAAGGCGTCGCCAACTCCGGCACCATGACCACCGCCGGAAACCTGGTGTTCCAGGGCACGGGCCAGCGCAACTTCACGGCCTTCCGCGCCGACAACGGCCAGAAGCTGTGGACCACCGATGCCGGTGCCAGCGTCCAGGCGGGTTCCATCACCTACCAGGTCGGCAACACCCAGTATGTTGCCGTCGTCGCCGGTGCGCCGCGCGCGGCCGGCGGCAATCGCCTGCTGGTTTACAAGCTTGGTGGCACGGTCGCGTTACCGCCCGTGCCGCCCGCAGCACCGCTGGTGGTCAATGCGCCGGAAAACTTCGGCGACGAAGCCACGCTGGCCAAGGGCAAGCAGCTGTGGGAACAGAACTGCACGCTGTGCCATGAAGGCGGTCGCGGCATGGGCGGATTCCCGGACCTGCGCTACTCGGGGCTCCTGCAGAGCGATGTCGCTTTCAAGTCGGTCGTCATCGATGGCGTGCTGACGGAGAACGGCATGCTGTCGTTCGCCAAGGCACTCAAGCCGCAGGACGTCGAGGCAATCCGTGCCTGGGTGACCAAGCTTGCGAACGACGTCAAGAACCAGCCCGCGCAGACGTTCCAGGGGCCGGGCGCCGGACGCGCCACGCCTTCGACGGCACCGCCTGCGCCGGCAACGGGCATGCATCAGTAGGCAGGGCGCACGCGGCATGAGCACCATCCAGTACGACGATTTCGTGGAATCGGTGGCTGCCGCGTTGCAGTTCATCAGCTACTACCACCCGGTGGACTATATCCGCCACCTTGCGCGTGCCTATGAGCGCGAGCAGAGTCCGGCCGCCAGGGATGCGATAGAGCAGATCCTCACCAACTCGCGCCTCTGCGCCGAAGGCCATCGGCCGATCTGCCAGGACACCGGCATCGTCAACGTGTTCCTGAAGGTCGGGATGGGCGTGCGGCTGGCGGGCTTCCCCGGGTCGGTCACCGATGCCGTGAACGATGGCGTTCGCAAGGGTTACCTCGACCCGGACAACAAGCTGCGTGCGTCGGTCGTTGCCGATCCCCACTTCGAGCGCAGGAACACGAGAGACAACACGCCCGCGGTGGTCCATGTCGAACTCGTGCCCGGTGAGCATGTGGAGGTCACGGTGGCGGCCAAGGGCGGTGGCTCCGAGAACAAGAGCAAGTTCGTCATGCTCAATCCCAGCGATTCGCTGGTGGACTGGGTCCTCAAGACCGTGCCTACGATGGGCGCCGGCTGGTGTCCGCCGGGCATGCTGGGCATCGGCATCGGCGGAACGGCCGAGAAGGCCATGCTGCTGGCGAAGGAATCGCTGATGGAGCCGCTCGACATGCACGAGTTGCTCGCGCGGGGTCCGCGCGACAGGACGGAAGAGCTCCGCATCGAACTCTATGAGAAGGTCAATGCGCTGGGCATCGGCGCCCAGGGCCTGGGCGGTCTTTCGACGGTGCTAGACGTGAAGGTGTCGATGTACCCGACGCACGCGGCGTCGAAGCCGGTGGCCATGATCCCGAACTGCGCCGCCACGCGACATGCGCATTTCGTGCTGGATGGCAGCGGTCCATCGTTCTGCGAGCCGCCCGACCTGTCCGAATGGCCGGCGGTCAACTGGCGTCCGGATACGCAGCGTTCCACTCGGGTCGACCTCGATACGCTGACGCCGGCCCAGGTGGCCGCGTGGAAGCCGGGCCAGACCCTGCTGCTGTCGGGCCGGATGCTCACCGGCCGTGATGCGGCCCACAAGCGCATCCAGGACATGCTCGCCAGGGGTGAGTCGCTGCCAGTCGATTTCGCGAACCGCGTGATCTACTACGTCGGCCCGGTCGATCCTGTGCGTGACGAAGTCGTAGGCCCCGCCGGGCCGACCACCGCCACCCGCATGGACAAATTCACGGAGATGATGCTGGCGCAGACCGGCCTCATCGCCATGATCGGCAAGGCGGAGCGCGGGCCCTTGGCCATCGAGGCCATCCGCAAGCACAAGGCGGCCTACCTGATGGCCGTGGGCGGCGCGGCCTACCTGGTCTCCAAGGCCATACGCGCGGCCAAGGTGGTGGGCTTCGCCGACCTGGGCATGGAAGCGATCTATGAGTTCGACGTGAAGGACATGCCGGTAACGGTCGCCGTCGACTCCAGCGGCACGTCCGTCCACCAGACCGGTCCGGCCGAGTGGAAGGCGCGGATCGGCGGGATACCGGTCGCCAGCGCTTGATCTGTGCCCCGGAGGGCATGCTTATGAACCCTGCCGTGCGGATCCGTTGGTGGCCGATCGTGCTGTGCGGCCTGGCCGTCCTCCTGGACGGCTACGACGCACAGATGCTGGCTATGGCCATTCCACTGATGGCTCGTGAATTCGGCGTACCGCCGACGGCGTTCGCGATGGCAGCTTCCGCGTCGCTGGGCGGCATGGCCATCGGCGCGCTTTTGCTGAGCCCGTTGGCGGATCGCGTCGGACACCGCCGCATGCTTGTCGCAAGCCTGTTGCTCTTCGGTTTGCCGACGCTGCTGGCCATGCAGTCCGGGAGCCCCTTCGAGTTGGCGCTGTGGCGTCTGGTGGCAGGTTGCGGCCTGGGTGCGACGGTGCCGGTCACGATCGGCATCACCACGTCGCTGGCGCCGCTTGCGCGACGTGTCTCCATCGCCACGCTCGCGGCCAGCGGCTTTGCCGTGGGCGCATCGTCCGCGGGGCTCATCACCCCGCTGCTGTCTGCGCAGTGGGGCTGGCGAGGCATGTTCGCCTATGGCGGTTTCGCGCCGCTCGTCGTCGCCTTGCTGGCCTGGCGGGGCATTCCCGACTTCGCCGCCGTGGCCGTGGCGAGTCCTGCCTCGGGCAGGCCGCGCCTCGCGCTGTTGTTCGGCCGAGGCGTCTGGCCCCGTACCCTGTTGCTCTGGGCGGTGAATGCCACGAACCTCTTTGCGAACTACGGTTTCGCCAGTTGGCTGCCGACGCTCATGGTCCAGAACGGTTGGACGCTGCCTTCGGCGTCGCGGTTGATGAGCGTCCTGGCGATCGGTGCCGTATCCGGCAGCTATGTCGTCTCGCGCTGCGTGGACCGGGGCCAGGTGCTGC
>JBDLPS010000137.1:0-3786 GCA_039800965.1 Pseudomonadota bacterium | reverse complement strand
TCGACCGTCGCCTTGGGGCAGCCCAGGCTGACGAAGCCGACGCGGGGACTTTTGCTTACCATGCGGCCTGCCGTGTCTTGCGGCCCGCAATGTTACCGACAAATGGGCAGGAAATGACCGTGGCGCAAAAAGAGCGTTTCGACAAGGACTACTACGACCGCTTCTATTTCGACCACCGCACGGCGGTGACGAGCCAGGCCGAAATGGACGCCCGTGGCCGGCTGATCGCCGGGTTCACCGACCACGTGGGCCAGCCGGTCAAGCGCATCCTCGATGCCGGCTGCGGCGTGGGCCTCCTGCGCAAGCCGCTCAAGAAGGCCTGGCCGAAGGCGGAATACGTGGGCCTCGAGGTCAGCGAATACCTCTGCAAGCGCTATGGCTGGCGCCATGTCGGTATTCAGGACTTCAACGCCAGGGAACAGTATGACGTCGTGATCTGCTACGACGTGATCCAGTACCTCACCCCGGCCGAAGTGCGGCGTGCGGTGGCCAACCTCGCCCGCGTCTGTCGTGGCGTCTTGTATTTCGGCGCGCTCACCAAGGAAGACTGGGAAGAGAACTGCGACCAGTCGCGCACCGACCCGGCGGTGATGCTGCGGACCGGCGCCTGGTACCGCAAGGAGCTGTCGAAGCACTTCAGGCACATGGGCGCCGGATTCTGGCTCATCCGCGATACGCCGCTTTATGTGTGGGAAATGGACACGGCCGGCCGGCGCTGACCGGCTGCCGGTCATCTTCTGTCTGGGTCGATTTCTGTTGTAGCATCTCCCCCGCACTTGCTAGGCCCGACCTCCTGTCGGGCGCAGCATGGCGCGTTCGGGGGGCATCGTGGACCAGAGCGACGTATCGAAACGGAGCGTTCGGGGTGCGAGCATCGAAGAACTGCTCGACACGCAGCGGCATGTGCTGGCGCTGATTTCGCGCAATGCGCCATTGAAGGAATCCCTTGCCGCCATCGCGCGGTTCAGCGAATCGTGGATCCCCGGCATGAAGGGATCGATCCTCCGGTGGGAGCCCGAATCAGGCCGCCTTCGCGAAGGGGGATATGGCAGCCTGCCGCCCAGTTTCGCCGATACAGTCGATGGCCTCGTCCCGGGACCCAAGGCGGGCAGCTGCGGTACCTGCGCCTACGTCAAGGAGCGGGTGATCAGTCGGGACGTCTTTGACGACCCGCTCTGGGAGGATTTCCACGGTCTGTGCCGGGAATACGACATCCGCTCCGCCTGGTCGTCGCCGCTGCTGGCGAGCCGCGACGGGGGCCTGCTCGGCGTGTTCGGCATGTACCACCCTGAAGTGCGCCCGATGACGGCGGACGACGAGGCGCTGGTCGACCACTTCGCCCGCCTTGCGGCGATGGCCATCGAGCGCCACCGGGACGATGCCGCCCAGGAATACCGTGCGACGCACGACGTCCTGACGGGGCTGGGCAATCGCCGCCTCCTGAACGAACATGCGCCGGCCTGGCTGGACGCCGCGCGCGCCAGCGGATCCAGCCTTTCGGTGGCGTTCCTTGACCTCGATGATTTCAAGGCGATCAACGACACCTTCGGGCACGTGCTCGGCGACAAGTTGCTGCAGGACGTGTCGCTGCGGATGCGCGAATACGCCGGCGACGATGCCCTCATCGCGCGTTTCGGCGGCGACGAATTCGTAATCGTCCTGCGGGAGAGCGTGGACCAGGCGCTCGAGCGCCTGGAACAGTTGCGGCGGGCGCTGGCCCTGAACCTGCAGCTCGGCAGCATCGCCGTCCAGGTGCGCTATTCGGCAGGCGTGGTCGATGCGCTGGCGGAAGACGCCGGCACGGAATTCGACGAGATCGTGGGCCAGGCTGACGAGATGGCGCGCAAGGCCAAGTCTGACGGCGGCGATCGCAGCGCGGTCGCCGATGTCAGTGCCTCGCGTCGCTGGCGCATGCGCAACGTCATCGCGCGGGGCATGGTTTCGGCGCTGCAGGCGCAGGACGACGCCATCGTCCCGTATTTCCAGCCCATCGTGTCCCTGCCGGACGTGCGGGTGCAGGGCTTCGAAATGTTGTTGCGACTGGGCGAGCCCTCGCTGGCCGATATCCCGATATCGGAGTGCATCGCCGTCGCGGAGCACACCGGCCAGATCCATGACATCGGCCGGAGGATGCTGTCGCGTGCGTTCCAGACCCTGTCTGACGACGACGGTCCGTTCGGCGGCCTCTATCTCAACGTGAACGTGTCGGTACGGCAGTTGATGAGCCGGCAGTTCCTGGACGACGTCAAGGCACTGGTCGCGGCGCATCCGCAGGTCGTGCCGCGGATCTGCCTTGAGGTGACGGAGTCGCAGTGGCTGGACCCGAACGGGCCGGCCGGCGACCTGCTGAGGGACCTCAAGGCACTGGGCCTCGCCCTGGCGCTGGATGACTTCGGCACCGGGCACGCCTCGCTGTCCTACCTGCAGTCGCTGCCCTTCGACACCGTGAAGATCGACCGGCACTTCGTCAGCCAGGTCGAATCCGATGCCAGACACCGCTCGATCTGCGTGGCCTTGCTGGCGATGGCGCGCAGCTGCGGCATGACGGCCGTCGCGGAGGGTGTGGAAACGGCATCCCAGGCCGCCCTGCTCGCCGAACTCGGGTACGACCGTGCCCAGGGCTATCTCTGGTCAAGGCCGTTGCCGATGGCGGCGGCAATCGACTGGCTGGCAGAGCACCGGTAACCTCGCCGGGATGGAACCCGGCCAGCGCTCCCCGACAAGCCCTCACCACGAATCGCTGGAGGCCGTATTCTTCGCGGCCGTCCCGCCGCGGCGCGCATCCTGGCCGCGCCGCGTGGCGTACTGGCTGTTGCCCCGCCTGCTGGCCCTCGCGCCACTGCGCGCCCTGTTGCTCAATCGGAAAGAACCATGACTGACGTGAAACGCATCCCGGTGACCGTGCTCACCGGTTTCCTCGGCGCTGGCAAGACGACGCTGCTCAATCGCATCCTGTCCGAGAACCACGGCAAGCGCATCGCGGTCATCGAGAACGAATTCGGCGAGGTCGGGGTCGACCACCAGCTCGTGATCGGCGCGGAAGAAGAGATCTTCGAGACGAGCAACGGTTGTATCTGCTGCACGGTGCGCGGCGACCTGATCCGCGTTCTGAACCAGCTGCTCAAGCGCCGCGAGCGCTTCGACCACGTGCTGATCGAGACGACCGGCATGGCCGATCCCGGCCCGGTCGCGCAGACCTTCTTCCTCGACGACGACCTCAAGGCCCAGTTCACGATCGATGCGATCGTCACGCTGGTCGACGCGCGTCACTTCGAGCAGCACCTGAAGGACCTCAAGGAGCCCTCGATCCAGGTCGGCTTCGCCGACGTCGTGCTGCTGAACAAGACCGATCTCGTGTCCGAGGCCGACCTCGCGCGCGTGGAGCGCGAGATCCGCGCCATCAACGGCACGGCGAAGATCCACCGCGCGCAGAATGCGGTGGTGCCCATCGAGACCGTGCTGGGCCTGGGTGCCTTCGACCTCGACCGCGCGCTCGCGACGGACAAGAGCTTTCTCGAGCCGCAGTACCCCTTCGAATGGGCCGGTGTGTATGCGCTTGCCAAGGGTCGCCACTACGTGAAAGCCACGGGCGAGGGGCATCACGACCACGGGCATGACCATGACCAGGACCATGCGCATGAGCATGGCGAGGCCTGCGGCGCCGATTGCGACGCCCACGGCCACGATCATGACCACCACGGTCATTCGCATGATGCGCTGAAGGTGCTGCTGTTGCCGGCCATTGCCGCCACGCGCGAGGCGCTGGACGCGCAGATCGAGCCGGCC
>JBDLPS010000136.1:0-3713 GCA_039800965.1 Pseudomonadota bacterium | reverse complement strand
GCGGCGGCGGCCTGAACGGCGTCATCCGGCCGCCCTACGGCGTGCAGGCCAGCGGCGACAAGTCCGCGCTCGCCCGTGGCTTCGCGGTCATCAGCAACGACTCGGGCCACAAGGGCGCGGGCTTCGATGGCAGCTTCATGCAGGACCAGGAAGCCTTGATGAACTTCCTGTACCAGTCCGTCGGCAAGGTCACGACAGCCGGCAAGCAGATCGTCGCGGCGCGCTACGGCAAGCCGGCGGACAAGTCCTATTTCGTCGGCTGCTCGACAGGTGGCCGCGAAGGCATGATCGCCTCGCAGCGTTTTTCGGGAGAGTTCGATGGCATCGTCTCCGGCGCGCCGGCCATGCGCACGAACTACTCGAACCTCGCGGTGCGCTGGATCACGACCTCGCTGAACACCGCCGCGCCGAAGGATGCGGACGGCAAGGCGCAGACCGACAAGGCGCTCTCGCCCTCGGACCGCAAGCTCTTCATCGACGCGCTGCTCAAGCGCTGTGATGCGATGGACGGCGCGGCCGATGGTCTCGTCTACAACGTGAAGGGCTGCGACTTCGATCCGGCCGTGCTCGCCTGCAAGGCCGAGAAGAACGACAGCTGCCTCTCGGCGCAGCAGGTGAAGGCGATCAAGCAGGGCTTCAAGGGCCCCATCGACTCGCGCGGCCGCCAGGTGTACCCGGGCTTCCTGTACGACACCGGCATCGCCGCCAGCGGCAAGGGCCTGCCGGGCCTGCTCGTGACGGGCTTCGCGCCGGAAGGCGACAACCCGAAGGGCACGGAGATGGACATCGACGCGGCGGCGGCGGCGGCGCACGACGGCCGGTCGATGGCCGGCGACACGGATGCCTGGACGAACCTGTCGAGCTTCCGCGGCCACGGCGGCAAGCTGATCTTCTTCCACGGCAACAGCGACCCCTGGTTCTCGGCGCTGGAGACGGTGCGCTACTACGAGCAGCTCGCGAAGGACAATGGCCCGGCGCCCGTGCAGGACTGGAGCCGCCTGTTCCTCGTGCCGGGCATGGCGCATTGCCAGGGCGGCGAATCGCTCGACCACTTCGACATGCTCGATGCCATCGTGAACTGGGTGGAAAAGGGGACGGCGCCGAAGCAGGTGCTGTCGACGGGCGCGGCCTTCCCGGGACGCAGCCGTCCGCTCTGCCCGTACCCGCAGCACCCGCACTACACGGGCAGCGGCGACAGCGAGAAGGCCGAGAACTTCAGCTGCCAGCAGTAATCAGGGGTCGTAGAAGACCGGTGACGTCCACGCACGCTCCTGCAGCGTGGGCGTCACGCTCGTTGGCACGGGGAGCCCGGCCCTGACGGCGAGATAGGTCGGCCAGCGCGGCGTGGGGATCTCGATCACGCGCGCGTAGTACACCGCCGGCACCGCAGGATCGAACTCGGGGTCGGTCCATTCCGCGGCGAGCTGCGCTGCGCCGATCGTGTTCGTGTACTGCGCCTTGTCGACGACGACCGTGCTGCCGACCGCGGGCAGCTTGCCCGTCTTCGGATCGATGCGACGATTGCCGGACCAGGCCACATCGAACACCTTCTCCTGGCTCTTGCCATCCTTGAGAGAGACCTTGATCAGCTGGATGCGGTCGAGGTTCGCGCCGTCCGGATCCTTCATTGCCTGCACGACAAGCCGGGGCGCCTTCGCGGCGCCCCGCGTCGCGGACTTCAGGTTGCCGCCCATCGGCACGCCGCCCGCATAAGCCGCATGTACCCAGTCCTTGTGCTTCACGAGTCCGGCCGGATAGCGCCAGCCGCCGAACAGCCGCACCTGCATGCGCGGACCCGAGGTCGCGAACACTTCACGCCGCTTCAAGGCCGCGAAGATCGCGTCACGCGTGTTCGTCTCCGCCCAGACGCCGGTGATGCCGCTGGCCGAGAGGGCGATCTGCGGCGCGCGCACGACCTGGTTCACCTGCGCCAGCAGCTTCGGGAGGTTGTCGCCGAAGGGCAGGTCACCATCACCCAACGCACCGGTGAAATTGTCCTCTTCCGTCGCGGACGTGGCCGAGTGGTAGTCGCTGGAACCGGTCATGCCCAGCGCGTACGGGTTCACGCCGACCTTCGCGCCGATCTCGAGGCCCCTGCCCAGCGCTTCGCGGACATAGCTGCCATGACGGTCGCCGCGACCGCCGGCGGCGTAATGCTCGAGGATCTCGAAGCCGGCGAACTCGTCGTTCGGCGACAGTTCCGGGTGCGTTTCGCTCGTGCCCTTGATCTGCGTGACTTCGGCCAGGCGTTCGTTGCGCGCCTTGGTTTCCGCGAACTCGCGGTCGATGGGTCGGCCGTAGGAATCGGTGTACGCGAACTGCAGACCACCCGACAGGTTGCTGTTGTGGGGGATCAGCACCGAGTCGATGCCCTTTGCGCGCTGCGCATCGGCATAGCGCCAGAGGTCTTCCGGGTGGCGGGAGTCGAGCGCGCTGTAGGGCAGGTCCGGGTACTGCGGGCCGTGGAAGATCACGACGCGATGGAAATGCGAGCCCCCCGGCGTGTTCGACCACTCGAAGGCCGCGAAGGTCGTGAACTTTCCCGGCTGGTTGAACTCGTTCGCCACGTCAATGACGCGCTTCCAGTTGTCCCGGCGCAGCGACTCGACGTTCAGGTCCTTCAGTTCGACGGGCTCGCCATAGAAGCCGGAGCGCAGGATCTGCTGGAAGCCGGCACGTGCACCCGCCGTCAGCTGCTCGAACCAGTTGCTCTCCTCGAAGGGCGGACGCTTGTCGAGGATCTGCTTTGCGACGCCCATGTATTCGGCATGGTCGGAGACCGCGAGGAAATCGAGCGGCGCCTTGCGCTTCACCTGGTGGCCGAAGTAGTCGACGGGATAACCCTGCGCGTAGCGATAGGCATCGCGCGGCGTGGTCTTCACGCTCGCCCAGGCCGCGTCGTAGGAATTGCTCGTATGCAGGTGCAGGTCGCCGAACCAGACATGCTTGTCCGGGAACGACGCGAGGGGGCTGTCCTGGGCCATGGCGATCGAGGCCGCCAGCAGGCAGCCCATGCCGAACGCGAGTGCCGTCTTGCGCTTGTCCCTCATGCCGTCCCCCGTCGTTTGTTATCGTCACGCGCCATGGACCTGCCACGGATCATGCCCGTCGTGCGTCGCTTTGCAAGCGAGCCCCTGCCGCAATTCATCGCGATCGGGCTGGCCCTGTTCGCCATCGCACACATCAGCGACCGGCTTCGGCAGCGGCCTGAAATCCGCGTGGATGCCGCGCAGCGCGACTACCAGCGCAACCAGTTCCGCGGGCAATTCGGCACGGACCCCGATGCGGCACGGCTCGACGAGCTGCTGAAGACCTATGTGCGCGATGAGGCGCTGTACCGCGAGGCGCTGCGCCTGGGCCTGGACCGCGATGACGAGATCATCCGGCGACGGCTCATCCAGAAGATGGAGTTCCTGGCTGCCGAGGGCGCGGCCCTTCCGGCGCCGACCCCTGAACAGCTGGCGGCCTGGCATGCCGCCCATGCGGCGGACTTCACGCGGCCGGGCACGACCGATTTCGAGCAGCGCTATTTCGCGGACAACGGCGCCGCCTCGGGCAAGCCCAAGGCCGAGGCCGCGCTCGCGCGCCTGCGGCAGGGCGGCAAGGTCGAGGGCGAAGTCTTCGCGGCCGGCGAGCGCTTCGTGGCGATGGCGCAGGCCGAAGCCCGCAAGCTGTTCGGCGACACGGCCCTGGTCGCGGCGCTGGCCACGACG
>JBDLPS010000135.1:0-3594 GCA_039800965.1 Pseudomonadota bacterium | reverse complement strand
CTCGCTCGGCGCGGTGCACCGCAAGATCGCCGGCGAACGGCTGGGCTTCGAGGATTACGCCGGCATCGCGAAGGACATCGTCGAATACCGCTACTCGAAGATCGAGATGGCTGCCTTCCTCGTGGCCTGCAGCGAGCACGGCCTGGAGCGCGACGAGGTGCTGCATCTCACGCGGGCGATGGTCGACAGCGGCGAACGCATGGACTGGCACGAGCCGCTGGTCGCGGACAAGCACTGCATCGGCGGCATCCCCGGCAACCGCACGAGCATGCTGGTGGTGCCCATCGTGGCCGCGCACGGCATGTTCATCCCCAAGACGTCGAGTCGCGCGATCACCTCGCCGGCCGGCACCGCGGACACGATGGAGCTGCTCGCGCAGGTCGAACTGCCCCCGGAAAAGCTGCAGGAACTGGTGCGCACGCATCGGGGCTGCCTCGCCTGGGGCGGCACGGCGCAGCTTGCGCCGGTCGATGACATCCTGATCTCGGTCGAGCGTCCCCTGTCGCTGGATTCGCCGGGCCAGATGGTGGCGTCCATCCTGTCCAAGAAGCTCGCCGCGGGTGCCACGCATCTGCTCATCGACATCCCGATGGGACCGACTGCAAAGGTGCGCAGCCAGGCCGACGCCATGCGGCTGCGCAAGCTGTTCGAGTTCGTCGGCGACCGCGTCGGCCTGCAACTGGAGGTGATCATCACCGATGGCCGCCAGCCCATAGGCCGCGGCATCGGGCCGGCGCTGGAGGCGCGCGACGTGATGCAGGTGCTGGAGAACCATCCGGACCAGCCGCGCGACCTGCGCGAGAAAGCACTGCAGCTCGCAAGCCGCATCCTCGAGTTCGATCCGGACGTGCGGGGCGGCCAGGGCTATGTCCTCGCGCGGGACATCGTCGATTCAGGACGGGCCCTGGAGAAGATGCGCGCGATCATCGCGGCGCAGGGCGCAACCGACGGCCGCATCGAGCCGGGCGTGCTCTGCCAGCCGGTCGTCGCCGAGCAGAACGGCACGGTCTCGGCCATCGACAACCAGCGCATGGCGCGCATCGCGCGCCTTGCCGGCGCGCCGCTCGACAAGGGTGCGGGCGTCGACCTCTACCGCAAGCTGGGCGACACGGTGCAACAGGGCGAGCCGCTGTACGCGATCCACGCCGAACACGAATCGGACTTCGCCTTCGCCTGCGAGGCCGCGAAGCTCGCCAACGGGTTCACCGTCGCATGAGCAGCGGGCCGCTGGTCCTCGGCTTCCCCTCCTACACCGCCCAGGCGCGCGGCATCGCCGCGAAGGCGGCTCTGGGCTATGCCGACATCGCCCTGCGCCGTTTTCCCGACGGCGAAAGCCTCGTGCGCCTGCCCGACACACTGCCGGAACAGGTCGTGTTCTGCGTCAGCCTGGATGACCCGAACGCGAAGCTGATCGAACTGGAGCTCGCGGCGCAGACGGCCCGCAGCCTGGGCGCGCGCACGCTGACCCTGGTCGCGCCCTACCTCTGCTACATGCGGCAGGACAGCGCCTTCCGGCCCGGCGAAGCCGTCAGCCAGCGGATCATCGGTGCCCTGCTGGCACGGCATTTCGACAGCGTGATCACCGTCGATGCGCACCTGCACCGCACCCCCGACCTGGCCAGCGCCGTGCCCGTGCGGCGCGCGCTGAACCTCAGCGCCGCCGGCGTGATCGGCGACTGGCTGGCCGCGCAGGGCGGCACGCCCCTGCTCATCGGGCCCGACGAGGAATCCGCCCAGTGGGTCGGCACGGCGGCGGCCCGCGGCGGTTTCGAGTGGGGCGTGGCCAGCAAGGAACGCTTCGGCGATCGCGACGTACGCGTCAGCCTCCCCCGTCTCGACGTGGCCGGCCGCGATGTCGTGCTGGTCGATGACGTGGCCAGCACGGGGCACAGCCTGGCCGAGGCGGCAAAACAGCTGCGGGATCGCGGGGCGCGCTCGATCGGCGTGGCCGTCACCCACGCGCTGTTCGTCGGCGATGCGCTGGCACTGCTGCGCGATGCCGGGGTGGGCCACATCGCCAGCACCGACAGCGTGCCGCATGCCACGAACGCGCTGTCGCTCGATGCACTGCTGGCCGCAGCGCTCCAGGAAGACTAGGCGAGGCGGGGAAAGACCTCGCGGAAGAACTGGCGGTCGCCCTCGAAGGTCGGCGACAGCGCAAGGAATCCTTCCGCATCGACCCAGCGCAGATCCGCCACTTCATCCGGGGCGGGGCTGATCATCGCGCCGGTATCGTGCTCCACGACCCACCAGTGCAGCCGGTACCCGCCGTCATCGGTCAGGCATTCCCAGATTTTTTCGAGGGGACGCACGGCAAGACCCAGCTCTTCGCGCATCTCGCGGATCACGGCCTCGTGCTGGCTTTCGCCCGGCTCGATGCGCCCGCTGGGCGGGCTCCAGTAGCCGGGGAGCATCGAACCGGGGCCGCGCTGGATCACCAGCATGCGGCCCCCGCGCCGGATGACGGCGACGATCGCTTCGCGGATCAGCGCCGGCTCAACCGCACTTCGAATCGCCGCAGTTCAGGCAGGTCATGCAGCCGTCCATCATGACGACAGCGGCGGTGCTGCACTTGCTGCACAGCTGCGCGCCTTCCGGGAAGTGCGACTTGCTGAAGGCGTCCGTCTGCTTCTGGCGCGCTTCGAACTCGGCGCGCTTCTCGTCGACCAGCTTCTGCTGGTGCACGTCGAGGCCGACCGGACGCAGCAGGCCGATCAGCTGCAGGTGCTTTTCGATGACATGGCCGAGCTCGGCGATGATCGAGGACATGAACTTGCCGCCCGGCTGCCAGTAGCCGCCACGCGGGTCGAACACGGCCTTGAGCTCCTCGACGAGGAAGGTCACGTCGCCACCCTTGCGGAACACCGCCGAGATGACGCGCGTCAGCGCGACGATCCACTGAAAGTGGTCGAGATTCTTCGAGTTGATGAAGATCTCGAAGGGGCGGCGCTGCTCATGGTCCGTGCCTTCGTTGATCACGATGTCGTTGATGGTCACGTACATCGCGTGGTCGGACACCGGCGTCTTGATCTTGTAGGTCGAGCCGATGAGCATGTCCGGACGCTGGATCTCCTCCGTGAGGCGGATCACCTTCGCCGACTTGCCATCCTTGCCCTTGGCCATCACCTCGACCGGCTCGGCGGCCTTGGTCTCGACGGGCTTCTCGTCCGGCTTGCGGACGCGGTACTTCACGATGCGCTTGTCGATCTTGATCATGCTCATCACACCGTCTCCGACGACGTGGTCTGGTACTTGCCGTAGTAGCCTTCCTTGAGGGCGTCGTACAGGTTGGCGGCCGAGTGCTTCTCGCCGTCGTACTCGATCTCCTGGTCGCCCGTGACCTCGACCTCGGTGCCGTCGTCCAGCGTGAACACGTACTTCGTGTTCTTGAGGTCTTCTTCCTTCACGAGCACGCCCTGGAAGGCCTCCGGGTTGAAGCGGAAGGTCGTGCAGCCCTTCAGCCCCTTCTCGTGGGCATACAGGTAGATGTGCTTGAAGTCGTCGTACTTGTAGTCCGTCGGCACGTTCGCCGTCTTCGAGATCGACGAGTCGATCCACTTCTGCGCCGCGGCCTGGATGTCCACGTGCTGCGCC
>JBDLPS010000134.1:0-2599 GCA_039800965.1 Pseudomonadota bacterium | reverse complement strand
CCGTCACGACGCTGCCTGGCGCGGACGCCATCGGACACGGTCAGCAAGGGACGCGCGTAGCCGCGGCCGCGCAGGAAACGCGCGATATCGCGGCCGACCGCGAGATGCGAGAACCCGACGGTCACATCGATCGGATCATCCGGCATGCCCCAGGTCTCGATGACCGTGTGCTCCCGCTGCCTCAGGCGTTCGCGCGTCGCCGCATCCGTGACGATACCCGTGAGGATGATGCCGTCCGCGCGGCGCGCCAGTGCAGCGTCGATCAGCTGCGCCATGCGCACGTTGTCGGAACCGGTAAGGCCCAGCATGACGACGTTGCCATCCATAGAGAGTTCGGCCGCCATCGCCTCGATCGTGTCGTTGAAGATGGACTGCGCGACCTCCGGCACCAGTACGGCAACGAGTCGACTGCGATTGGATGCAAGGCCTCCCGCAAGCAGGTTGGGGACGTAGCCCAGGGCGTCGATGGCCACCCGGATTCGCGAGGCCGTCGCGCGTGCGACGATCCCCGGGTTGTTCAGGTAACGCGACACCGTCGCGGTCGACACACCGGCGCGATGGGCAACATCATCCAGCGTCGGGGCTGCTGTCTTGCGACTGGGATTGGTGCTCACCCGCTCATATTGAGGTTCCCGGGGAAAATACTGCAAGCGCTTTCATCCCGGCCTATACTCGGGCATGAGCCACGATTTCGATCCGCTTTCGCCGGAGGACTTCGACAGTCCCCATATCGAATATGCACGCCTGCGCCGGGAGTGCCCCGTCGCCCACAGCGACACCTGGGGCGGCTTCTGGGCCTTCATGAAGCACGACGATGTCGCCCGTGCCGCAGCCGAGAGCGAGCTCTACATCACCTCGAGGCAGAACGTCGTACCCAAGGTCGCGTTCACCGGCCGGCGTCCGCCGCTGCACCTTGACCCTCCTGAGCACACCCCGTACCGCCGCGCCCTGTCGCCCCTGCTGGCGCCCCAGCGCGTAGCCCGTTTCGAACCCGTCATCCGCGACATCTGCCGGGAACTGATCGGCGCCATGGTGGCGCGCGGCGGCGGCGACATCTGCGAGGAGTTTTCCTCGCGCATGCCTATCCGGGTGTTCAACGCGTGGATGAACCTGGGGGACGAACTCGCGGCGAAACTGGCCGAGGTCGGCCGCCGCTACAACGTCGCCGTGCAGTCGAACGATGTCGAGGCGACGAAGGAAACGAGCCTGCTGCTCTACGAGATGGCGCGCGCCGTCGTCGCCGACCGCAAGGCCAACCCGCGCGACGTGACGGTGGATGCGACGAGCGCGCTGCTGGCCGCGCGCGTGGACGGCGAACCTCTGCCGGACGAGATGATCGTCGGCACCATCCGCCAGGTGCTGGTCGTCGGCATCATCGCGCCAACCGTGATGATCGGTTCCATCGCGGTGCACCTCGCCAGGCATCCGGACCTGCAGGCACGGCTGCGGGCGAATCCTTCGCTGGCGGAAGCAGCCATCGACGAATTCCTTCGTCTCTACACGCCCTACCGCGGTTTCGCGCGCACGGCGCGCATCGATGTCACGGTGCGAGGCCGGACTATTCCCGCGGGGGAACCCATCGCGCTGGTCTATGCCTCGGCCAACCGCGACGAGGACGTGTTCGAGGATCCGGCAATGTTCAAGCTGGATCGCCCGAACATGAAGGATTCGGTGGCTTTCGGACGCGGCCCGCACATGTGCGTCGGCGCGCCGCTTGCGCGCCTCGAACTGCGCGTGGCGCTGGAAGAACTGCTCGCCATGACGCCGGGTGGCTTCCCGCTCGACGGCCCCATCGTACCCACGCGTTTCCCCGAGATGGGAGCGCTGCGGGTACCGCTCAGGTTCGGCTGATGGACACCGGGCGCTGCGCCCGGTGCAACTGCCCCAGCGCCGCAACCAGCACTGCCGCGCAAAGCAGGACGCCGACCACCAGCCAGGTCGGCCCGGCAAAGCCTCCGCTCTTCTCGCGCGCGATGCCCATGAGCGTCGGCATGACCGCGCCACCGGCACTGCCGAGGATGTTTATCGCCACGACCGCGACGCCCATTTCAGAGGGCTTCATCAATTGCGTGGGAATGGCCCAGAAGGCGCCCTGGGCGCCGCCAAGACCCAGTCCCGCGACCACCAGCGTCAGCGCAGCCAGCGCACCCGGCCCGGCCTGCCAGGCCACGACCAGCGCCAGGGCCGCAAGCATGGCGGGCAAGGCCACGTGCCAGAAGCGCTCCCCGCTGCGATCCGAATGCATCGCGTTGGCGTAGATGCCAACCGCAAGGCCGATCCACGGCAGCGCACCCACGAGGCCGATCTCGAAGGACGTCAGCGTCGTCAGCGACGCAATCACCTGCGGCAACCAGAAGATCACGCCATAGGATCCGGACAGCAGGCAGAACCACAGCAGCCCGGAAAGGATCACGTACGGTGCGCGCAGCACGCGCCAGTCATTGGCTTGCAGTGTCACCGCACTGCGCGCCGCATGGGTCGCGAGCCAGTCCTTCTCACGCTGTGACAACCAGCGCGCCCTTGATGGCGTGTCCGGAAAATAGAACAACGCCAGCAGGCCCAGCAGCACGGTGGGCAAGGCTTCCGCGAGATACATGAA
>JBDLPS010000133.1:0-3313 GCA_039800965.1 Pseudomonadota bacterium | reverse complement strand
GATGTCTGTCCATTCCGTGATCACCCCGCCTTTCTGCCCGGCGTATTTCGCCGTCAGGGCATGGGTTCCGGGGTGGGTGACGCCAGGTGCGTGGCAGGGTGCGCACCACTTCTGGAAGACCTTGGCGCCCTCCGGTGCTTCCGCGGCCGGTGCCGTGGCTGCCGTCAGCAACAGCCCGATGCAAATGCTCTTCTTCATCGGCTGGGCTTCCTGAGGTGGCGGGGCCAGATGTCATAGCGACCAGCGGCGAGGATGCCGTTCGGATCCAGCGCGTCTTTGAGTGTCTCGTGCAGCTTGTGCAGCGCGTGTCCGTTGAACGAATAGGCGTCCATGACCTGCTTCTGGAAGACAGGTGCCGTCCGGTACTCACCCCAGCCGTGCTGGGCCCCGACTTCGATCAACTTGCGGAAGCCGGCCACATAGCGCCGGTTGGTTTCCGCATCCGTCGTGACCGGGGTTGCGAGGATGA
This sequence comes from Pseudomonadota bacterium, assembly GCA_039800965.1. Taxonomy (GTDB): domain Bacteria; phylum Pseudomonadota; class Gammaproteobacteria; order Steroidobacterales; family Steroidobacteraceae; genus ZC4RG30. Next base: position 2,844 of record JBDLPS010000133.1, on the reverse strand, counting down.
AGATGAACGAGCGCTCCCAGAAGCATGAGGGCATGGTGAAGCTGCCGAACAGCGGCATGCCGAGGTCTTTAGCCGCTTCGCTGAAGACCCGGTTCGCTTCGAAGATGGCCTCGCCGGTACGGGGGATGATCGGCGAAAACCACATGTGGCCCTTGGAGGGGCTTGGGTTGAACGGCGAGCGTGCACCGATCGAGAAGGCCCGCAACGATGGCACGCCGAATTCCGGTTCGTGGTAGTCCTCGATCCGCGCCAGGTCGACCGGCATCCCCATGCGTTCCACGACCTTGAAACGGGCGCCCTGGATTGCCGAAAAGTGCCGTTGCGTCGCCTGCCACTGCGCGTCGATCACCTCGAAGGGGCCGTAGAACGAAACCCAGAGTTCCCAGTAGGGGATTTCGTTGGCGATCCCGAAGGCCTCCAGTTCCGGCGAATAACCCTGCACCGCCTTGGCGAGCAGGGACTTGTGCTCCGGCGTCATTACGTAGCCGGCGTTGCCTTCCAGGAAAACCTGGACCTGACCTGTCGGCGGATAGCCCAGTAATGGCGTCGCGATGTCCGGGAAGCCGGTCACGATGCGCATGTTCTCGAGCTTGTTAAGGATGTCGACGAGCGGGATCAGATCCTTGTAACGCGGTACGCGGATGATTGCGCGAAGGTAGGCCTCGGGTTCCGGCATGAGCCAGAAGCCCATCTTGGTGACGATGCCGTAGTTGCCCTGCGAGAAAATGCCATCGACCCACGGACCGCAGCCGGATTTGTATTGCTGCCAGGTCTTCGATCCCGGCAGGGCGCCCATGCCGGTGCGCAGCAGTTCGCCGTCAGGCAGGACGACTTCCATGCCGCAGTGCGAGTCGAAGTGGTTGCGGTAGGAAGCCATGGTGTAACCGCCGCCGCGGTCGATGGCGTTGCCCACCACGCTGCCCCAGCCTGGGTCGGGGCAATCGATCCACAGCCTGGAGCCCTGCGCCCGCAGGTGATTGTAAAGGTCGAAATAACTGACGCCGGGCTCGACCAGTACGCTGGCGTTGCGCTCGTCGACTTCCAGAATGCGATTCATGCGCTTGAGGTCGACGACCACGCTGCCCGAGTAGGCGGGTGCCGAGCCGCCATAACCCAGGTTCTTGCCGGTCGAGATCGGATAGATCGGGATGCGGTACCGGTTGGCGATGCGCACGATCGCCTGTACCTCCTCGGTGCTGGCGGGGGCCACGGCCGCCGAGGCGAAACGCTCGTCCGGTTCACCCACCAAGGGCGAGAACGCATCGCGATACAGGTCGACGTCTTCGTCGCTGGTGAAGACCCACTCAGTGCCTATCGCCTTCGCGAAGGCCTTCAGCGCGGCCTGGAAATCGGCTGGCTTGACGCCCGGGGGAATGTGCATCAGATCCATCCTCGGGTTGCAACGGGGGCAATGATCCAGTGCACGGCATCGGTGCCCGGAATGGTATTGCGCCATACGATCCGGTGTCTTGCGCGGCGCGCGAGCTGCTCGAGGCAGAAGAGCGCAGGCGCGTGTGAAATGCCGGCGATCGTCGCTTCGCCGGATTGCCACAGCCGCCGCAGTTCGCGGTTCCACAATGGCGTGATGTCGCCCGTGAACCATGCGATCGGTGCGCCGCCATCCTGCCCGCGAAGCTGTGTCGCGCAGCGCGTGTCGCAGATCATGAGGTCCGGGGCAGGTCTGCCCCAGGAAGGTTTCGTGGCCAGGGTCGCACCTGCCGCGAGGGCTACGGATCCCGTCATGAAGCGGCGTCGGTCGACCGAGGGATTCCACGTCATGCCGATGTTCCTTCAGAAGCGGTGGGCAAATCCGACATAGGCCTGGCGGTCAGGGCTGTGCCGGTTGAGTCCTGCCGCAAATCCTGCATCGATTTGCGTGTCGGGACCTGTCTGCCAAGCGAGCGTAACGCTCGACACGGCAGTTGTCGCGTGGCCGGCGGGGTCCTGGTCCCGGAATACCGCCAGATCCAGGGACGCTGACAGGCCCTCGGTGATGTCATGCCCGATGCCGACCGCGCCGCCCAACAGCGCGTGCCTGTCGCGGCCCGACGCGTTGACTGCGGCATCGATCTCCGGCGTCAGGCCCAGCGTCCAGCCGCCATCCAGCGCCACGCCCAGCGGGAGTCGGATCCCGGCGCCCCAGTCTTCCGCGCCGCCGGGGTGGTGGCCCGTGGGCAGGCTGGCAAAGACCTGCAGGGCGACGGGCCCGTCCGGCGATGAAAAGTTGTGGAGGAGTCCTACCGTCACGTCGCCGGTTCCGCTGGATGCGGCATGCGTACCGGTCGTCCGGTCCACGTCCGCGCTGTGCACGAGCATCCGCCACCCGAACTGGAGTTCCGTGTGATGGCCGATACCGTGGCGCAGCAGGTGGTCGCCGTAGATCCACTGGTCCTGGCTCGACAGGGAGTCCCGCTGTCTGGACCAGGATGCAAGGCCGGATTCGAACAGGGTGTCGCCATCCGTCATCACGCAGGTCGGAGTGGTCTGTCCGGGTCGTTCCGGGCAGAACGCGGCCTCATCGGACTGCGCAGCGATTGCCATGAAGCTGAAAGCCGCCAGCATGATGGCGGCTTTCAGCTTCATGGCGATCCGCTGGGTGCTGGTGCGGCGGCGTGGGTCGCCTTCCATTCCATGGCGGTGCGCACGCGGCGCTCGACGGACGGGTGCGAATAGAACAGCCATTCTTCCAGCACGCTGGGGCGCGGGTATCGGTATTCCGCCGATTTCACCAGCGCGCCGGCCAGTGCATCCGGCAGGTTCGTGGTCCGCAGGGAATAACGATCAGCCGCCGCTTCGCTGTGTCGTGTCACCGTGTTGCTGAGCGGCGTGCCGATGGCACCGAGT
>JBDLPS010000132.1:0-2790 GCA_039800965.1 Pseudomonadota bacterium | reverse complement strand
CCGGAGACGTTGATGATGGGCGCGTTGCCGAAATGCTTCGCGAAGCGTTCCGGATCGATCGTCGCCGACGTGATGATGACCTTCAGGTCCTTGCGGCGCGGCAGCAGCCAGGCGAGGTAGCCGAGCAGGAAATCGATGTTGAGGCTGCGCTCGTGGGCCTCGTCGATGATGATCGTGTCGTAGGCGCGCAGTTGGCGGTCATGCTGGGTCTCGGCCAGCAGGATGCCGTCGGTCATCAGGCGCACGAGCCCGTCCGGCCGGCTGCGGTCCTGGAAGCGAACCTTGTAGCCGACGGCTTCTCCCAGCGGCTGCCGGAGTTCCTCGGCGATGCGCGCGGCGACGGTGCGGGCCGCGATGCGCCGCGGCTGCGTATGGCCGATGAGGCCGGCGACACCGCGCCCGGCTTCGAGGCAGATCTTGGGCAACTGCGTTGTCTTGCCCGAGCCTGTCTCGCCGCAGACGATGACGACCTGGTGCGCCTCGATCGCCTTGCGGATGTCCTCGCGCCGCGACGAGACCGGCAGCTCCTCGGGGTAGACGATCGCGCCGAGCGCCGCGCGACGGGCCGCCCGCGCCTGCTGTAAGCGCTCCTTCATTCGGGGTGCATTCTGCCCTCGGCTGGCGGCACAATCCACGCCACTACAAACGGGGGATAGCCCATGAGCGCGACCAAGCACCAGACGCCGCTGGCCGACCTGCGCGGCAAGACGGCCTTCATCACCGGCGGATCGAGCGGCATCGGCCTTGCGATCGCACGGGTCTGTTCCGCGGCAGGCATGAAGGTTGCCTTCACCTATCGCAGCGAGAAGCACCGCGATGAAGCGCTGGCCCTGTTCCCCGCCGGAAACCCCGGGGTCATGGCGATCAGCCTGGACACCACCGACCGCGAAGGCTTCGCCCGCGCGGCCGACGAGGTGCAGGCGAAGTTCGGCAACGTGCACCTGCTCGTCAACAATGCCGGGTTGGGCATTGCGATCCCGCTCAGCAAGGCGACCTACAACGACTGGGACTGGGGCACGGGCGTCAACATCGGCGGTGTTTTCAACGGCATCCACACCTTCCTGCCGCGCATGCAGGCTCACGGCGAGGGCGCGCACATCGTCACGACGTCGTCCTCCGCGGGACTCACGGGCGGCATGCTTGGTATTTACGTGACCACCAAGTACGCGCTGATGGGCATGATGGAATCGCTGCGCGTCGAGCTCGATGGGCAGAACATCGGCGTATCGGTCTTCGCCCCCGGCCTCATCAGGACGCAGATCTTTGACACGGAGCGCAATCGACCGAAGGCGCTGCAGAACCCTGGCGCCGCCGCGTCCCACGGCCCGCCGCCGGGCGTTCCGGGCGAACCCGTCGTGGACCTCATGGCTGCCGCTCGTGATCCGATGGAGGTCGCGGCCGAAGTGCTTGAAGGCATCCGCCACAACGACCTGTTCATCCTGACGCACGAGGAGTTCGCGGAAGTCTGCCGCGAGCGGGCCGCCTGCCTCGCGGCCTCTTTCCCGCGCGAACCGGCGCCGCAGGAGCGCGTCGTCGCGTCGCGCACCTTCGTGCCGAAGATCTATGCCGTCGAGGCCGAGCGCCGCGGCCGCAAAGGCTGAGTCGCCCGTAAAAAAGGCGCCAGCCGCGAAGCTGGCGCCCAGGTGCCATCCCGGATTGCCGGATGAGACTTACTTGCCGAAGCGGTAGCCGACGCCGACGCCCAGGATCCAGGGGTCCACGCCAACCGTGGTGAGCTTGGTGCCGCTGAGCGATACGTCCGTCGAGATCCACGCCCGCTTGGCGTCCACGGACAGCGACCATTTGTCGTTCAGCGACACGTCGAAGCCCAGCTGGAGGGCCGGCCCGACGCTCCAGCGGTCGATGTCGAGGTTGAGGCCGAGGTCGTTGCTGGTGAACCGGGTGACGTTCACGCCGGCGCCGACATAGGGGCGGAAGGTGTCGGTCAGGAAGTAGTACTTCGCCGTCAGCGTCGGCGGCAGGTGTGTCACCGATCCCAGCGCGACGTTGTTTGCCGCGGCCGTCTGACGCGCCGTCACCGAGTGCTTCTGCGGAACGGTCAGCAGCAGTTCCACGCCCCAGTTGGGGTTCAGGGCGTATTCGAAGTCGATGTCCGGCGCCCACTTGGAGGCGACGTCCAGCGTGTCCTTGGGTGCCCCGAGCACCGGGATGGCATCGGACTTGTCGGCCGGGTCGATGTGTATCGCGCGCACGCGCGCCGTCAGCTTGTCCACATCGAAGGCGTGGGCCGGTGCGGCGGCGGCGAGGGCGGCGGTGGCGGCCAGGATCAACGATTTCGCGGTCTTCACATGCATTCCCCTGATCAACTTCAAAACGTGGCGTCTGTCGCCACGCTCTCGAAACTAGCGTCGCGATCGCAACACGTTAATCAGGGATAAGACGCGCAGACGCCGTGGAAATACCTAGCCGTACCTGACCGGGCAGCTACCCGGCGGAACGCACGCCCTGTATCGTGGTCGAACTCGAATCACAGGATGGATGGAACGCCATGGGCAACATGCAATTTCTGGCGCTGATGGCCAGCCAGCCTGGCAAGGCTTTCGATGCACTCGGCGAGCGTCCGAAGTACTGGTTCCCGCTGCTGCTCGCGGTTGCCGCCAGCGTGCTCACCACCTGGTGGTTCTACCAGGTCGTGGATATCCAGTGGCTGCTCGAGGAATCCCTGCGCAGCAATCCGCGCATGGCGGCCCTCGACGATGCGCAGCGCGCCCGCGCCGTCCAGGCGATGTCCGGCGCCCACTTGGAGGCGACGTCCAGCGTGTCCTTGGG
>JBDLPS010000131.1:0-3296 GCA_039800965.1 Pseudomonadota bacterium | reverse complement strand
ATCATACTCAATACAAGATCAAAGAGACAAAAAGTACAAAAGAACACTTCACTAAAGATCAGCTCGAATTTCTCTTTGGACACGGTGCTAATCCTCTAAAAAACGTGTGTTCAGACGCTGTTAAATGTTCAACCAACCAAACCATCCGAGCCGGCACGGGTCGGTGGAGCTCACGACCGGGATTGAACCGGTGACCTCGTCCTTACCAAGGACGTGCTCTACCAACTGAGCTACGTGAGCGGACATTTCCTGCCAGCTCTTGCGGAACGGTACTTTCGCGGCCTCGGGACTGGCGCTGCCTGCGTAAACCCCGGACGTCGCCTTGCGTGGAGCGGGTAGCGGGAATCGAACCCGCGTCATCAGCTTGGAAGGCTGAGGTTCTACCATTGAACTACACCCGCCAAACCGAACTACACACGCAAAAACCTCGTCCGGGATCCACCGCTGCTGGCGCCACTCCCGATTGGTGGAGGGGGTAGGATTCGAACCTACGAAGGCGTAAGCCGGCAGATTTACAGTCTGCTCCCGTTGGCCGCTTGGGTACCCCTCCGCAAAACTGAGCCGCGTATTCTGATTTGGCGGCCTGCCGGTGTCAATGCGGAACCCGGACCAAATTTCAGGACAGTTCGACGGCGGCCCGGAGCCGGGCAAGGGCCGACGGGCCCAGCCGGACCCACTGGCCGGCTGGCAGGTCCATCGGCAATTCACAGGGGCCGTAGGAAACCCGCATCAGCCGGCTCACCTCATGCCCCACCGCCTCCCAAAGGCGGCGGACCTCCCGGTTCCGACCCTCGTGCAACCCGACCCGGAACCAGGCGTGCCCGCCTGAACTGCCCCGAGACTCTATGCGGTCGAAACAGGCCGGGCCATCGTCCAGATCGACTCGATGTTGCAACGCAGCAAGCGCCGCCGCCGAGGGCTGGCCTCTGACCCGCACCATGTAATCGCGGGGGAGTTCATAGGAGGGGTGCATGAGCCGGTGGGCCAATTCGCCGTCCGTGGTGAACAGCAGCAGGCCCGACGTGTTCACGTCCAGGCGACCCACCACCACCCAGCGCCCGCCCGCCGGTTCCGGCAGACGGTCGAAAACCGTCGGGCGACCCTGGGGGTCGCTGCGGGTGGTCATCTCGCCGACCGGCTTGTTGTACAGCAGGACTTCGCCGCCCGCCCCAGGCCCGGCGCCGGGGGATGGGACCGTCACCCGCTTGCCGTCGACCCGGATGTCGTCGCGGGCGGCCGCCCGATCTCCCAGCCCCGCGACCCGGCCGTTGACGGTGACCCTGCCCTCCCGCAACCACGCCTCGATACCCCGGCGGGAGCCGAGACCCGCACCAGCCAGAAGCTTCTGGATGCGCTCGGTCATCGGACCGGCAGCGTGATCCTGGAAAACAGCGACAGCTTGCTGTCCGGATCGCGCGCCTCGATGGCACGGTCGACGAGGCGACGGGTGAGATGGCTCCCGAAGAGCTGCAGGAATTCGTAGGCGAAATTGCGCAGGAGCGTGCCCCTCCTGAACCCGACCCAGGTCGTGTGGATCGGGAAAAGGTGCGACGCATCGACCACCGCAAGGTCCGCGTCCTCCCGAGGGTCCAGCGCGACGCTCGCGACGATGCCTATGCCCATGCCAAGGCGGACGTAGGTCTTGATGACGTCGGAATCGCGCGCGGTGAGTGCGACCCGGGGCTTCAACCCCTCGCGCGCGAAGACGGTCTCCAGCGACGAGGGGCCCGAAAAGCTGAAGACGTAGGTCACCAGAGGATGCTCGGCCAGCTGGGCGAGCGTCAGTTTACCCGCACCGGGACGGGCGAGCGGGTGGTGCTTCGGCACGATCACCTGCCGGTGCCAGCGGTACACCGGCAACAGGACCAGCTCGGGAAAGAGCGCCTCGGACCCGGTGGCGATCGCGAGTTGCACGCGGTCGGAAGCCACCATTTCGGAGATCTGCTCTGACGTGCCCTGGTGCAGGTGCAGGTCGACGTCCGGATAACGCTTGCGGAAGGCCTGCACGACCGGCGGCAGCACGTAGCGCGCCTGGGTGTGCGTCGTGGCGATGGACAGCGTGCCGCGCGCGTCTTGGTTCAAGTCGGCGGCAACGGCCTTCAGGCTCTCTATCTCCGCCAGGGCGCGCCCGGCGAATTCCAGCACTTTCGTGCCTTCCGGCGTGATGCGCGCGAATGCCCGGCCCTCGCGCACGAAGAGATCGAAACCCAGTTCCTTTTCCAGTGCCTTGAGGGCACGGCTGATGGCCGGCTGGGAAGTGCCGAGGGCGGCTGCCGCCTGGGTGACGGACAGTCCGTGGCGCGCGATCGCGATGGCGTACTGGAGCTGGTGGAAGTTCATGGTCGTCCCTGCGATGGGGGCACATCATAACCGATCTGTTATCAGGCCATGACCAGCCCGCAGATGATCTATCCCCCGCCATCGCCGAGGCTTAGAGTCGCCCACCCCACCCCGTCAGCCGGGAGATACGACCATGATCCACGACAGCATCCTCGGCACGATCGGCCGCACGCCCATCGTGAAACTGCAGCGGCTCGCGCCGCCCGATGTCTCCGTCTACGTGAAGTGCGAATTCTTCAACCCGGCGGCGTCGGTGAAGGATCGCCTGGCGATCGCGATCATCGAGGACGCCGAGCGCAGCGGCGCGCTGAAGCCGGGCCAGACCGTCGTCGAGGCGACCTCAGGCAACACCGGCATCGCGCTCGCGATGGTCTGCGCAGCAAAGGGCTACCCTTTTGTCGCGGTGATGGTCGAGACCTTCTCCGTCGAGCGCCGCAAGCTGATGCGCATGCTGGGTGCGAAGGTGATCCTGACGCCAGCCGCCGAGCGCGGCACCGGCATGGTCCGCAAGGCCGAGGAGCTGGCTGCAAAGCACGGCTGGTTCCTCGCCCGCCAGTTCGAGAATCCTGCAAACCCGGCGTACCACCGCAGCACGACGGGGCCCGAGATCCTCAGTGATTTCGCCGGCCGTCGGCTGGACTATTTCGTGACCGGCTGGGGCACGGGCGGCACCATGACGGGCGCGGGCGAGATGATCAAGCACGCACGTCCGGATGTGCAGGTGGTGGTCGTCGAACCGGAAAATGCATCACTGCTCTCGGGCAAGCCGTTCAGCCCGCACAAGATCCAGGGTTGGACGCCAGACTTCGTCCCCAGGGTACTGAACCGGGGCGTCGCCGACAGGCTGGTGACGATCAGCGACGTCGAGGCGATCGCGACCGCACGGGCCCTGGCCAGCCAGGAAGGCATCGTCTGCGGCATCTCCTCCGGCGGCGGAATCGGCGCGGCCCTGAAGC
>JBDLPS010000130.1:0-4040 GCA_039800965.1 Pseudomonadota bacterium | reverse complement strand
CGGCGGCTTCACGATCCTCGGGCGATCAGATGCCGTGCTGAATCCGGGTGGCGTACGCATCGGCACGGCCGAGATCTACCGCCAACTGGAACAGGTGCCGGGCATCGTCGAGGCGCTGGCGATAGGTCAGCGCGCAGGCGACGACGAACGGATCGTGCTGTTCCTGCGCCTTGCCGAAGGCATCGTGCTCGATGCCACGATCGAACGACACATCCGCGACACGATCCGCCGCGGCACCACACCCCGCCATGTGCCGGCACGGATCGTGGCGGTGCCCGACCTGCCGCGCACGCTGAGCGGCAAGCTGGTGGAACTTGCAGTCCGCAACGTCGTGCACGGCCTGCCCGTGAAGAACCGGGAAGCGCTGGCCAACCCGGAAGCGCTGGAGTTCTTCCGCGATCTGCCTCAGCTGGCCGACTGAACTGCTACAGTCGCCGACGCCATGCGCTTCAAGGGCCTCGACCTCAATCTCCTGCTTGCGCTCCAGGTCCTGCTGGAAGAGCGCAACGTCACGCGCGCCGCGCGCCGGCTGAACATCAGCCAGCCGGCGATGAGCGCGTCGCTCGCCCGCCTGCGCGAATATTTCCAGGACGACATCCTCACCGCGCAGGGCAAGCAGATGATGCCCACCGCGCAGGCCCTGGCTCTGGCCGAACCGGTTCGGCGCATGCTGGCGGAACTCGACCAGCTGCTCACCGGCAGCGCGGCCTTCGATCCACGCGGGTCACAGCGGACCTTCCGCCTCGTGGCGTCGGACTACATCACGGCCTCGTTGATCGGCCCGCTCATGCCGCGGCTCGCAGCGCTCGCACCGCGGGTGCGGCTCGAACTGATGCTGCCCTGCGAGGAGTCCGCGCAACTGGTGATGGAAGGCCAGGCGGACCTGGTCATCACACCGGAAGATTTCCTGGACCCGGACCAGCCCGCCGAACTGCTGTGCGAAGAACGACAGATCGTGGTGGGCTGGCACGACAATCCCGCGCTGGCAGGCCCTCTGACGCTGGCGGATTTCGAGCGCCTGGGCCATGTCGCCGTACACGTGGGCAGCAACCGCGTGCCCTCGTTCGCAGACCGGCAGCTTGAACGCATGGGATCCCCGCGCCGCGTCGAGATGACCTGCGGCTGCTTCACCGTGCTGCCCTGGCTGCTGGCCGGCACGCAGCGCCTGGCCGTCCTGCACGAGAGCCTCGCCACGCAGATGGCCGCGCGGCTTCCGCTGGCCATCGCGCCCCTGCCCTTTGCCTTCCCCGTGATGCGCGAGATGATCCAGTACCACAAGTCCCGGGAAGCGGATGAAGGCCTGCGCTGGCTGCGCGACCTGCTGAAGACGGAAGCCCTGCGGCCGCTGCCATAAGCAGTGCCTATCGCCAGCCATCCGATTCTTTGCTTTCCGGCCTTGGCGGGCGGACGCCTATGCTGGCTGCATGAAAAATCTGTCCGTGCTTGTCATCGGCGCCGGCATCGGCGGCCTGACCTCCGCCATCGCCCTGCGACAGCGCGGGTTCACCGTGCACCTCATCGAGCGGGACCCGCAATGGTCCGTCTATGGCGTGGGCATCATCCAGCAGGGAAACGTGCTGCGCGCCGTGGACCAGCTCGGCATCCTCGATCGCTACATCGATGCCGGCGTGGGCTTCGATGCGGTCGAGGTTTTCGCGCCGAATGGCATGAAGGTCGCGCGCGTGCCCTCGCCGCGGCTCTTGCCGGAGAGGCCGGCGAACCTCGGCGTGGGCCGGCGAGCGCTGCAGAAGGTGCTGGGCGATGCCGCCCTGGAATCCGGCGCGACGCTCGCACGCGGCCTCACGGTCGGTGCGCTGGACGACGACGGCAACGGCGTGACCGTGGGTTTCTCCGACGGATCACAAGCCCGTTACGACCTCGTGATCGGTGCCGACGGCACCTACTCCGCGACGCGCGCGATGCTCTGGCCCGATGCACCGCAGCCCGCATTCACCGGCCAGGCCGTCTGGCGCTACAACCTGCCGCGCCCCGCGGATCTCGACGCCCTGCACGTCTACAACGGGCCCATCGGCGCGGGCCTCGTGCCGATCGGCCGCGAGCTGATGTACCTCTACCTGACGACGCCGGAGCCGGACAACCCACGTTACGCCCGTGACGGCCTTGCGGCGGCGATGCGCGGCAAGATGCAGGCCTGCGCGCCGGCGATCCGCGAGCTGGCCGAGCGCATCACCGATGACGCCGGCGTGGTGTACCGCCCGCTGGAAGGCCTGCTGGTGGAAGGCGCCTGGCACCGCGGCCGCGTCGTGCTGCTGGGCGATGCCGTGCATGCCACGACACCACATCTGGGGCAGGGCGCCGGCATGGCGATCGAGGACAGTCTCGTGCTCGCCGAGGAACTCGCACGCCATTCCACGCCGGAGGCGGCATTCACCGCTTACCGCGACCGGCGCTTCGAGCGCTGTGCGTACATCGTTCGCCAGAGCCTCGCGATATGCATGGGCCAGCTCGGCAAGGGCCCGCCGGTGGACAACGCCAAGGCCACGGGCGAGATGTTCGCCGTCACCGCCCAACCGATCTGACCGAGGGAGTTGCCGATGAGCCGCGTGACCGAGATCCGCCATGTCGGATATGGCGTGAAAGACCATGACACCGAGCGTGACTTCTACCTGCGGAAGTGGGGCCTCGTCGAAGTTGCTTCCGATGCCGACAAGACATGGCTCCGTGCTCAAGGCAGCGACGAAGCCTTTTCGGTCCGCCTGCGCCGGTCCGACGCCAACCACCTCGACGTGATCGCGCTCGCCACCGAAACCGCGGCTGACCTCGAGGCGCTGCACGCGAAAGTCGGCGCTGCGGGTTGCCGCATCATCCATCCGCCGCGGGCGCTGGCAGGCCCCGGTGGCGGCACAGGCTTCCGCTTCTTCAGCCCGGACGGCCTGCCCTTCGAAATCTCCTGCGACGTGGCACGCGGCCCGAAGCGCGACATCGAGCGCTGGGAGGGCATCCCGATCGGCATCAGCCATGTCGTGCTGCACTCCCCCGACCACAACGGCCTGGTCCGCTTCTTCACGGAGGTGCTCGGCTTCCGCGTCAGCGACTGGCTGGGCGACTTCATGTGCTTCCTCCGCTGCAACAGCGCGCACCATCGCATCGCGATCCTGCCGGGCCCGCCCTGCCTCAACCATGTCGCCTGGGACATGCAGGGCGTGGACGGCATGATGCGCGGCATCAGCCGCCTGAAAGGCGAGGAGATCCCGATCCGCTGGGGACCCGGGCGCCACACGGCCGGCGACAACACCTTCAGCTATTTCGTCTCACCCGGCGGCTTCGCGGTGGAATACACGGCCGAGCTTGAAACGGTGGACTTCGAAGGCCATCAGCCGATGGTACATGCGCCGGCGCCCCGCGTGATGGACCAGTGGGGCATCGGCATCGGCGGCCCGCAGACCATGCCGCACCCTGATGCGGACGCGCGCCTCTTCCAGCCTGCACCGGTCTGAGGCCATGGCGCTCTTCGAATACTTCCCGAACTACATCTGGAACCTCTCCGTCGCCATGGCGCTGGAGAGCGGCGGCAAGATTGGCGAGATCATCGACATGTGCCAGCCCATCCGCGACGCTGCCGCGCGCGGAGCGGATGCGGGCACGCCGCAGTTCATGGCGCAGTGGGTCGGGATGGCGGACCGGCTGATCGGGCTCGCTGACGAAGACGCCGCGGCAGACCGCGGCTATTCGGCGTCGGACAAGCTCGAACGCGCCGCGCTGTACCTGCTCGTGGCCGAGCGCATGCAGGCCCAGGGTTCACCGGGTCGCGAAACCACTTACGCGAAAGCCCTCGCCACCTTCAGCCGCTCGACGACGCTTGGCCGCATCAACCGCGAGCGCGTGGAGATTCCCCTCGCCCACGGCACGATGCCGGCGCTCTACGTGCGTGCCGCAGGCCCCGGCCCGCATCCGGTGGTCGTGTACTGCAACGGCCTCGACAGCTGCAAGGAACTGCTGTTCTGGTCGCGCCTGCCCGAAGCCCTGGCGCGTCGCGGCGTCTCCACGCTCTGCGTGGACCAGCCGGGCAGCGGCGAAGC
>JBDLPS010000129.1:0-3106 GCA_039800965.1 Pseudomonadota bacterium | reverse complement strand
CTTACTGAATGATCTTGGAGACGACGCCGGCGCCGACCGTGCGGCCACCCTCGCGGATGGCAAAGCGCAGGCCCGCGTCCATCGCGATGGGGGCGATCAGCTCGACCGTCATCTTGATGTTGTCGCCCGGCATCACCATCTCCGCGCCGCCGTCGAGCTCGATCGAGCCCGTCACGTCCGTCGTGCGGAAGTAAAACTGCGGGCGATAGCCCTTGAAGAACGGCGTGTGACGACCACCCTCTTCCTTCGTCAGCACGTACACCTCGCACTCGAACTTCGTGTGCGGCTGGATCGAACCCGGCTTGGCCAGAACCTGACCACGCTCCACGTCCTCTCGCTTCGTGCCACGCAGCAGAACGCCAACGTTGTCGCCAGCCTGACCCTCGTCCAGCAGCTTGCGGAACATCTCAACGCCCGTGCACGTCGTCTTGACCGTCGGCTTCAGGCCGATGATCTCCACTTCCTCGTTGACCTTGACGATGCCGCGCTCGATACGACCCGTCACAACCGTGCCACGGCCGGAAATCGAGAACACATCCTCAACAGGCATCAGGAACGGCTTGTCAACCTGACGCTCCGGAACCGGAATGTAACGGTCCATCTCCGCAACCAGCTTCACAACCGCAGGAACACCAATCTCGCTCTGGTCACCCTCAAGCGCCTTCAGCGCAGAGCCCACAACGATCGGCGTGTCGTCCCCGGGGAACTTGTACGCAGACAGCAACTCGCGGATCTCCATCTCGACAAGCTCAAGCAGCTCCTTGTCGTCGACCATGTCCGCCTTGTTCATGAACACAACGATGTACGGAACGCCAACCTGGCGCGCCAGCAGAATGTGCTCGCGCGTCTGCGGCATCGGGCCGTCAGCGGCCGAACACACCAGAATCGCGCCGTCCATCTGCGCCGCACCCGTGATCATGTTCTTCACATAGTCAGCATGGCCCGGGCAGTCCACGTGCGCGTAATGACGCGCGTCCGAGGAATACTCAACGTGCGCCGTCGAAATCGTAATGCCACGCGCCTTCTCTTCAGGCGCCTTGTCAATCTGGTCGTACGCCAGGAAGGCGCCGCCGTGCTTCTCGGCCATCACCTTCGTGAGCGCCGCCGTCAGCGTCGTCTTGCCATGGTCAACGTGACCAATCGTACCCACGTTCACGTGCGGCTTGCTGCGCTCGAATTTCTCTTTGGACATTGCTCTGGCCTCGAATGAATGCTTATTGCCTGATGATGCTGTCTGAAACATGGGACGGCACTTCCTGGTACCGCCCGAATTCCATCGTGAAAGTCGCGCGGCCCTGGCTCATGGAGCGCACGGCCGTCGCGTAACCGAACATTTCCGAAAGTGGCACTTCGGCGTTGACGGACTTGCCGCCCGGCGAATCCTCCATGCCCGTGATCTGCCCGCGCCGCCGGTTGAGGTCGCCGATGACATCGCCGGAGTATTCCTCCGGGGTCACGACCTCGACCTTCATGATCGGCTCGAGCAACACCGGTCGGGCCTGCCGGAACCCGTCCTTGAAACCCATGCTGGCCGCGATCTTGAAGGCCATCTCGTTCGAATCGACGTCGTGGTAGGAGCCGTCGAACAGCGTGACCTTGACGTCCACCACCGGATAGCCGGCCAAGACGCCCGTATCGATCGCTTCCTTTACGCCCTTGTCGATCGCCGGAATGAATTCCTTCGGAACCGAACCGCCGACGATGCCGTTGACGAATTCGCAGCCCGTACCCTCGGCGGCCGGCTCGAGCTTGAGCCACACATGGCCATACTGGCCACGACCGCCGGACTGGCGTACGAACTTGCCCTCGGATTCGATCGTGTCGCGGATCGTTTCACGGTACGCGACCTGCGGCTTGCCGACATTGGCCTCGACCTTGAACTCGCGGCGCATGCGGTCGACGATGATCTCCAGGTGAAGCTCGCCCATCCCCTGGATGATCGTCTGGCCCGACTCCTGGTCGGTGGTGACGCGGAACGAAGGGTCTTCTTTGGCGAGCCGCTGCAGCGCCAGGCCCATCTTTTCCTGATCGACGGTGGTCTTCGGCTCCACGGCGACGGAAATCACCGGCTCCGGGAAGACCATCTTCTCGAGCGTGATGTGCTTCTCGAGATCGCAAAGCGTGTCGCCCGTGTACACATCCTTGAGGCCCACCGCCGCGGCGATATCGCCCGCGCGGACCTCCTTGATTTCCGTGCGCTCGCTGGCGTGCATCTGGAGCAGGCGGCCAATGCGCTCTTTCTTGCTCTTGGTCGGCACGTAAACCGTATCGCCCGTGGCCAGTACGCCAGAGTAGACACGGAAGAACGTCAGGTTGCCGACGAACGGATCGTTGAGGATCTTGAAGGCCAGCGCCGAGAAGGGCTCTTCGTCCCCGGCTTTGCGGGTCACCACCGCCTCGCCGTCGTCCGCGTGCCCCTGCACGTCCGGCATCTCGAGCGGCGATGGCATGAATTCTATGACGGCGTCCAGCAGCGCCTGGACACCCTTGTTCTTGAAGGCCGTGCCGCACATGCAGATCACGACCTCGTTCTTGAGCGCACGTACCTTCAGACCCCTGCGGATATCGTCGTCCGACAGGGCACCGTCCTCGAGGTAGCGGTTGAGGAGGTCTTCGTCCGCTTCGGCGGCAGCCTCGATCATCGACGCACGGGCGGCTTCCGCATCAGCCAGCAGGCCCGCAGGAATCTCGCGGTATTCGAACTTCATCCCCTGGGTATCCATATCCCAGTAGATGGCCTTCATCCGGATGAGATCGACGACGCCCTCGAAAGCGTCCTCCGCGCCGATAGGCAACTGGATCGGCACCGGGTTCGCGCGCAGTCGGCTGCGTATCTGGTCGACGCAGCGCTGGAAGTTCGCGCCTGCGCGGTCCATCTTGTTGACGAAGGCGATGCGCGGCACACCGTAGCGGTTCATCTGCCGCCACACCGTCTCGGACTGCGGCTGCACGCCCGACACCGCGCAGAACAGCGCGACGGCGGAGTCGAGCACGCGCAGCGAGCGTTCCACTTCGATCGTGAAGTCGACGTGCCCCGGCGTGTCGATGATGTTGATGCGGTGCTCGGGGAAGTTCTTCTCCATCCCCTTCCAGAAGCAGGTGGTCG
>JBDLPS010000128.1:0-12969 GCA_039800965.1 Pseudomonadota bacterium | reverse complement strand
GTGCTGCACCTGACCGGCTATCCGCTCACCATCGAGGACATAAAGTCCTTCCGCCAGCTCGGCGCACATACTGCCGGCCACCCGGAGCGCGATCTGCATCTCGGCATCGAGACGACGACAGGTCCGCTCGGCCAGGGCATCGCCAATGCCGTCGGCATGGCGCTTGCCGAAAAGCTGCTCGCGGCGCAGTTCAACCGCCCGGGTTTCGACGTGGTCGACCATCGCACCTGGGTGTTCCTGGGCGACGGCTGCATGATGGAAGGTGTTTCGCACGAAGCCTGCTCGCTCGCCGGCACGCTCAAGCTCGGCAAGCTCGTCGCGTTCTTCGACGACAACGGCATCACGATCGATGGCGACGTGAAGGGCTGGTGCGCGGACGATACGCCGAAGCGCTTCGAGGCCTATGGCTGGAACGTGATCCGCGACGTCGACGGCCATGATGCCGAGGCGATCGCCGCGGCCGTTGCCAAGGCCACTGCGCAGTCCGAGCGCCCGACGTTGATCTGCTGCCGCACGGTCATCGGCAAGGGTTCGCCGAACAAGGCCGGCAGCGCCAAGACGCACGGCGAGCCGCTGGGGGCCGCCGAGATCGAGGCTACGCGTCTGGCGCTCGGCTGGTCTCATCCTGCCTTCGAGATCCCCGCGGACATCCGTGGCGCCTGGGACCGCCGCCCGGCCGGGTCTGCCGCGCAGGCCGAATGGGATGCGCTGTTCACGCGCTATGCCGCGGCCCATCCGGAACTGGCCGTCGAATACGGCCGCCGCATGCGCGGCGAGTTGCCCGCCAGCTGGGCGCAGGTGCGCGAGGCTGCGTTGAACGAAGGCGCGGCGGTGCAGGGTGGGCAGGCCACGCGCCAGTCCTCGCAGGTCGCGCTCAATGCCATCGGGCCGTCCCTTGGCGAACTGGTCGGCGGCTCTGCGGACCTGTCCGGCTCCAACAACACCTTCCGCAAGGACTCGAAGGCCGTCACGCCTGCCGACCCGGCCGGCAACTACGTGAACTACGGCGTACGCGAGTTCGGCATGACTGCGATCATGAACGGCATGACGCTGCATGGCGGATTCCGTCCCTACGCCGGCACATTCCTCGTGTTCTCGGACTACGCCCGCAATGCCGTGCGCCTCGCGGCGCTCATGAAGCAGGGCATCGGACTGGTTTACACGCACGATTCGATTGGCCTCGGCGAGGATGGCCCCACCCATCAGCCTGTCGAGCACGTCGCCTCGCTGCGCCTCATGCCCAACGTCGATGTCTGGCGTCCCTGCGATGCGGCCGAGACGGCCGCAGCCTGGGTGTCGACCGTCGAGCGGGCCGATGGGCCGACGGCGCTGGTGCTCACCCGTCAGGCGCTGCCCCAGCAGCCGCGTTCCGCGGACCAGCAGGCCGCGATGCTGCGCGGCGGCTACACGCTGCTCGATTGCGCGGGCGTGCCGGAGGCGATCCTCGTCGCGACCGGCTCGGAAGTGGCGCTGGCGGTCGAGGTCGCCAAGGCGCTCAACGGCCAGGGCCGTCGCGTGCGGGTGGTCTCGATGCCCTGCGTCGAGGCCTTCGATCGCCAGACGGCGGCTTACCGCGAGGCCGTGCTGCCCGCTGCGGTGACGCGGCGCGTCGCGATCGAGGCGGGCTCCACGGGCCTGTGGTGGCGCCATGTCGGCACGCAGGGGAGGGTGCTCGGCATCGACCAGTTCGGTGCGTCGGGCAAGGCCGGCGACCTGTTCCGGCATTTCGGCCTGACGACCGAAAATCTGCAACGAACGGTCGTAGAATTGCTGAATTCCTGATTCGAAACGTCTTACAGAA
Organism: Pseudomonadota bacterium; assembly: GCA_039800965.1. GTDB lineage: Bacteria > Pseudomonadota > Gammaproteobacteria > Steroidobacterales > Steroidobacteraceae > ZC4RG30. Next base: position 11,168 of record JBDLPS010000128.1, on the reverse strand, counting down.
ACTTCAAGCGAGGACTTAGTCCATGGCGATCAAGGTTGGCATCAACGGCTACGGCCGCATCGGCCGCAATATCCTGCGCGCGCTCTACGAGTCGGGCCGGACGAATGAAATCCAGATCGTGGCGATCAACGACCTGGGCGACGCCAAGACCAATGCCCACCTGACGCAGTACGACACCGCCCACGGCAAGTTCAAGGGCAGCGTCTCCGTCGATGGCGACTCGATGGTCGTCAACGGCGACCGCATCAAGGTGCTGGCGCAGCGCGATCCGTCGAAGCTGCCCTGGGGCGAACTGGGCGTCGACGTGGTGTTCGAGTGCACCGGCTTCTTTACCAGCAAGGCCAAGGCTGCTGCCCATATCGCCGGCGGCGCCAAAAAGGTGCTGATCTCGGCGCCGGGCGGGTCGGATGTCGATGCGACGGTCGTCTATGGCGTGAACCACGACGTGCTGAAGCCGGAATTCACCGTCGTCTCGAACGCCTCGTGCACGACCAACTGCCTGGCGCCGCTCGCCAAGGTCATCAACGACAGCATCGGTCTCAAGCATGGCCTGATGACCACGATCCACGCCTACACCAACGACCAGGTGCTGACGGACGTCTACCACGAAGACCTGCGCCGCGCGCGTTCGGCCACGATGTCGATGATCCCGACCAAGACCGGCGCCGCTGCCGCCGTGGGCCTCGTGCTGCCGCAGCTCAAGGGCAAGCTCGACGGCTTCGCCGTCCGCGTCCCGACGATCAACGTGTCGATGGTCGATCTCACGTTCACGGCCAACCGCGAGACCTCGGTCGACGAGATCAACCAGCTGGTCAAGGCGGCCGCCAATGGTCCGCTCAAGGGCGTCCTGGCCTACAACGACGGTCCGCTGGTCTCGGTGGACTTCAATCACGACCCGGCCTCCTCGACCTACGACGCGACGTTGACCAAGGTCATCGACGGCACGATCGTGAAGGTCTGCGCCTGGTACGACAACGAGTGGGGCTTCTCCAACCGCATGCTCGATACCGCGCTCGCCTGGTCCAAGGCCAAGTAAGCCACGGGGCCGCGAAATGAAAGTCCTCGAGATGGCGAAGCTCGACCTCGCCGGCAAGCGCGTGATGATCCGCGAGGATCTGAACGTGCCGATCAAGAACGGCGAAGTCACCAGCGATGCGCGCATCCGTGCGGCGCTGCCGACGATCCGGCTCGCGCTCGAGAAGGGCGCCCGCGTCATCCTGCTGTCGCACCTCGGCCGTCCCGAGGAAGGCAAATACGACCCGGAGCTGTCGTTGTCGCCGGTCGCGGCGCGCTTGTCCGCGCTGTTGGGCCGCAGCGTCCCGCTGGCGAAGGACTGGCTCGACGGCGTCGCCGTGGAGCCGGGCCAGGTCGTGCTCTGCGAGAACGTCCGCTTCAACAAGGGCGAAAAGAAGGACAACGAAGAGCTGGCCCGCAGGATGGCCGCGCTCTGCGATGTCTTCGTGATGGACGCCTTCGGCACGGCGCACCGTGCCGAAGCCAGCACGCATGGCGTCGCCCGCTTCGCGGCCGTTGCCTGCGCCGGCCCGCTGCTGGTGGGTGAACTGGAGGCGCTGGACCGTGCGCTCGCCAAGCCCGCACGCCCGATGGTTGCCATCGTCGCTGGTTCCAAGGTCAGCACCAAGCTCACCATCCTCGAGGCCCTGTTGCAGAAGGTCGATCGCCTGATCGTCGGCGGAGGCATCGCCAACACCTTCCTGGCGGCCACCGGTTCCAAGGTCGGCAAGTCGCTCTGCGAGATGGACATGCTCGATACCTGCCGCAGCCTGCTGTCGCAGGCCCGGTCGCGGGGCGCGGAAATTCCGCTGCCGACGGACGTCGTCACTGCCAAGGAGTTCGCCGCGACCGCGCATGCGGACGTGCGCGGCATCGCCGAGGTCGCGGACGACGACATGATCCTGGACGTCGGTCCGGACACTGCCGATCGCTTCGCGAAGATCATCGGCGAGGCTGGTACCGTGCTGTGGAACGGCCCGGTCGGCGTGTTCGAATTCGACCAGTTCGGCGAAGGCACGCATTCGGTGGCCAGTGCCATCGCCAGCAGCAAGGCCTTCTCGCTGGCCGGCGGCGGCGACACGCTCGCGGCCATCGAGAAATACGGCGTCGCGGACGGGATTTCCTACATCTCGACCGGCGGTGGCGCGTTTCTCGAGTTCGTCGAGGGCAAGAAACTGCCGGCTGTCGCGGCGCTCGAAGACCGCGCGGCGGGCTGACGGAACGACGACGCCGCGTCCTGCGGTGCCGCGTTTCCAACATCAGGGGCATACATGTTCAGGCGCACGAAGATCGTAGGTACGCTGGGGCCGGCAACGGACGACCCGGCGGTGATGAAGGAAATGGTCGCCGCGGGTCTGGACATCGCGCGCATCAACTTCTCTCACGGCACGCGCGAGGACGTGCGCCGCCGCTGCACGCAGATCCGCGACGCCAGCAAGGCGGCGGGCCGCCCGGTGGGTATCCTGGCGGACCTCGCCGGCCCCAAGATCCGCATCGAGAGCTTCGTGGGCGGGCGTGTCCAGCTCTCCGAAGGCCAATCCTTCTCTCTGGACGTCGGGCTCGACCCGGCGGCGGGCAATGACGCGGAAGTCGGCTGCGCCTACAAGGATCTTCCCCGGGACGTTCATCCCGGCGATACGCTGCTCCTTGCGGACGGATTCATCATCCTCGAGGTCAGCGCGGTAAACGGCACGCGCATCGAATGCGTCGTGCGGGTCGGCGGCGAGCTGTCGAACCGCAAGGGCCTGAACCGCCAGGGCGGCGGGCTGTCGGCCCCCGCGCTCACCGACAAGGACCTGGAAGACATCAAGCTCGCGTCGGAGATCGGCGTGGATTACGTCGCAGTGTCCTTTGCCCGCGATGCGGCGGACATCCGTCGTGCCCAGGCGGAGCTGCGCAAGTGGCGTTGCAATGCGCACGTCGTCGCCAAGATCGAGCGCCACGAGGCCATCGAGAATCTTTCTTCCATCCTCTCCGTCACGGATGCCGTGATGGTCGCCCGTGGCGATCTGGGCGTTGAGATGGGGTATGCCGAACTGACCGGCATGCAGAAGACCATCATCCACCAGGCCCTGGCGGCCAATCGCGTCGTCATCACCGCCACCCAGATGATGGAGTCCATGATCCAGAGCCCGGTGCCTACGCGCGCCGAGGTCAGCGATGTGGCGAATGCCGTGCTTGATGGCACGGACGCAGTGATGCTCTCGGCCGAAACTGCCGCGGGCAAATATCCGGTGAAGGCCGTGCAGGCCATGGCGCACGTCATCGAAGGCGCCGAGAAATACCAGCTCGGCAATCCTGGCGTGGCACGCACGGAGGGCGAGTTCTCAAACACCGAAGAAGCCATCGCCAAGGCCGTGATGTACACGGCGAACCACCTGCACGTGCGCGCGATCGTCGCGCTGACTGAGTCAGGCCTCACCCCGCTGTGGATGTCGCGCATCCGGATCGACATCCCGATCTATGCCTTCACGCGCCAGGAGCGCACGCTTGGCCGCGTGATGCTTTACCGCGGCGTGGAGCCGGTGCTGTTCGACGTCACCCACACGAGCCCGTCGCAGATGTACCAGGCGGTTTTCGATCGTCTGCTCGAGAACGGGCTGGTGGATGTCGGTGACCCGATCATCCTGACCAAGGGTGAACTGTCGGGCGTGCAGGGCGGCACGAACTCGATGCAGATCCTGCGCGTCTCGCGCGGTTGACGAAAAAGGCCGTGGCACCTGGTGGTGCCGCGGCCTTCGTTGGAAGGGCGGAGCGTCCGCTCCGCCGCCCTCAGCCCTTCTTCGCGGCTGGTGCCTTCTTCATTGTCTCGATGTCGGCCAGAACGGCCTTCGAGTGGCCCTCCGGCTTGACCTTTTCGTAATGGCGCACGAGTTTCCCGGTCGGGTCAATCAGGAAGGTGTCGCGGCGCGCGATCTCCATCGGTCCGAAGCTCGTCAGCACGCCGTATTTTTTCGCCGTTTCCTTCGTCGGGTCGGCGAGCAGCGAGAACGGCAGCCCGTGCTTCTCGGAGAAGGCCTTGTGCGATTCGACATCGTCGACGCTCACGCCCAGCACGACCGCGCCGGCCTTGCGGAAGGCGAACACGTCGTCGCGGAACTCGCAGGCTTCCGTGGTGCAGCCCGGCGTCTGGTCCTTCGGATAGAAGTACAGCACGACCCACTTGCCCTTCTGCTCGTCGAGGCTGATCCACTTCCCGTTCTGGTCCTGAAGGCGGAAGGTGGGTGCGGCGGCGCCTTCGGCTGGCGTCGTGGCGGCTGCGGCGGCCGCCGGGGCCGTATCTGCGGCGAAGCCGAGGGCCGGGATGCTGGCAATGCCCATCGCGGCGGCCAAAGCCAGGGAACTGGCGGTGTGACGTGAAAGCATGGTATCCCCCGTGGACATTTCGTGATTCGAGGCGTTCGCCTTGGCCGATATTAGTGCCATGGATTTGGATACGTCACAACGGGCTTCGGTTCCCGGCCTGGTGCTGACCGGGGGCGGTGCGCGCGCCGCCTATCAGGTCGGCGTGCTCAAGGCGGTCGCCGAACTGTTCCCGGACCAGCCAAACCCGTTCCGGGTGATCGTCGGGACCTCGGCAGGGGCCGTGGCCGCTGCCGTGATCGCTTCGCGGGCGCGCCGCTGGCAGAGGGCCGTGCAGGCGATCGAACACGTCTGGGCGGGCTTCCATGTCGACCAGGTGTTCGACGTCGGGGCCGGGCGGATGTTCGCGTCCGGCCTGCATTGGATGGCTTCGCTGGCCACCGGGGGTCTGGTCGTCCCGCCGCGTTCGCTGTTCCGGAACGCTCCCCTGCGGGACCTGTTGCTGCGCAACGTGTCCTGGCAGGGCCTGCGCAACGCGATCTCGCGTGGGGATGTCGACGCCCTGGCGCTGTGTGCCACCAGTTATTCGAACGCGCAGTCCGTGGCCTTTTTCGAGGGTGGGGCGCAGTTGCAGGAGTGGACGCGACGGCTTCACGTCGGTCGCCGTACCACGCTATCGCTCGAGCACCTGATGGGCAGTCTGTCCGTGCCGTTCCTTTTCCCGCCAGAGCGGATCGGCAACGATTTCCACGGTGACGGTGCGATGCGCCAGATCGCGCCCCTGAGCCCCGCGGTGCATCTCGGTGCGGGCCGGTTGTTTGTCGTGGGCGTGCGTGCCGCGCAGGAACACCACCCCGGGCTGCCGGCGGGCAAGCGCCTTTCCGCTCCGCGACCGGGCCAGTTGCTCGGCTATGCGCTGGATACGCTGTTCACGGACAATGTCTACGCCGATCGGGAGCAGATCGCGCGCATGAACCAGCTCGTGGAGGCCGCCCCGCAGCTGGTCCCCGGCGCCCGTCGCGTGGATACCTTGTTGCTCACGCCCAGCGAGGATCCCCGCGAGATCGCTGCCCGCCATATCGGAAGCCTGCCGCGCAGCCTGCGCGCGCTGCTCGGGGTCGCCGGCGTGCGTGATGCGCGCGGTTCGCGCCTGGCGAGCTACCTCATGTTCGAGGCCGACTACACGCAGGAACTCATCGCGCTGGGGTACAAGGATGCGATGGGCCGGTCGGGGGAGATCAGGGATTTTCTCGCTCCACCGCGTTGAGGCGGGCCTTTCAGGTCAGGAACAGCGTCCCCAGGCCCAGCAGCGTCGCGAAGCCGATGCAGTCGGTGAACGTCGTCAGGATCACGCCGGCAGAGAGTGCCGGATCGATCGACATGCGGCGCAGTGCCAGCGGCACGGTCACGCCGACGACCGCCGCGGCAACGAGGTTCACGATCATCGCCGCACCGATGATGGCGGCGATTTTCCAAACGCCGATCCACGCCGCGGTGGCAAAGCCGACCACGGTGGCCATGAGGATGCCGTTCAGGCCGCCCACGCCCATTTCGCGGAAGAGCAGCCAGCGTGCGTCCTGCCACTGCACCTGGCCCAGTGCGATGGCGCGGATGATCAACGTGACGGTCTGTGTGCCGGCTATGCCGCCCATCGAGGCGACGATGGGCATCAGCGTGGCCAGTGCCGCGACCTTCTCGATGGTGCCCTCGAACAGGCTGACGACCCACGATGCCAGGAAGGCGGTAGCGAGGTTTATGCCGAGCCAGATCGCGCGCCGGCGCGTGGAGGGCACGATCCCGGCGAAGACGTCTTCTTCGTCGCGCAGGCCGGCGCCGGCCATGACTTCGTGCGCGGCTTCCTCGGTGATGACGTCCACGACTTCGTCGATGGTGATGCGCCCCAGAAGCAGGCCTTTGTCGTCCACGACGGCGGTCGAGACGAGGTCGCGCGCCTGGAACAGCTGGGCCACTTCGCTGGCAGGCATGTCCGGCGCGATGCGAGGGGCATCGGCGTCCAGCGACAGGCCGACCAGTCGGTCGAGATCGTCAGTCAGCAGTCGCTGCAGGGTGATGGTGCCGAGGAACCGGTCGTTGCGGTCCACGACGAACAGCCGGTCCGTGCGGTCCGGCAGCTCGCCACGCATGCGCAGGTAGCGTTGCACGACTTCCAGCGGGACGTCCGCGCGCACGCTGACGGTGTCGGTGTTCATCAGGCTGCCGGCCGTATCGTCGGGCCAGGAAAGCACGCGGTTCAGCCGCTCGCGGTCCTGTTGGTCCATGTTCCGGAGCAGTTGCTGGGTGACGGTTTCCGGCAGGCTTTCGATCAGCTCGGCCAGGTCGTCGACTTCCAGGTCTTCTGTCGCCGCGGCAAGTTCAGCCGGGTCCATCTCGCTGATGAGGTGGTCGCGGATGTCTTCGCGCAGCTCGACGAGCACCTCGCCGTCCAGCTCCGGGTCGGTCAGTTCCCAGACGACCTCGCGTCGCGCCGGCGGCAGCGATTCGATCAACTGCGCGATCTCCGCCGGATGCAGGGTGCGGATGATCCGCATCGCCGAACGCAGCGCGCCCTCGTCCAGCGCTTCGCGCAGCGCGGTCAGCCTTCCGGGGCGGTCTGGACGCAGGTCCATCACAGGCCCGCGTAGTTCGGACCCGATCCGCCTTCCGGCGTGGTCCAGGTGATCTGGGAGTAGGGGTCCTTGATGTCGCAGGCCTTGCAGTGCACGCAGTTGGCGGCGTTGATCTGCAGCCGCTTCGCGCCGGTGCCGTCATCGACCATCTCGTACACGCCCGCCGGACAGAAGCGCGTGCAGGGATTGCCGAACTCCGTCGCGCAGCGGGTCGCGCAGATGGAAGGGTCGGCCACTTTCAGGTGTGCGGGCTGGCGCTCGTCGTGCGTCGTCGACGCAAAGAAAACCGAAGCAAGACGGTCGCGCGGCGGCAGTTCGCGCGTGACCCAGCCGCGATCGGGCGAGCTGTATTCGTCGAGTTTCTTCAGGTCGGTGTTGCCGCGGTTCGCGAGCGTCCACGGCGCAAGGCCGGCGGTAAGCGTCTCGAAAAGGCCGTTGGCCATGCCGGCCCAGAGCCCGCGCTTGAAGCCCGGCTTGATGTTGCGGACCTTGCGCAGTTCCGCAGCCGCCGGCGAGGCGCGGAAGCGTGCGTCGAAACCGGCGCTGCCACCGGTCTCGGCGATGTGTTCGGCGGCGAGCATGCCGCTGCGGATGGCCTGGTGGATGCCCTTGATCTTGGGGAAATTGAGCGTGCCCGCGGCATCGCCGACGAGCAGCGCGCCGGGCATATCGAGCTTCGGCAGGGACTGCCAGCCGCCCGCGGAGATCGTGCGTGCGCCTGCCGCGACAATCTCGCCGCCTTCGAGCAGCGCACGCACCGAGGGATGATGCTTGAACTGCTGGAAGGCCTCGAAGGGGCTGAAGCGCGGGTCCAGGTAATCGAGACCCGACACGAAGCCCACGTACACCCGGTCGTCGCCCAGGTGATAGATGAAGCTGCCGCCATAGGTGGCGTTGTCGAGCGGCCAGCCGACGGAATGCTGGATCAGGCCCGGTTCCGCCCGGCCCTTGGGCAGCTGCCAGAGTTCCTTGAAGCCCAGTGCATAGGTCTGCGGCGAGCAGTCCTTGTCGAGGCCGAACTTCGCGATGACGGTCTTGGTCAGGCTGCCGCGGCATCCCTCGGCCAGCACCGTGACGCCAGCCCGGATTTCCGGACCCGGCGCGTAGTCCCCACCCGGCGTGCCGTCCTTCTCGAGACCCATGTCGCCGATCTGAACGCCGGCCACGGCACCGTCGTCGGTGTACAGCACGGCGGCGCCCGAGAAACCCGCGAAGACGTCCGCGCCGGCCGCTTCCGCGGCGGCGGCGAGCTGCGACGTCAGGAGCCCGAGCGAGACGATGAAGTTGCCTGCGTTGTGCTGCTGCGGCGGAACGGGAAGCCTGACCTGCCCCTTGCGCGTCAGGAGGCGGAATTCATCGCGCGTCGCGGGCACGCAGACGCCGGGGGCGTTGTCGCGCCAGCCGGGCAGCAGGGCATCGAGCGGCCCCGGTTCCATCACGGCGCCGGACAGCGCATGCGCACCGATCGCGGCCGCCTTCTCGAGCACGCAGACGCCGAGTTCCGGCTTGAGTTGCTTCAGCCGGATCGCGCAGGCGAGCCCGGCGGGGCCGCCACCCACGATCAGCACGTCATATTCCATCACATCGCGTTCGGTCATCGGCGTTCGCAGGCGGCAGGGTCCGGGAGGGTGGGCAAGTAGATCATAGATCGGGCGCGAGGTCGGGCTCGCCGAGCTGCGACAGGATCCGCGCGCGTGCTTCGCGCCGCAGGTCGATTACCGCCTGCTCGGGGGGCTTGGTTCCCGCGGAGAGCGGTTCGAGCACATCGACGACCACGCGCGTCGGCCATGGCCAGAGCAGGCCTGGCGGCAGCGCGCGCCGTGCGTCGTGGATCACCAGCGGAACCACGGGGTAATCGTTGCGCACCGCGGCGACGAAGGCGCCCGAATGGAAGCGCAGCAGGCCCGGTTCGCGCTCGAAAGTGCCTTCCGGGAAAAAAGCGAGCGAGGTGCCGTTGGCGGCCGTGCGCAGGACGCGCAGTGCGTCGCGGCCACCGCGCTGGCCCTTGCCGCGGTCCACGAACTCTGCCCCGATCCGGCGCAGCAGCAGCCCGGCCAGCGGCACGTCGTTCATCTCCCGCTTGATGACGAAGGCGAAGCGGGCGGGCAGCGCTGCCTTGAGCAGCACGCCATCTATGTAACTCGCATGGTTGGCGACCACCACGCAGGGCCCCTGGGGCAGCCGGTGCGCGTGCCGCACGTCCAGCCGCATGCCCGTCAGCAACAGGCCTGCCCTCGCACCGGCGCGTACGATGCGACGGCGCAGGTTCAGCCCCGGGGTCGGCAGTATCAGCAGCAGTGTCAGCAGCGAAACGCTGGCGAACACCAGCGCTGCCAGTACCGTGTACGGCACGGCCAGCGCGAGTGGCGGGTGGGTGCGATAGGCTTTGCTGGCGGAATGCACGGTGTTCTGGCGCGATCCCGGGGCCGGAGTGTGATCGAAGTCTCGTTATGTTACCGGAATGCCGCCGCTGTGAAGGTCGTCACGTCCGGGCGGACCGTGCATGGGGATACTGGCCACCTTTCGTCAAACAGGCTCCAGGAAATTCCGTGAAGACCACCGAACATGCCGCACCGCCGGCCCGCATCCAGGATGTCGGGCTGGACCCCGCGGTGACCCGTTTCCTGGACGCCGTCTGGATGGAGCAGGGCCTTTCGGCCAATACGCTCGCCGCTTACCGCGCGGACCTGCTGGCGCTTTCCCGCTGGCTGGCGACCCGTGGCACCGCGGTGACCGATTGTACCCGTGCCGACCTGCTGTCCTTCATTGCCTGGCGGGTGGAGTGCGGCGCCCAGCCGCGATCGACCGCGCGCCAGCTCTCGTCTTTCCGTCGCTTTTTCCGGCACCAGTTGCGGGAAGGCGGGGTGAAGGACGATCCGACGGCCCAGATCGCGATGCCGAAGATCGGCCGCTCCCTGCCCAAGTCCCTGACCGAGGAAGAGGTCGAGTCGCTGCTGAACGCGCCGCCCGTGGACGAGCCGCTGGGGGTGCGCGACCGCACGATGCTGGAACTGCTTTACGCCACCGGCTTGCGCGTCTCGGAACTGGTCGGTCTGCGCCAGGGCCAGGTAAACCTGAACCAGGGCGTGATCCGCATCGTGGGCAAGGGTGATCGCGAGCGTCTCATCCCGCTGGGAGAGGAGGCGGTGCGGTGGTTGCGCGAATTCATGCTCGGGGCGCGCAGTGACATCCTGCTCGACCGCGTGACGGACTACCTTTTCCCGACGCGGCGTGGTGATCGCATGACGCGCCAGGCCTTCTGGCACATCATCAAGCGCTACGCCGGCAAGGCGAGCATCGACAAGGAGCTCTCGCCGCACACGCTGCGCCACGCTTTCGCGACTCACCTGCTGAACCACGGAGCCGACCTTCGTGTGGTGCAGATGCTGTTGGGTCACAGTGACCTCTCGACGACGCAGATCTATACGCACGTCGCCCGCGAGCGCATGAAGGAACTGCACGGCCGTCACCATCCGCGTGGCTGACGTAGAATGCCGGGCATGAAACGTGTCCCGGCAATGATGATCCCCCTGCTGGCCGCGTTGGTCGCCCTGTCGGCGGCCGCGCAGGTGCCGGTCCCGAAGTCCGCGGATCCGCGCGTCGAACTCGCCGCGAAGATCCCGGGCGCCAGGCCAGATGACCTGCGCGCCACACCGGTGCCGGGGATTTTCGAGCTCGTGCACGGTGCCGGTGTTTCGTACTTGAGCGCTGACGGCAAATACCTCTTCGCGGGCGACCTGTACCGCGTCGGCGAGAACGGCGACCTGCCCAACCTCACGGAAGAGCGCCGGAAGGAACTGCGGGTGAAGCTGCTTGCCGCGGTGCCCGAATCCGAGATGATCGTCTTCGGCCCCAAGAGCGCGAAATACACCGTCAACGTGTTCACGGACGTCGACTGCCCCTGGTGCCGCCGCCTGCACGGCCAGATGGGCGAGTACAACCGGCTGGGTGTCCGGGTGCGTTACCTTGCCTGGCCACGCTCGGCGCCGAAGACGGAATCCTGGGTGAAGGCGCAGAACGTCTGGTGCGCCAGGGATCGTGGCGATGCGCTGGGCAAGGCCATCGTCGGGGCGCCAGTAGCCTCGGCTTCCTGTGCCGATCCGGTGCAGAGGCACTACGAACTCGGTCGCAGGCTGGGCGTGAAGGGCACCCCGGGCATCGTGCTGGCTGACGGGGAGCTGATACCCGGCTATATGCCGCCGGAGGACCTCGCGCAGCACCTCC
>JBDLPS010000127.1:0-3960 GCA_039800965.1 Pseudomonadota bacterium | reverse complement strand
CCGCGCAGCGGGGCGTCCTCGAACAGGAAACGCCGCAGGCTGTCGACTTCACGCATGGAGGTCATCGCGATGACGGACCGGCCCGCGCCTTAGGGCGCGAGCTTCTGCTTCAGCAGGTCATTCAGCAGGACCGGATTGGCCTTGCCGCCCGTCGCCTTCATCGTCTGACCGACGAAGAATCCGAAGAGCTTGTCCTTGCCAGAACGGTAATCGGCGAGCTGCTTCGGGTTCGCCGCGATGATCTCGTCGATCACGGCGCCGATCGCCGCCGGATCCGTGATCTGCTTGAGCCCCCGCGCCTCGATGACCGCGTCGGCCTCGATGCCCTCGGTCCACATCGCCTCGAAGACTTCCTTCGCGAGCTTGCCCGACACCGTGTCGTCCACGATGCGGTTCAGCAACGCGGCGAACTGCACGGCAGACAACCGGCTTTGCGTGATGTCCAGGCCGTCCTTGTTCAGCGCGGCCGACAACTCGCCCATCACCCAGTTGGCCACGAGCTTCGGATCCGACGGCACGAGCGCCGCAACGGCCTCGTAGTAATCGGCCAGTTCACCACTCGCGATCAGGAAACCCGCGTCGTAGGCCGACAGGCCGTACTGCGACTGGAAGCGCTGCGCCTTGGCATCCGGCAATTCCGGCAGCGTGGCGCGCACGGCATCGAGGAAATCCTCGCCGATCACCACGGGCAACAGGTCGGGATCCGGGAAGTAGCGGTAGTCGTTCGCCTCTTCCTTCGAGCGCATCGATCGCGTCTCGTCCTTGTCGGCGTCGTAGAGGCGCGTCTCCTGCACCACCTGGCCACCGCCCTCGAGGATGTCGATCTGGCGCGCGACTTCGATGTTGATCGCGCGCTCGACGAAGCGGAACGAGTTCAGGTTCTTGAGCTCGGCGCGCGTGCCGAACTTCTCGGCACCCTTGCGGCGGACCGAGACGTTCGCGTCGCAGCGGAACGAGCCTTCCTGCATATTGCCGTCGCAGATGCCGAGGTAGCGCACCAGCATGTGGATCTTCTTCATGTACGCCACGGCTTCCTTGGCCGAGCGCATGTCGGGCTCCGACACGATCTCGATCAGCGGCGTACCGGCGCGGTTCAGGTCGATGGCCGAAACGCCGACGCCTTCGTGCTGGCTCTTGCCCGCATCCTCTTCGAGGTGCGCGCGCGTGATGCCGACCACCTTGACGCTGCCGTCGTCGAGCATCACCTCGAGTGAGCCCTTGCCGACGATGGGCAGCTCGTACTGGCTGATCTGGTAGCCCTTCGGCAGGTCCGGGTAGAAGTAGTTCTTGCGCGCGAACACCGACCGGGGCGTGATGGCCGCACCGATCGCCAGGCCGAACTTCACGGCCATGCGCACGGCCTCGGCGTTCAGCACCGGCAGCACGCCCGGGTAGCCGAGGTCGACGAGGTCGGCCTGCGTGTTGGGCTCGGCGCCATAGGCCGTCGGCGAGCCGGAGAAGATCTTGGACTTCGTCGCCAGCTGGGTGTGGATCTCGAGACCGATCACGGTCTCCCAGCCGTTGTTCATCTCGCTCATGCCGCACCGCCCGTGTTCGACGGCTCGAAATCGGCAGACCATCCGGCCGGCGACCTCAGGTGCCAGTCCGTCTCGCGCTGGTAGGCATGCGCGGCGGCCAGCATGCGCCCTTCCGCGAAATGCGGACCTATCAGCTGCACGCCGACCGGCAGCCCGCCCACGAAACCGCAGGGGATCGACATCGCAGGCAGGCCCGCGAGGTTCGCGCCGATGGTGTAGATGTCGTTCAGGTACATGGTGATCGGATCCGAGGTCTTGTCACCGAGCCCGAAGGCCGCCGTCGGCGTCGTCGGGCCGACCAGCAGGTCGACCTCGCCGAAGGCGCTGCGGAATTCCTGGTTGATCAGCGCGCGCACGCGCTGGGCCTTCAGGTAGTAGGCGTCGTAATAGCCGGCCGACAGCACGTAGGTGCCGGTCATGATGCGGCGCTTCACCTCCGACCCAAAGCCCTCGGCGCGCGACCGCTTGTACAGGTCGAGCAGGTCCTTCGGGTTCTCGCAGCGGTGGCCGAAGCGCACGCCGTCGAATCGCGAGAGGTTGGACGAACATTCCGCCGGGGCGACGACGTAATACGTCGGCACGGACAGCGGCAGGTTGGGCAGGCTGACCTCTTTCACCGTGGCACCGAGCTTCTGCCACACGGCGAGCGAATCGCGCACGGCCTGCTCAACCGCCGGGTCGAGGCCTGAGCCGAAGAATTCCGTCAGGATGCCGATGCGCAAGCCCTTCATGGGCTGCTGCAGTTCGGCCGCATAGTCCGGCACCGGCACGTCGACGCTGGTGGAGTCGCGCGGATCGAAACCCGCCATCGCCTGCAGCGTCAGCGCCGCGTCCTCTGCCGAAACCGTGATGACGCCCGCCTGGTCGAGGCTGGAGGCGAAGGCGATCATGCCGTAGCGCGACACGCGGCCATAAGTCGGCTTGAGCCCCGTGACCCCACAGAGCGCGGCCGGCTGGCGGATCGAACCGCCGGTGTCGGTCGCGGTGGCCAGGGGCGCCAAGCGGGCGGCGACGGCGGCGGCCGAACCGCCGGAGGAACCGCCCGGCACCTTCGCGGCATCCCAAGGGTTCTTCACGGGGCCGAAGAAGCTCGTCTCGTTAGACGAACCCATGGCGAACTCGTCCATGTTCGCCTTGCCGAGCATCACGGCGCCGGCGTCCCGGTACTTGCCGACCAGCGTCGCATCGTAGGGCGAGACGAAGTTCGACAGCATCTTCGAGGCGCAGGTCGTGCGGACCCCCGCAGTGCAAAAAATATCCTTGTGGATGATCGGCACGCCGGTCAGTGGACCGGCGGTGCCCGCCGCGAGACGGGCATCCGCGGCGGCGGCCTCGACCAGGGCGGACTCCGCCGTGACGGTGATCAAGGCGTTCAGGCTGGGCTGCGACCGCTCGATGCGGGCCAGAAAGGCCCGGGTGAGCTCCAGGCTGGAATATTCACGGGCCCGGAGACCCTTGGCCAGATCAGCCAGCGTCTGGGCGGCCATTATTCGATCACCTTCGGGACGAGGTAGAGACCACCCTCGGTCTGCGGGGCATTCTGCTGGTAGAGGTCACGGCGATCCGGGGAGGAAACGGCATCCGGACGCAGGCGCTGCACCTGATCCTCGAGGGGGTGGGCCATGGGCTCGATCCCGGCGGTCTGCGCCTTGTCCAGCTCGTCGACCAGCCCGAAGATCCGGGACAGGCTGTCGGTGTAGACGGGGATTTCCTCGGCCTTGAGTTCAAGCCGGGCCAGGTGGGCGATGCTTTCGATCTGCTTGGGTGTGAGGCTCATCGGCGGTGGGGTTCGCGCGGTTGGGGACGGGCCTCGCGGCCCGAAAAAAACAGCCTCAAATGATACACCTCGCCTTGCGGCGTGTCCCTGCCGTTGCTACATTTGCCGCGGATTTCCCCCCTCCCCGCGCCCAAGGTCGGTCCCTTCATGTTCAAGCGCCTGCGTGGCTATTTTTCCAGCGATCTGTCGATCGACCTGGGGACGGCCAACACCCTCATCTACGTCCGCGGCCAAGGCATCGTCCTGAACGAACCCTCGGTGGTGGCGGTGCAGGACGAACCGACCCGCGGCGGCAAGGTCATCGTAGCGGTCGGCGCGGAAGCCAAGAACATGCTCGGCCGTACGCCGGGCCACATCAACGCGGTGCGTCCGCTGAAGGACGGCGTGATCGCCGACTTCACCTACACTGAGAAGATGCTGCAGTACTTCATCAACAAGGTCCACGGCACGCGCTTCCTGAAGCCTTCGCCGCGTGTGCTGGTCTGTGTGCCCTTTGGGTCGACGCAGGTTGAGCGTCGTGCGATCCGTGAATCGGCGATTAGTGCGGGTGCGCGTGAAGTTTATTTATTAGAAGAGCCAATGGCAGCAGCAATGGGCGCAGGGATGCCTGTTGATGAAGCGCGTGGTTCTATGGTGGTGGATATC
>JBDLPS010000126.1:0-4696 GCA_039800965.1 Pseudomonadota bacterium | reverse complement strand
CGAAACTGCCGCGGCCCCAGTGGAGCTTGGCGCGCAGCAGCCGGAAATAGTTGTAGCCTGGGGGGTGCAGCAGTCGCAGGCGTGCGGCAGCCGGCGCGATGCGCAGTTCGTCCCCAGGCGTGAGTTCGTCGAGGACGACGCCATCGCAGGTCACCTGGGCCCGCGTGCCGGCACGCTCCTGCAGGCGTATCCCCACGGTCGCATGGCGCGATACGACGATGGGTCGGTCGGACAGGGTGTGCGGGCAGATGGGCACCACGACGAGGACGTCCAGGGAGGGATCGACGATGGGCCCGCCGCAGGACAGCGCGTATGCCGTGGAACCGGTGGCGCTGGCCACGACGAGGCCATCGCCGCCGTGGGTGTTCACGTAACGCCCGTCGACGTAGGTCTCGAAGTCGAGGATGCGCCCGGTTTCCCACTTGGAGAGCACGACGTCGTTCAAGGCGAGCTGGCAGCGGTCTTCCCGGCCCGGTGACACGATCCTGGCTTCGAGGAGCGGGCGTTCGTCCAGTTCGCAGCGGCCGTCCAGGGCTGCATCCACGCTGGCCAGCATGTCCTGGGGCATGACGTCCGTGAGGAAGCCCAGACGACCTCTATTGATGCCCAGCAGTGGCGTGCCAGCGCCACAGAACAGCCTGGCGGCATAGAGGAGGGACCCGTCGCCGCCGATCACGATGCCCAGCTGGGCGCGCTCGACGAGTGCTTCGTCCGGCAGGGCGGTGACCTGGTCCACGAAGCGGCTGCGGTCCGCGCCAGCCTGCACCAGCGTCGTGAGGCCCCGCGCGGCCAGGTGGGGCAGGAGCGAGACGGCGGTTTCGCCGACGCTGGGGTCTTCGAAGCGGCCGAGGAGGGCGCAGGTGTGGATGCCGCGTTGCATGGCCCCTTTTTAGCATGAGGGGGCAGGTGCGCCAAAAGGCCAAAGCATCGCCTCGGGGCAGATTGCCGCGGACACTTTGCTTGCGCCGGGCGGCGCGTCATCATGGGGCCCGCCCACGCCAGCACCCGACGCAAGACATGCACCAGGACGTCCGCGACGACAATCCGATCAGCGATCGCGCCCAGCTGTTGCTCAAGGTGCTCGTGGAAAGCTACATCCGCGACGGGCAGCCTGTGGGGTCCCGCGTGCTGTCGCGCGATTCCGGGCTGAACCTCAGTTCGGCGACCGTGCGCAACGTCATGGCCGACCTGGAAGAGGCCGGCTTCGTGACTTCGCCGCACACCTCCGCAGGCAGGATCCCGACGCCCAAGGGCTACCGGTTCTTCGTCGATACGTTGCTGCGGGTGCGACCGCTCGAAGACGCGGCCGCGGAGGATATCCGCCGTCGCCTGGGTCGCGGCGAGGATTCGCGTTCGCTGGTGTCGGCCGCCTCGCAGCTGCTGTCCAACATCACGCAGATGGCAGGCGTGGTCACGCTGCCGTCGACCCAGGGTGCGTCGGTCACGCAGATCGAATTCATGCCGCTGTCGGACAACAGGGTCCTGGCGATCCTGGTGTACGACGACCGCGAGGTGCAGAACCGCATCCTGCAGCTCGATCGCAACTACCCACCCGAGCAGCTGCGCCGCGCGGCGGCCCTGCTCAACGAACAGTTTCGCGGCCGGACGCTGGAGCAGGTCCGTCAGGCCATCCTCGACGAGCTCTCCGAGACGCGCGAGCGTCTGAACCAGGGGATGGTCGATGCGATATCCGTGGCGCAGCAGCTCCTGCCCGAACCGGCAAACGGCGGAGGGCGTGAATACGTCATCGCCGGGGAGACCAACCTGATGGGCTTTGCCGAGCTGTCCAGTGTCGACAAGCTCAAGCGGCTGTTCGAGGCGTTCAACGAGAAGCGCGACCTGCTGAACCTGCTGGACTCGAGCCTGCGTGGGCACGGTGTGCAGATCTTCATCGGGCAGGAGTCGGGCTACCAGATCCTGGACGACTGCAGTGTCATCGCCGCGCCCTACAGTACCGATTCGGGGACCGTTGGGGTCATCGGGGTGATCGGTCCGACGCGCATGGCCTACGAGCGGGTCATCCCCGTCGTCGATCTCACGGCGAAAGTCCTCGGCGCGGCATTGAATTCCCGCCGCTAGTCCCAACATATCGCCGGAGTTCCTGCAGGCTCATGCGCAGGTATCGCGTGAGCTTTGGTACATAACTAATTGATTTCAGGAGATTGATGATGACCGATACCGCGACTGGCGATATGCCGGCGGCGGCGCAGCAGGAGTCCGCCACGACGGATCTGTCGGAGGTCGAGCAGCTGCAGGCGGCCCTTGCGGCGGCCGAGGCGCAGGCAGTGGCGTCGCGCGACCAGGCGCTGCGCGCCGTCGCCGAGCTCGACAATGTCCGCAAGCGTGCCTCACGCGAGGTGGACCAGGCGCACCGGTTCGCCATCGAGAAGCTGGCGCAGGAACTGCTGCCGGTGCTCGACAGCCTGGAGCTGGCCGTGGCCAACGCCGCCCGCGCCGACGTGTCGAGCCTCGTCGCCGGGCAGGAGGCGACGCTGAAACTGCTCGCCAGGGCCTTGGAGAAGTTCCAGGTACAGGTGCTCGATCCGCTGGGGGCGCCCTTCGATCCGGAGCGCCACGAAGCGATGGTCATGCAGGAATCGGCCACCGCGGAGCCGGACTCCGTGCTGACGGTCGTGCAGCGCGGCTACGAACTCAACGGGCGCTTGCTGCGGCCCGCCCGCGTCATCGTGGCGCGCGCGCCAGCGTAAGGATTTTCCGTCAGGGCCTTGAAGCGAAAGCCGCAAGGTCCCACTAACGGCTCATCGAATTCACACATCTGCCGGGGTATTTGAAGTCATGGCAAAAGTCATCGGTATCGATCTGGGCACGACGAACTCGTGCGTGGCGATCATGGAGGGCGGCAAGCCGCGCGTCATCGAGAACAGCGAGGGCGACCGCACCACGCCGTCGATCGTCGCGTTCACCAAGGACGGCGAAGTCGTCGTCGGTCAGTCGGCCAAGCGTCAGGCCGTCACCAACCCCAAGAACACGCTCTTCGCGGTGAAGCGACTCATCGGCCGCAAGTTCAAGGACGATGTCGTGCAGAAGGACGTCGACATGGTTCCCTACAAGATCGTGGGGGCCGACAATGGCGACGCCTGGGTCGAGGCGCAGGGCAAGAACATGGCGCCGCCCGAGATCTCGGCCCGCGTGCTGGCCAAGATGAAAAAGACGGCCGAGGACTACCTGGGCGAGGCCGTCACGGAAGCCGTGATCACGGTACCGGCCTATTTCAACGATTCGCAGCGCCAGGCGACGAAGGATGCCGGCCGCATCGCGGGCCTCAACGTCAAGCGCATCATCAACGAGCCGACGGCCGCCGCGCTGGCCTATGGCCTCGACAAGTCTGGCGGTGACCGCAAGATCGCCGTCTATGACCTGGGTGGCGGCACCTTTGACGTGTCGATCATCGAGATCGCCGAGGTGGATGGCGAGCGGCAGTTCGAGGTTCTGTCGACGAACGGCGACACCTTCCTCGGTGGCGAAGACTTCGACATGCGCATCATCAATTTCCTCGCGGAGGAGTTCCTGAAGGAATCCGGCGTGGACGTGCGCAAGGATCCGCTGGCCATGCAGCGCCTGAAGGAGGCCGGTGAAAAGGCCAAGATCGAGCTGTCTTCGAGCCAGCAGACCGAGGTCAACCTGCCGTACATCACGGCCGATGCTTCCGGTCCCAAGCACCTGAGTGTCAAGCTCACGCGCGCCAAGCTCGAGTCGATCGTCGAGGATCTCGTCAAGCGCACGATCGAGCCCTGCCGCGTGGCACTGAAGGATGCCGGCCTGGCCGCTTCGGAGGTGTCCGAGGTCATCCTGGTCGGCGGCCAGACGCGCATGCCGATGGTCCAGACCTACGTGAAGGACTTCTTCGGCAAGGAGCCGCGCCGCGACGTGAACCCGGACGAGGCGGTCGCCGTGGGCGCCGCGATCCAGGGTGGCGTGCTGGCCGGTGAGGTCAAGGACGTGCTGCTGCTGGACGTGACCCCGCTGTCGCTGGGGATCGAGACGCTGGGGCAGGTCATGACCAAGCTGATCGAGAAGAACACCACGATCCCGACCAAGGCGTCACAGGTCTTCTCGACCGCCGACGACAACCAGACGGCGGTGACGATCCACGTCCTGCAGGGTGAGCGCGAGCGTGCGGGCGACAACAAGTCCCTTGGTCGCTTCGACCTGTCGGACATCGCCCCTGCGCCTCGCGGCATGCCGCAGGTGGAGGTCACCTTCGACATCGATGCCAATGGCATCCTGAACGTGTCGGCGAAGGACAAGGCAACGGGCAAGGAACAGAAGATCGTCATTCGTGCCTCGTCTGGCCTTTCGGAAGACGAGATCAAGCGCATGGTCGCGGACGCCGAGGCGCATGCCGCCGAGGACAAGAAGTTCCGCGAACTGGTCGAGTCCCGCAACAAGGCTGACGGGCTCGTGCATTCGGTAGAGAAGGCGCTTGCCGATCTGGGCGACAAGGTGTCTGCCGACGATCGCGCCAAGGCGGAGTCTGCCATTGCCGATCTGCGCGCGGCGCTCAAGGGCGATGACCGCGAGGTGATCGAGAAGAAGTCCGAGGCGCTTGCGCAGGCGTCCGCCGGCATCGCGCAGCAGGCCTATGCTGCGACAGGCGGTGATGCCGGTGCGCAGGCCGGTGGCGCTGCGCCGGGTGGCGAGTCCAGTGGCGCACAGGGTGCCCGTGGCGACGACA
>JBDLPS010000125.1:0-2740 GCA_039800965.1 Pseudomonadota bacterium | reverse complement strand
GAAACGGTGCTCTTCGGCGCTTCCGCGCGCGACAACATCCGTTACGGCCGTCCGGAGGCTTCGGACGCCGACATCGAGTCGGCGGCGCAAGCCGCCGAGGCGGACGGTTTCATCCGCGCGCTGCCCCAGGGATACGACAGTTTCCTGGGGGAAAGAGGTACGCGCCTTTCGGGTGGCCAGCGGCAGCGCATGGCGATCGCGCGTGCGATCCTCAAGGATCCGCCAGTGTTGTTGCTGGATGAGGCCACCAGTGCGCTGGACACCGAGAGCGAGCGCCTGGTGCAGGCTGCACTGGAGCGGCTGATGGCATCTCGCACCACGTTGATCGTGGCGCACCGGCTGTCGACCGTGCTGAAGGCGGATCGCATCGTGGTCTTCGAACGGGGGCGCATCGTGGCGACGGGGAGCCATGCGCAGTTGCTGCAGGATTGCCCGCTCTATGCGCGGCTTGCCCAGGGCAGTTTCGCGGAAGTCGACGCGTCGCCCTGACGCGCCTTCAGCGCCGCAGGGCGCGCCAGTAAAGGACCAGCAGGAAGCCGGCCACCATGCCGCCCAGATGGGCGAAATGCGCCACGCCCTGCTGCGTGCCGGTAACCCCGAGATAGAGTTCCGTCAGGCCGTACAGCGTGACGAACAGCCAGGCGGGCATCGGGATCGGCGGAAAGACCAGCATCAGTTGCCGACGGGGCCAGGCCAGCCCGAATGCGAGCAACAGCCCGAATATCCCGCCGGATGCGCCCACAGTGGGCGCCGGTTCCACGCCCAGCAGCGGCATCACCAGCAATTGCGTGACCGCCGCTCCGGCCACGCAGGTGAAGTAATACACCGTGAAGCGCAAGTGGCCGAGCAGGCGCTCGATCTCCGGCCCGAACATGTACAGCGCGAAGCCGTTGAAGGCGAGGTGCGTCAGGCTTCCGTGGAGGAATGCGTACGTGACGAGTTGCCAGGCCCCGAAGGGCGGCACGTAAGGGTCGCCGCCCATCGGCCAGAGCGCGTAGTGGTAGAGCAGCTCATCGCCTGTCAGCCACTGCAGGCCATAGCCGGCGACGCAGGCCGCCAGCAGTGCCTTGGTGACCGGCGGCAGGCCGCGCACGGCATCAGCCCTCGGATTGCGACTCGGCCGCGCGGCTGTGGCGCTTGCGCTCGTTTTCCGTGAGGTAGCGCTTGCGGATGCGGATCGACTGCGGCGTCACCTCGACGAGTTCGTCGTCGGCGATGAATTCCACGGCGTATTCCAGCGTCAGGTCGACGGGCGGCGTCAGCACGATCGCATCGTCCTTGCCCGAGGCGCGGACGTTGGTCAGCTTCTTCGTCTTGATCGGATTCACGACCAGGTCGTTCTCGCGGCTGTGGATGCCGACGATCATGCCCTCGTAGAGCTTCTCGCCGTGGCTCACGAACAGGCGGCCACGCTCCTGCAGGCTCCACAGCGCATAGGCCACGGCCTCGCCGTTTTCCATGCTGATCAGCACGCCGTTGCGGCGCTCGGCGATGTCGCCGCGCATCGGGGCGTAGCCATCGAACACGTGGCTCATGAGGCCCGAGCCGCGGGTGAGGTTCATGAATTCGCCCTGGAAGCCGATGAGGCCGCGGGCCGGGATGCGGTAGTCGATGCGCACGCGGCCGCGTCCGTCGACCTGCATGTCCTTCATTTCGCCGCGGCGCTGGCCGAGGGCCTCCATCACGCCGCCCTGGTGGGCTTCCTCGACGTCGACCGTCAGTGCTTCGTAGGGCTCGTTCGTCACGCCGTCGATCTGCTTCATCAGCACCTGCGGACGCGACACGGCCAGTTCATAGCCTTCGCGACGCATGTTCTCGATGAGGATGGTCAGGTGCAGCTCGCCGCGACCGGAGACGCGGAAGATGTCGGCATCGGCCGTATCCTCGACGCGCAGGGCGACGTTGTGCTCGAGTTCGCGCATCAGGCGCTCGCGGATCTGCCGCGAGGTGACGAACTTGCCTTCGCGGCCGGCGAGCGGCGAGGTGTTTACCTGGAACATCATGGCGAGCGTCGGTTCGTCGACGGCGATGGGCTTCAGGCCTTCCGGCTGCAGCGGATCGCAGATCGTGTCGCCGATGTTGATTTCGGTGAGTCCCGAGATGGCGACGATGTCGCCGGCGCGCGCGCTGTCCACCGCATGACGCTCGAGGCCCGTGAAGGACAGCACCTGGCCGATCTTGCCGCCTGGGCGCTCCTCGCTGCCGTAACGCACGACGACGTTCTGTCCGACCTTCACGGTGCCGCGGCGTACGCGGCCCACGCCGATGCGGCCTACGTAGGAGTTGTAGTCGAGCTGCGAGATCTGCAGCTGCAGCGGGCCTTCGATGTCTGCCGGCGGCGCGGGCACGTGCTTGAGCACGGCCTCGAACAGCGCCGACATGTCCGGCTGCGGCTCCAGGTGGTCGGTGCTCGCCCAGCCCTGCAGGGCCGAGGCGTAGATGACCGGGAAGTCGAGCTGCTCGTCGGTGGCGCCCAGCTTGTCGAAGAGGTCGAAAGTCTGGTCGATGACCCAGCCCGGGCGTGCGCCCGGACGGTCGATCTTGTTCACGACGACGATCGCCTTGAGGCCGAGGCCCAGCGCCTTGCGGGTGACGAAGCGCGTCTGTGGCATCGGGCCTTCGACGGCGTCGACCAGCAGCAGCACGCCGTCGACCATCGACAGCACGCGCTCGACCTCGCCGCCGAAGTCGGCGTGGCCCGGGGTGTCGACGATGTTGATGCGGGTGCCACCGTATTCGA
>JBDLPS010000124.1:0-5389 GCA_039800965.1 Pseudomonadota bacterium | reverse complement strand
TCACCGACGACGCACTGCACCGGTATTTCGAGTCCGTCCGCAAGGATCCGGCCTATGCCCACACGCTGTTCATCGTTACCGGCGACCACCGCCTGCCGGAACTTCCCATGGACGACCGGCTTGAGCGCTATCACGTCCCGCTGCTGATCTGGTCCCCGCTGGTCAGACATCCGATGCGGTTCAAGGCAGTCTCGTCACAGTTCGACGTGCTGCCCTCCCTTGCTGCGCTCTTTGCCACGCATTACGGCCTCGACCGCCCCGCGCGCACGGCTTGGGTCGGCGACGGCCTCGACATCGCCGCCGGCTTCCGCAACCTGCGCCACATCCCGCTGA
This sequence comes from Pseudomonadota bacterium, assembly GCA_039800965.1. Taxonomy (GTDB): domain Bacteria; phylum Pseudomonadota; class Gammaproteobacteria; order Steroidobacterales; family Steroidobacteraceae; genus ZC4RG30. The sequence goes on along the minus strand of JBDLPS010000124.1, from coordinate 5,056 downwards.
AGCAGACGAAGGCAGGTCGCGCGGACATGCTGTCGGGCAATGCCTATCTCGACGGAAACCGCAGCTATCGCGTGTTCGACGGCTTGCAGCCGGACGGCGTGCCGGACGCCAGCACGCAGGAGCGCCTGCAGTCCGTACTCGGGGCTTTCCTCGCGGCGAACGAAAGTTTCGCCAGGACCCGCAGTCTTGGGCCGACGGCCAAAGGCACCGACGCCAGCGCTGCGCCCGTTGCGCGCTCGTCCGCACTGTCCATCCACGGCGCGAACATCGCCACGGGTGCCGTCCACGCGAGGTCCGTGCTGGACTTCACCCTGACGAACGATGCAGACGCCGATTCGGTATCCGTCGTGCCGCTGGCCGTGGTCGTCGATGCGGGCGGCAGGGAAATGGGCGAACACTACGGGCAGGCTGTATCGCTCGCCGCACGCGAAACGCTGGCACTGAAGATCCCGCTCGATACGTCTGGGCTGTCCGCCGGCCAGTACTTCGTCGCACTCTTCCCTTCGGATCCGACAAGCGGCAAACGGATCGGCACCGGGCAATTCCACATCCCCTTGGTCGTGCCGCGATGAGAGGCGCGCGGCGTCGCCCGACGCTCGCCGCGCTGGCTCTGCTGGCCGTGCTGCCGGCGACGGCGGTGGCGGGAAGCCCGGACGGCGCAGCACGCGCGCCGCGGGCCGTCTGGACATGGGAGGAAGACACCGAACGCCTCGTGCAGGACGAGGCGGCCGCGGAGCGCGCCCTGCAGCTCGCGCGACGGGAAGGCATCCAGACCTTCTACCTCTACGCCGACAGCTTCCAGGGGCGGAACCTGCTGCAAGACGACGCCGCAGGATGGCGGCGGCTGTTGCGGCGCTTCCACTCGTCCGGCATCACGGTGCACGCGCTGCTGGGATCGGCCTACCTGCATACCGAACGTTACGTGCTGCCGGAGCACCGCGCGGCGGCCGTCGCCATGGTCGGGCGCGTGCTCGAATTCAACGCGGGCGGACCGTCTGCGGCGCGCTTCGACGCCATCCACTTCGACATCGAGCCCCACCAGTTGGACGAGTGGGATACCCGACGCGAGGCCCTGCTCGCCGGATTCCTCGACATGGGATCCGCCTTCATGGCTCTGAAGCGCCAGGCCGGATCCGACATCCCGATCGGGCCCGACATTCCTTTCTGGCTCGACGGCATCACCCTGGAGTGGCGCGGGCACCGCGCCACTGTGGCCGAACACGCCATCGGGCTTTTCGATTTCGTGACGCTGATGGATTACCGCAACCGGGCCGACGGCGGGGACGGCATCGTGTCGCACGCCCGGACCGAGATGGAGATCGCCGAACGCCTGGGCAAGCGCGTGGTCATCGGCCTGGAGACCGGCGAGGGCGAACTGCCGAAAGTCACCTTCAAAGGCCTGCCCAGGACTCGCATGGAAGAGGAGCTCGCGGCGACGGAGACGGCTTTCCGCGCAAGCCCCGCCTTCGCCGGCTTCGCCATCCACCACTACTCGACCTGGCAGGCGTGGCTCTCTGCCACGCCCGAACCCGCCACCCGCTGAACGACGGGCAAAAGAAAAGGGCCTCCCCGTTTCCGGGGAGGCCCAGTTCAATCGACAGTCGGAAGTTTTTTTAGAACTTCGCCGTCACGCCGACGTAGAAGCGGCGACCGTTGACGTCATACAGCACGTCGTTGATCGCGCCACCCGGCATCTGGCCCGAAGCCGCCGCGGTGCTGTTCACACCGGCGACCGGCGGAGCCTTGTCCAGCAGGTTGTCGATGCCGGCACGGATCGACAGGTCCTTGCTGAACGCGTAGCTGCCGCTCAGGCCGAACATGTCGTACGCCGAAGCGCCGTGGATGTTCGACAGGCCGTAGAGGATCTCCTCAGACGACTTGATCGACGGCAGGTGCTGCCACTGGAGCGATGCCGACCACGAACCGGTGGTGTAACCGACCGTGTTGAACATCTTCCAGCGGAACTGGCCCGGGTTCAGGCCGTTCTGGTTCGGGCCCAGCGAACCCGCGTACTCGACCATCTTGTCCGACGCCAGCTCCGACGACTTCATGCTGACGAGGTAGGTGAACAGCGAATTCACGCTGACCTTGCCCGGACCCACGTTCAGGGACCAGTCGATCTGCGTGTCGATGCCTTCCGTCAGGAAGCGGCCGTTGTTGAAGAACGTCGTGATGATGTTGCCGAGGGCGCCATCGTTCGCAACGCGGTTGATGCCCGCGCAGTACGGCGAGTTCACGCTGTACGTCGGGTTGTAGGCCGGGTCGAAGCACTGGCGCTGGGCGACGTCGACCGACTGGGCGCCCAGGGCGTCCTTGACCTTCACCTGGTACCAGTCAACCGTCAGGCGCAGCGAGCGCAGCACTTCGGCGTCGAACGGCGACGAGAACGCCGCGCCGACCGTCCAGGTGCTGGCCTGTTCCGGCTTCACGTTGGCGTTGCCCTGCAGCGTCGGGAAGGCGAAGGAGCCGCCCACCGCGTTCGCGTACTGCGGGTTGTTGTAGAACGTGGCCGACGTGCCCGGCGTCTTGTCCATGAGGGCCTTGCACAGCAGCAGGGCCTGGGCCGCGTTCGTGTTCTTGGCCGGGTTGGCCGAGAACTTCGACGCGTTGGCCAGCGAGCACAGGTCACCCGAGGCGTTGTAGACGAAGGTCTGCTGCGGGGCGAGGTACAGCTCGGCGATGTTCGGCGAACGCTCGGCGAGGTTGTAACCGCCGCGGAAGCGGACGAAGTCCAGCGGCTGCCAGCTGGCCAGCGCCTTCCACGTCGTGCTGCCACCGGTCGTGTTGTAGTCCGACTTGCGGACGCCCAACTCAAGCTCCAGCTTCTTGGCGAACTCGACGTTCGTCAGGACCGGAACCAGCGCTTCGGCGTAGAGCTCCTTCACGGAGATCTTGCCCTTCGAATTGCCGCTCGGGTAGATGCCGATCGACTGGTCGAGGAACGAACGGCCCTGCGTCGTCAGCGTGTCGTTCAGGAACTCGTAGCCCGACTCGCGGTGCGACGCACCGACGGCCGCGCGGACATCACCGGCAGGCAGCGAGAAGAGCTTGCCCTGCGCGTTGACTTCCTGCACGTCCTGCTTGAGCACGGCACGGCCCTTGAGGTCGGCCGAGATCGCGTCCTTGCAATCCTGCGTGACGACGAGGTTCGCGTCGAACGGATTGAGGCCGCTGGTGCAGGTCGCGGTCGAAGCACCGAAGCCGAAGCCGCCATTCGGCGTGTTGTTGCCACGCTGGATGAAGCCCTTGCCCCAGTTCGCCGCGCCGACAACGGCACGGTAGCGCTCGAGCGAGGCCACGCCGGTCAGCAGCGAGCTCGTCTCCGACTGGCCGGTCGAAGCATAGGCTTCGTAGGTCCAGTCCGTGCCCGGGATGCGGCCATCGATGCCGCCCTGCATGTTGTAGGTGAACACATCGACGCGCGACTCGCGGTTGCCGAGCACGTTGTCGAGGTAATCCACCAGCTTCCACGCGCCGGTCGGGTTCGGGCGGCTGGCCAGGATCGCGGCGAGCGGCGCCGGCAGGGCGCGGCCGTCAACGGGGATCTCGGCACCCCAGCCATTCACCGACGGCGAAGGCTGCTGCACGGTGCGCGTCGTCACGCGGCTGAACATGCCCTGCGCGGTGAAGTTCACGTAGTCGTTGATCTCGTACGTGCCGCGGGTCATGAAGTTGTCACGATGCAGCGGCAGCACGGCCAGGGCGTCCTGGAAGCTCTGGCTCAGCTGGCCGTCAGACGTCTTCTTCCAGACGCCGTTGGTCAGGCTGCCCTTGAACTTGGCAACGCCGGCACCGGTCGGGTCGTAGCTCTGGAAGAAGCCCAGGAACGGCGTCCCGTCGGTGTTGAAGTAATAGCGGAAGTTGTTCGCCGCGCTCACGCCGCCCGGCGTGAAGTACTGGTCGATCACGGCCTGGCTCGGCGCGTTGCCCAGAACGTCGTAGCCCGAGAAGGTCGGGAAGAACTCACGGTCGTTGCCGTAGGTCGTCGGATCCTTGTTGATCTTGTCGAACCACGGACGGTCGATGTGCTTGGCGGCCTTGCGATCGTTGACCGCGAAGGCCAGCATCACGTTGCCACGGCCATCGGCCAGGTTGGAACCCAGTACGCCACCGACCTGGTATTCCTCGCCGTCGCCGCGCTGCGAGACGCCGTACTGGGCATCCAGCTGCAGGCCTTCGAACTTCTTGCGCAGGATGAAGTTGACGACGCCGCCGACGGCGTCGGCACCGTAGGTCGCCGAGGCGCCGCCGGTAATCGTCTCGACGCGCTCGATCGCCATGGCCGGGATCGTGTTGATGTCCACGACCTGCGAGGCATTGCCCGGAGTGGCACGACGGCCGTCGAGCAGGATCAGGTTGCGGTTCGTGCCCAGGCCACGCAGCGAGATCGTCGCGGCACCCGGGGTGTTGGTGGCGGTCGGCTGGATGTCGCCGCCCTGGGCCGGCGTCTGCACGGCATGGAACTGCGGCAGCTTGGCCAGGTTCGTTTCGATGGCGGCCGTGCCCGAATTCTTGAGCAGCGACTCGTCGACGGTCGTGATCGGGCTGTTGGCCTCGTAGTCACGACGCTGGATGCGCGAACCCGTGACGACCACGGACTCCAGGACATCGGCCGACTCGTCGGCGGCGTAGGCAGCCTGCGCGCACAGCGCGCTGACCATCAGGGAAACGCTGCTGACGCCCAGCAGCGAAGCGCGGGCAAAACCCTTGGGGGTTGACGACATTCTCGAACCTCGTTGAATACGCAAAGGGAAGAGTCAAAGGTCAGGCGCGCACAGCGCCTGCTAAACACACCACAGGCCCTCGGCAGCGCGATGTTGCTGCGGAGCAACCTCATGGTTGCAGGGGATCGGTATTGAAAAATCCGTTCCGGCTGCGTGTCTTCGCGCGTGGAAGGTATCCCAGCGCCCGGAAATTGGCAAGAGAACAACAGCTCCGGAGCGGCCGGAACCCGTCGGATGTTGCTTTATGGCAACATCAAGGGGTCGCCCGGTGTACCGACGGCGTCGGCTCACCGGGCGGGGAGATCAGTCGAGCATGCCGTGGCACTGCTTGT
>JBDLPS010000123.1:0-4046 GCA_039800965.1 Pseudomonadota bacterium | reverse complement strand
GGACCGCTTCCGGTTCGGCTACGGACTCACGCCGGAGATCGTCGAGCTGGCCGTGGAGCGCGCGCCGAGCCTGCTCGTCACCGTCGACAATGGGATCTCCAGCCTCGCCGGCGTGGCGACGGCACGGGCGCGCGGTATCGCCGTGCTGGTCACGGACCACCACCTGCCCGGCACGGAACTGCCGGCCGCCGATGTCATCGTGAATCCCAATCTCGCCGGCAGTGGCTTCGGCAGCAGGGCCCTTGCCGGCGTGGGTGTCGCGTTCTACGTGATGGCCGCGCTGCGCCGTCGCCTGGAGGCCGAAGGGCTGCTGCCGGCCGGTGCGCCGCCGGTGGCCGATTACCTCGACCTGGTCGCGCTGGGAACGGTTGCCGACCTCGTGCCGCTCGATGCGAACAACCGCGTGCTGGTCGCGCAGGGGCTCGCGCGCATCCGCGCCGGTCGCTGCGTGCCCGGCATCCGCGCGCTGCTCGACGTGGCCGGCCGCAACATCGCATCGATCACCGCGTCGGACCTGGGCTTTGCCGTCGCACCGCGCCTCAACGCGGCGGGCCGGCTCGATGACATGAGCATCGGCATCGCCTGCCTGCTTGCGGAAGACGATGCCGAGGCGCGGGACGGCGCGCTGCGTCTCGATGAACTCAACCGTCGCCGGCGCGAGATCGAGGCGGACATGCAGGCGCTGGCGCTGGATGCGGTACGGGACATCGACTTGCCCCGGCGCGGTCCGCGGCGACACGCGCTGGCGCTGTTCGACGCGGAATGGCACCAGGGCGTGGTTGGCCTGGTCGCCAGCCGCGTGAAAGACCGCGTGCGGCGTCCGGTCGTGGCCTTTGCGCGCGCGGACGGCGGGGTGCTGCGCGGATCGGCGCGTTCCGTGCCGGGAGTTCATATCCGCGACGTGTTCGATGCCATTGCGACGCGCGAACCGGGTCTCGTGGATCGTTTCGGCGGGCATGCGATGGCGGCGGGTCTCACGATCGGCGAGGACCGGCTCGACCGGTTCGCGCGTGCCTTGGATGAAGAAGTCGCGCGCTGGACAGGTGGGTCGCCGATGGAGGATGTCATCCTCACCGACGGCGTTCTCGCCGAGGCGGAGTTCTCGCTGGCGACCGCACGCCTGCTGCGCGATGCAGGCCCCTGGGGCCAGGGATTCCCGGAGCCGAGCTTCGATGGCGCATTCGACGTGCTGCGGGCGCGCGTCGTGGGCGGGAAGCACGTGAAGTTCCAGGTGCGCCCGGAGGGCTCCCGGGCGACGTTCGACGCCATTGCCTTCAACCTCCTCGAAACGCCCGAGGATCCCTTGCCGACCGGTCGCGTGCGCGCGGTCTACCGGCTGGACATCAACGATTACCGAGGCGAGCAGCGGTTGCAGATCCTCATCGACCACCTGCTGCCTGCCCCGGCCGGGGAGTCTGGAAACTGGTAGAATCCGCGGTTTGCAACGACGCGGAACCCGCCAGCACGCCATGGCTCTCGAAACCGGCCTCATCAAGCGGACCCTCAAGGACCTCCAGGAGCGCACCGAGTCGCTCAGGGGGTATCTTTGAATACGACAACAAGAAAGAACGCCTCGAAGAAGTGACGCTGGAGCTTGAAGCTCCGGATGTCTGGAACAAGCCCGAGCGGGCCCAGGAACTGGGCCGGGAGCGCGCGAAGCTCGAGCAGGAGCTTGCCCAGCTCGACAAGGCCAGGCATTCCCTGGCCGACGCGGCCGAACTGCTGGAGATGGCAGAGGCGGAGGGGGACGACCCCACCATAGCCGGAATCGATGCGGACCTGCCTCAGCTCGAGGCGCAGGTTCGGCAGATCGAGTTCAGGCGGATGTTCGGCGGTGAGATGGATCCCCGCAGCGCCTACCTGGACATCCAGGCCGGCGCGGGCGGCACCGAGGCCCAGGACTGGGCCAACATGCTGATGCGTATGTACCTGCGCTGGGGCGCGCGTCGCGGTTTCAAGACCGAGATCATGGATGCCAACGGCGGCGAAGTCGCGGGCATCAAGAGCGCCACCCTGCATTTCGAAGGCGAGTATGCCTACGGCTGGCTGCGCACCGAGATCGGCGTGCATCGCCTCGTGCGCAAGAGCCCCTTCGATTCCGGCAACCGTCGCCATACCTCCTTCGCGTCGGTGTTCGTGTCGCCCGAAATCGATGACGACATCAGCATCGAGATCAATCCGGCGGACATCGAGATGGACGTGTTCCGGTCGAGCGGCGCCGGCGGCCAGCACGTCAACAAGACCGAATCGGCCGTGAGGTTGCGCCACGGGCCTTCAGGGATCGTCGTGGCATGCCAGAGCGAGCGCAGCCAGCACAAGAATCGCGCGACCGCTATGAAGATGCTGAAAGCGAAGCTGTACGAGTTGGAGGTCAACAAGCGCAATGCCGCGGCGAAGGTGCTCGAAGACTCCAAGTCCGACGTGAGTTGGGGAAACCAGATCCGCTCCTACGTGCTGGATCAGTCCCGCATCAAGGACCTCCGCACGAACGTGGAAGTCGGCAACACCACCGCGGTACTCGACGGCGACCTCGACCAATTCCTCGAAGCGAGCCTCAAGGCGGGCCTGTGATGAGCAACACGACCGAACCGGTGCTGGTGAGCCCCGCTGACGATTCCAACCACCTGATCGCCGAGCGCCGGGCCAAGCTCGCGGTCCTGCGCGAGCAGGGGAACGCCTTTCCGAACGACTTCCGTCGTGACGACCTGGCTGTGGCGCTGCACGCCCAGTATGGCGACAAGGATGCCGCATGGTTCGAGGTTAACCCGGTGGCCGTCACGGTGGCCGGCCGCATGATGGCCAAGCGCATCATGGGCAAGGCGAGCTTCGCCACGCTGTCCGACCGCAGCGGCCGCATACAGCTTTTCCTGCAGGCGGCCGCGGTCGGCGAGACCTATGACGCCTTCAAGGGTTGGGACATCGGCGACGTTCTGGGCGCGTCCGGCACGCTCTTCCGCACGCGCACCGGCGAGCTCTCGGTGAAGGTCGAGTCGGTGCGCCTGCTGGTGAAGTCGCTTCGTCCGTTGCCGGACAAGTGGCATGGCCTCACGGATACCGACACGCGTTACCGTCAGCGTTACGTCGACCTCATCGTCAACGAGGATTCGCGCGCGGTGTTCCGCACCCGCACGCGCATGGTGAAGTTCCTGCGTGACTTCCTCGATGGCCGCGACTTCATGGAAGTCGAGACGCCGATGATGCAGCCGATCCCCGGCGGTGCTTCCGCAAAGCCTTTCGTCACGCACCACAACGCGCTCGACATGCAGATGTACCTGCGCATCGCGCCGGAGCTCTACCTCAAGCGGCTCGTGGTCGGTGGATTCGAGCGTGTCTATGAGATCAATCGCAACTTCCGCAACGAGGGGCTTTCCACCCGGCACAACCCCGAGTTCACGATGCTCGAGCTCTACTGGGCCTACGCCGATTACCACCAGCTGATGACGCTGGTGGAAGAGGTGATGACCGGCATCGCCGATGCCGTGCTCGGCACGCGCCAGTTCGCCTACCAAGGTCGAGACTACGACCTGGGGAAGCCTTTCCGTCGCGTCACCATCGAGCAGCTCATCCTGGAGCACAATCCGGGTTTCGATGCGGCGAAGCTGCGGGATCTCGAATACCTGCGTGCCTGGTGCACGAAACTCGGTTCGAAGTTCGAGCCGCATGACGGCCCGGGCAAGCTGCAGGTCGAAATCTTCGACCAGACGGCGGAGCACACGCTGCTCGATCCGACCTTCGTCTATGCGTATCCGGCAGAGGTCTCCCCGTTGTCGCGCGCGAACGACGCGGATCCGTTCATCACCGACCGCTTCGAGTTCTTCATAGCCGGCCGCGAGTTGGCAAACGGTTTCTCGGAGCTGAACGACCCCGAGGACCAGGCGGCGCGCTTCCATGCGCAGGCGGCACGCAAGAGTTCGGGCGACGAGGAGGCCATGTTCTACGACGCCGACTACATCCGGGCTCTGGAATATGGCATGCCGCCGACGGCAGGCCTCGGCATCGGCATCGATCGCCTCGTCATGTTCTTCACCGACCAGGCGGCCATCCGC
>JBDLPS010000122.1:0-2976 GCA_039800965.1 Pseudomonadota bacterium | reverse complement strand
GTCATAGACCTGCATGGAATAGATCGAAGTGCCCAGCGCGATGAGGTTGATCGCCACGGTGGCGACGGTCGCCTCCAGCAGCATCGACTTGCGGCGCAGGATCGCTGCCCAGAAGACATCGATCGCCCGCTTCGCGCCTTCCAGCCGCGACATGCCCGGGAAATCGACCTGCATGAACAGCAAGTCATCGGACCACTCGATGCGTTCCACTCCAGCCGAAGCGGCAACCTGGATCCCGGAATCGCCGACCAGGCCCTCTGCAAGCAACCAGCCCCGGCCCGGCAGGAAAACAAGGGACGGAAAATGCTGCGTCCTGGGGCGACCTTCGAGCGCCCGCAGGGACCAGCCGAGAGAATGCGCGATACGCTCCAGCGCGCCGGGATCGTCGAGCGACAGGTCACGTGGCACGCCGTCCAGCCAATGGGGCGGCAATACAGCGTTCGCACGGCTGGCGTAGACCGCCAGCAGATCGGTCAGGGCAGCACTCAAGATTTTTCCTCCATCGGCGGCGCCGGCGCCCAACGACCCGACAGCAGCAGGAGACGCACGAGCGACGCCTCGGCGGCAACACGTGCCTCGAGCGCGTCGATCTCGGACGAAGTGGATTCGCGGACCGCGTTCATCACGTCAAGCCAGGTGCGTCGCCCGCTTGTGAACTGCCGCATGAAGGAATCGGTGACTTCCTGCGCGGACCGCACGGCTGAAGCGTTGATGCGGAGCCGGCGCGTGGCGGAATCGTAATCCCGGGAAGTGGAATACAACTGGTCACGCAACTGGCGCTCGGCCGCCGCAACCTGCAACGCGCTGGACTTGACGCGCAGGCGAGCCGCATCGGCAGCCGCGACGCGGGCGAAGCCGCCGTCGGTCTGCAACTTGAGCGCGAGACCGACCTGGGCACCCATCGCATGGCTGTAGCTGTACTGGCCACTGAGCTGCGGATACACGGATGCCCTTGCGATCTGCGCTTCGGCTTCCGCGGCGGATGCCTCGAAGCGCAGGCGCTGCAACTGCGGGCTGTAGACCAGGGCTTCATCGAGTACGGCGCCCTCGACCAGCGCGGGCCATGCGTGATCGACCATCGCCGCACGCGAAACCTCGAGCGAGGGATTGCCCACCAACTCGCGCAGGTGGGACAACGCGGCGTGTTGCTGCGCATCTGACTGCAGGACCTGCTGTTCGATCTGCAAGGCGCGTGTCCGTGCCAGCTCAAGGTCCGATGACGGACTGACGGTGCTGGCGACACGCCGCTCCATCGTTTCGACCATGTCCTTGTGCTGTGCGAGGCTGCGCGACAGGACCGCGGTCCGCTCGACCCAGCGCTGCAATTCGAAGTAGGCCTGGGAGGTCGACAACGCGACGTTCAACGCGGCCTCGTCATACGCGGCAAGCGACGCATCGCGCCGGGCGGTCGCGCGGTCGATGCCCCCGGAAATACGGCCAGCCGTCCACAGGGGCTGGTCCACGACGGCCTGGGTCTGCGGACTGGCGGAAATCTGCCGGGCACGGCGGGACTGATCCAGCAGCAGACCCTCGACGGAAATGCTGGGGAAGCGCTGCCATCGGGCCGCCTTGACGTCCGCCCCGGCAGCCCGTACCGAAGCACGGGCTGCGTCCACCGAGGGATAGGTCCGGACGGCCTGATCGACCAGATCAGGCAGCTCAGGGGCCGCGGCGGACAGGATGGCGATGGCACCCGAAGGCTCGACGGAAAGCGCGGCGGGCACGGGCGCAAGGCCGATCGCCATCAAGAAAAGGAAATGCCGTGCCCTGCCCATCTGACTCCAGAACGCGGCCACGTGCCGCCGGTTGACCCGATCGAGTGAATCCAACCCTTCTAATCTAGCATGCGACAGCGCTGGCCCGGCGCCGGAACGCGAGCCCCGAGCCGTGGATAATTTACAGGCCGGAAACAACCCGGTGGACATAATTCACCACCACCGCCGGGAACGAAAAGGGCCCCGGAGGGGCCCCTGTCGCGTGTGGCGGAGAGGGTGGGATTCGAACCCACGGAGGGCGTGAACCCTCGGCAGTTTTCAAGACTGCTGCCTTAAACCACTCGGCCACCTCTCCGGCCCGACAAGTCTACCTTGTCGCGAGGGCCGGAAGCGTATCGAACGGTCAGTGGCCGCCGTTGTAGCCGCCCTGGTACGTCGAGTAGATCTTGTCCTGGGTCGTGATGAACTCGAGCAGCACGGGCTTGCCTTCCTTGGTGGCCTTGATGCCGTTGAGGATGGCGTGCGCGACCTGCGTCGGGTCGGTGACGCGCTCGCTGTAGGCACCGAGGGCCTTGGCGAACTCGCTGTAGTTACCCGAGATGTCGGTCGAGTGGTACTTCTGCTTCGAAAGCGCCATGGCCTTGAATTCCATCGCCATGCCGAAGTTGTTGAACAGGATCGACATGATGGGGATGTTGCAGCGGACGCAGGTCTCGAAGTCCATGCCGGTCATGCCGATGGCCGCGTCGCCCCAGAAGTTCATGCAGAGCTTGTCCGGGTTCGCGAGCTTGGCGCCCATGGCCAGCCCGAGTCCGTAGCCGAGCTGCGTCGACTTGCCCCAGCCGATGTAGGACAGCGGCGTGACGGGCTTCCAGAACGGCGAGAGCTCGTCGCGCGGGCTGCCGGCATCGTGCGTGACGATGGTGTTCGGCACGTCCGTGAGGTGCATGAGGTCCCAGATCACGCGGTACGGGGACAGCGGCTTGCTGTCGCTCGTGAGGCGCGGCATCCACTCGGCCCACCACGGCGCGTTCAGTTCCTTGATGCGGGCCTGCACCGACGCCGTGAGGCCGCGTGGCTTCTTGAGGCGGTCTTTGAGCGCGTCATACAGCATCGCCAGCGTGAGCCTGGAGTCGCCCAGCAGCGGGTACTCGGCGGGAATGTTCTTGTCGATGTCGTACGGGTCGATGGTGTTGTGGACGAAGGTCTTGTTCTTCGTCGGGAAGCGGATGCCGAAGCCGGTGGCCGTGAAGCTGGCACC
>JBDLPS010000121.1:0-11748 GCA_039800965.1 Pseudomonadota bacterium | reverse complement strand
TTCTCGGCGAGCAGCGCAGCGTCGGGCTCCTGCCCCGTTTCCTGCAGGATCTGCCGCGAGATGCGGTTCATCTTGTTGATCGTCTCGATCATGTGCACGGGGATGCGAATGGTGCGCGCCTGGTCGGCAATCGCTCGCGTGATTGCCTGTCGAATCCACCAGGTGGCATAGGTCGAGAACTTGTAGCCGCGGCGGTATTCGAACTTGTCGACCGCCTTCATGAGGCCGATGTTGCCCTCCTGGATCAGGTCCAGGAACTGGAGGCCGCGGTTCGTGTACTTCTTGGCGATGGAGATCACGAGGCGCAGGTTGGCCTCGACCATTTCCTTCTTCGCGCGGCGGGCCTTGGCTTCGCCGATCGAGACATCGCGGTTGATCTCCTTGATGTCATGGATCGACAGGTGCTGCGAGGCCTCGATGTCGGCGAGGCGCTTTTGGCGCCCCTCGATGTCGTCCTTGAATTTCAGCAGCAGTTGCGAGTGCTTCTTGCCGGCCTGCAGGTGCTTGGCCAGCCACTTGATGTTGGTCTCGTTCTTCGGGAAGGTGGCGACGAAGTCCTTGCGCGGCATCTGCGCGTCGCGGACCGCGAACACCATGATTTCCTTCTCGAGCTGGCGCACTTCCGACATCTGGACGCGCAGCTTCTGGATCAGCGCCTCGAACATGCGCGGCGCCAGCTTGAGTTCCATGAACTCCGCCGACAGCTTCTTGCGCAGCTTCTGGGTCTTGGGGTCCGCGGCGCCCAGCTTCTGCAGGGAAGCCAGCACCTGGCCGTGGACCTTGGCCAGCGAGGCGAAGCGGCGCGCGGCCTCTTCCGGATCGGGGCCGGTGTCGACGGCTTCTTCTTCCTCGGCACCGTCGCCCGCGTCGTCCTGTTCCTCGCCCTCGGCGGGTTCGGCGACCTCGAGTTTGGTCGGGTTCTGCGGCTGGGCGATGACGTCCGGCGCGTTCGGGTCGATGAAGCCGACGATGATGTCGATGAGGCGGCCTTGGCCTCCCTTCAGCGGTTCGTAGGCCGTCAGGATGTGTTCGATCGTCGACGGATAGTGCGACAGCGCGACCTTGACGCCATCGAGGCCTTCCTCGATGCGCTTGGCGATGCTGATCTCGCCCTCGCGCGTCAGCAGTTCGACGGTACCCATCTCGCGCATGTACATGCGGACCGGGTCGGTCGTGCGGCCGAGTTCGGCGTCGAGCGCGGCCAGTGCCTGGGCGGCTTCCTCGATGGCTTCGTCGTCAGCCGGGGAGGAGGCGTCCGTGGCGAGCAGGGGTTCGTTGTCCGGCGCCTTTTCATAGACGCGGATGCCCATCTCTTCGATGGTGCTGACGATTTCCTCGATCTGTTCGGGATCGACGATCTCGGACGGCAGGTGGTCGTTGACCTGCGCGTAGGTCAGGTAGCTCTGTTCCTTGCCCAGGGCGATCAGCAGCTTGAGCTGGGACTGGCGCTCTTCGGGCATGACGCGCCGTTCCGGCGCGATCTGGATGATCTTGCGACCCTCTGCCGCCGCCTCGGCCGCCGCCTTCGATGCGGAAAGCGGCTTTGCGGGCGGTTTGGGCGCGGCCGCGGCCGGCTGCTTGGGGGTGGCAACGGCTGCCTTGGCGGGCGCCGGCGCAGCCTTGGCGACGGCTGCGGGTTTGGCGACCGGCGCGGCCTTTGCGGTGGCGGGTGCCTTGGCGGGCGTTGGCTTCGCCGCGGCCGGCTTCGCCGGCGCGGGCCTGGCGGCCGCCTTGGCGGGGGGCGCAGCCTTGCGGGCCGGTGGCGCCGGGCTCTTGCCCGCCGGTTTGCGCGGCGCAGGCGCCGCCTTGGCCGGCAGCGGCTTCTTGGCCGCGGGTTTCGCGGCGACGGCCGGTTTCTTGGCGACCTTGGCTGCCGCGGCAGGCTTGGCGGCCGGCTTGCGGGACGGTGCGGGCTTCTGGGGCTTGCGGCTCATCGGGAGGGCGAGATCCTGTGAGGGGAACCGATAAGTATATTCTCCGGGCGCCCGCAGCGCCACGGCCGGCGGAATCAGGCCTCCGAGGCGTCCGGCTTGCGGAAGGTGCCGGTGGCGCCTTCGATGACCCGGTAAACGCCCGTCGTGCCGGTCTTCTCCCTGACCATGCCCGAGTCGATGGCGAAGCGTGTCACCTGGGCGACATTGCGCAGGCCCAGCTTGCGCATCGCGTTGTAGCGGTGCTTCTCGATCGTCTTGACGCTCAGGTTCATGTTGTTGGCGATGGCCTTCGTCGACTTGCCGGTGGCGATCATCGAGATGATCGAGCGCTCACGGCCCGTCACGGTGGACATCTGACTGGCCGGTTTTTCGGCCGACGCCGGCGCCGGGGCGCCGGATTTCAGCATCAGGCTGAGGATCTTTTCGGAAGACTTGGGACAGAGGCGGCGCTCGCCCTTGATCACGCCCCGGATCGCGTTGAGCAGGTCGGTGCGCGAAGAGTCCTTGAGGACGTAGCCGTTGGCCCCGGCTTCGAGCGCCGCGCGGATGAATTCGGCGTTGCCCATCACGCTGAGGACCAGGATCTTCGAGCCGGGCGCCTGCAGCCGCAATTCGGCGATGCCCTGGGTGCCGGCGCTGCCAGCAAGGGCCAGTTCCGTCAGGATGACGTCGGGGTTGTGGTGCTTGGCGAGCCTTACCGCATCGGCCTGGGTGCCGGCTTCATCGATGACCTCGAGGTCGGGGGTCAGTTCGATGATTGCCTTGAGGCCTTCGCGGACGATCGCGTGACCGTCCACCAGCAGCACGCGGCTGCGCCCGGTCGGGGCCAGGGTGCGCAATTTAGAAGTCTGATCGGAACGGTTCATGCGGTACTCCCGACCGGCGTCGGCACGGTCAGTTTCAAGGCTGGTAGGGGCATTTTGCACCCTTCGGACCGCGGAATCCGGTCTCCAGTTCACATAATCGCCAGAGGGCCCGGGGGAGGGGATGTCCCACCCCACCCTCAGGGGTCCTCCGGGGCGCGGGAGTCTTCTTCCGACTGTCTGGGGCCGCCGGCCTGCGCGAGTATCGCCCCATGTAATTTTTCCAGCCCGGAGTCCCGTCATGCCTGCTGCCGCCTTGAGGGCGAAAATGCTTTCGGATGCCTGCGCGAAGCTCGCCAGCCGCATCGAGGCGGGCGATATCGACACGTCCTGCTGGAAGCATTTCGCCGACGCGGTCGCGGATGCCATCCATGCCGTGGATCCGGCGTATGGCTTTGCAGCCATGGAGCGGCCGAATGGATCGATGACGCTGGCCGTCGTCGCGTCCCGAAACCTTCCTATGCTCAAGGAGGGCCATCGCGAACAGCTGTCCTACGTGCCGCTGTTCGCCAGCGCGCTGGCCAACCCCGGTCGGATCTGCCTGGGCCCGGCCGCGGCGGGCCGCCAGCTGGCCTGCCTTTCCTTTCCTGCCGGCCGCGACCCGATGCGGGTCATGGTCGTCTCCGGGCCGGGCTCCGGTCCCGACGGTGACGCCGTGCGCGCCCTCATGGCTTCCCTTCGTTCGGTGATGGTCCCCGTCGTCCGTACGTTCGGTAGCGTGGCGAAGGGTGATCGCGTCTCGGCGGCTATCCGGCGGGCGAAGCGCGAATGGGAGTCGACGGCCGATGCCTTGCCGGCCGTAATCGGACTGGCCGATGGCCATGGCGTCGTCCTGCGTATCAACCGCGCCGTGTCGCGTTCGCTTGGCATCGGGATCGCCGACGCGCTGCACCGCCCCCTGCATGAACTGCTGCATGCCGGCTGCGTCGATCCGGTGTGTCCGCATGCTGCGCGACTCGAAACGGCACGGCAGGACGTGCTGGCAGGCGAGCCGGTCGATTTTGGTTTCTCGGACCTGGAGCGGGGGATCGACTGGAAGATCCGTCTGCGCCTTGCTGACGACCTGGGTGATGACGAGCCGCGCATCGTCTTCAGCTGCATCGATGTCACGCAGGAAGAACTTGCCCGAAGGGAGTTGCTCGCGCTGCATGGCGAGCTCGAGGCCCGGGTGCAGCAGCGCACGGCCGAACTCGAGGAGAGCAACCGGCGCCTGTTCAAGGAAGTCGGCGCGCGCAAGGCATCGGAGGATGCCCTGCGTCGCTCGCGGGCCGAGCTGGAATCCCTGCTGGACTGGCATGACGTGTCCGTGGAGGAGTTGAGCCGTGGCCTTGCCGGCGAGCTCTACCAGAACATCGGGCAGTCGCTGGCGGCGATCAAGTACAACGTCGAGACCGCGATGGAGCGCGCCAGTACGCAGGAGCGGCCGGCCGATCCGTCGCTGGAGCGCGCGGTCGGGCTCGTGCAGTCGTTGCTGGAACAGCTGCGGCAGATCACCCGTCGCCTGCGGCCCTCCGAGCTCGACAGCCTCGGTATATCCGCGGCGCTGCGGTCGCTGGGCAACGAATCGCTGTATGCCGACGCCGGCATGCGCGTCGAGGTGGAGTCCGACGTCAACGATGCGACCGTGCCGCGCGACCTCTCGACCACGCTTTACCGCACGGCGCAGGAGGCCATCCGCAACGTTGCCCAGCATTCCGGCGCGAGCAACGTCCGGATCTCGCTCAGCGCCGAGGGCCCGGAGATCCACCTCCAGGTAGAGGACGATGGCGTGGGCTTCAATCCGCAGTTGCCGCCTCGGCCGGCGGCCTGGGGGCTCAAGGTCATCCGCGAACGCGTGGAGCGCAGTCGTGGCAGGTTCCGGCTGATGTCCGAGCCGGGTCGCGGCACCGCGATCCGCGCGTCATGGGGGCTTCAGGGCCGCGCGATGATGTGACGTGCGGGGTTCAGCCTCGCGGCCGCGCTGCCATGAGTGCCCCGAGCTCGCGTTTCTCTTCGTCGGCCAGACCGACACCACGGGATTTTTCGAGCAGCGCATCGATGCGCTGCGCCCGTCCCGACTCCAGCAGTTTCTGGACGGCGTTGGCGAATTCGTCGCCGGCGGCTTTTGCGTTGGGCGTGATCATTTCGGCCGCGGCCAGCCGGCCGAGTCGTTCGACGAGCGCGTCGTCGTCCCGGAAGCGTTCGAGGACCTGTCCGGTGTTGGCGGCCGGATGCTCGGCCAGTTCCACCAGCAGGCGATGGAGCACGTCGGTGCCGGGCAGTTCGATGCCGGCGAGCGCCGCGCGTTGCGCGGGATCGATGCGTCCGGCGATGTCCGGGAAGTGCAGCAGGTGCTGCACGGCCTGACGTACCAGGCCGCCGCGCCCCGCGCTGCGCGCCGTCATCGCGCCAGGTGTCGCCGGCCGTCGCACCGGGTTCGCGCCGTCCTGCGCAGGCGGTGTCGCGACCGGTCCCACGATCTTCATGAAGCGGTCCGGGTGGACCTGGATCGCCTGGGCCAGCCGGTCCAGCAGCAGTTCGCGGTAGGGGCCGTCCGGCATGCGTTCAAGCAGTGGCTTGGCCTGCGCGACGAAGCGCGCCTTGCCGTCGGCATGCGAGACGTCGACTTCCGACTGCAGGTGCTGCACGAGGTATTCCGACAGCGGCAGCGCCTGCGCGTAGCGTGCTTCGAAGGCGGCGGCGCCCTCCTTGCCGACAAGTGAATCCGGGTCCTCGCCATCCGGCAGGAACAGGAATCGCATCTCGCGGCCAGCCTGGGCTTCGGGCAGCGCGTTGTTGAGCGCGCGCCAGGCCGCTGCACGACCCGCACGATCGCCGTCGAAGCAGAAGATGATTTCCGATGCGACGCGGAAGGCGCGCTTCAGGTGTTCGGGCGTGGTGGCCGTGCCCAGCGTCGCGACGGCGTAGGGGATGCCGGCCTGGTGCAGGCGCACGACGTCCATGTAGCCCTCGACGACCATCAGCCGCTTGATGGTGGCGCGGCTCTGCCGCACCTCATACAGACCGTAGAGTTCGCGCCCCTTGTGGAAGAGGTTGGTCTCGGGCGAGTTCAGGTATTTCGGTTCGCCCTGGTCGAGGATGCGGCCGCCAAAGCCGAGCACGCGGCCGCGCGCATCGCGGATCGGGAACATCAACCTGTCGCGGAAGCGGTCGTAGTAGATGTCGCCCGCGCGACGTTGTTCGTCGCTCACGCGGTCGGCATCGCGCTCGATCGCAAGGCCCACCTCGGCGAGGCGACGCTTCGCCTCGTCGTTCGTGCCGAAACGGCGCAACACGTCGTTCCATGAAGCCGGTGCGTAACCGATCGCGAAGCGTTCCAGTGACGCGGCGTCGAGGCCGCGCTTCTTCACGTAGGCCTGCGCGCGATCGTCCTGCGCGAGCTGTGTGCGGTAGAAGTCCGCGACCTGGCCCAGCAGGGCGTAGAGATCGTCGCCCGCGGGCCGCGCCGGGGCCGCGCCGGGCAGCGATGCTTCCCGCGGTACCTCGACGCCGAGGCGCGAGGCAAGCTCCTCGACCGCCTCGACGAAGGGCAGTCGGTCGTAGTTCATGAGGAAGCCCAGCGCGGTACCATGGGCTCCGCAACCGAAGCAGTGATAGAACTGCTTGGCCGGACTGACCCAGAACGACGGCGTTTTCTCGTCATGGAAGGGGCAGCAGGCCCGGTACTCGCGGCCCGCCTTCTTGAGCGGGACGCGCGTGCCGATGAGCTCGACGATATCCGCCCGGGCCACCAGGTCGTCGATGAAATGCTGGGGGATGCGCCCGGACATGAGCCCGAGTCTAACCGACGCCGAGGAGGCCCGGATGGCCACGCCCGACACCACCGCCTGCGCCAAAGTCACGCGACGACTGGTGCCCTTCCTGATGCTGCTGTACGTCGTCGCCTGGTTCGACCGCATCAACGTGGGTTTCGCGGCCCTGCAGATGAACCGGGACCTGGGTTTCAGTCCTGCCGTGTTCGGTTTCGGCGCCGGCGTGTTCTTCCTCGGCTATGCGCTGTTCGAGGTGCCGAGCAACCTGCTGCTGGCGCGCGTGGGCGCGCGGCGCTGGATCGCCCGCATCATGGTCACCTGGGGGCTGATCTCCGTCGCGATGATGTTCGTGCGCGACGCGACGGGCTTCTACGTGCTGCGCTTCGTGCTCGGCGTTGCCGAGGCGGGCTTCCTGCCCGGCGTCATCTATTACCTCGGCCACTGGTATCCGCGCGAGGCGCGAGCCCACGCCATTTCCTGGTTCATGGTGGGCATTCCGCTGTCGACAGTGCTGGGCGCGCCGCTCGCGGGCCTGCTGCTGCAGATGAATGGCCTGGCCGCGCTGAAGGGCTGGCAGTGGCTCTACCTGCTGGAGGGCCTGCCGGCGGTGCTGCTCGGCATCGTCGTGTGGCTTCGCCTGCCGGAGCTGCCGCAGGACGCCCGCTGGCTCACCCCCGACGAGAAAACCGCGCTGGGCGAGCGCATCCGCGCCGAGCACGCGGAAACGCAGGAGCGCCATGGCCTCGGCGTGCGCGCCGCATTGCTGCATCCCACGGTGTGGCTGCTGGGCATCGTGCTGTTCTGCTGCCAGTGCGGCAGCTATGGCCTGAACCTGTGGATCCCCCAGATCGTGAAGGGCCTGTCGGGTAGCAGCGACCTGGTCGTGGGTCTGATCTCTGCGCTGCCTTATGCGGCCGCGGCGCTGGGCATGGTCTGGATCGGACGCAGTTCGGACCGCAGCGGCGAGCGCTTCTGGCATGTCGCGCTGCCCAGCCTGATCGGCGCCGCCGGTTTTGCGGCAAGTGCCTGGTTCACGTCGCCCTTGCCCGGAATGCTGGCGCTCAGCATCGCCGCCGTGGGCGACCTCGGCAGCCGCGGGCCGTTCTGGGCCCTGCCGCCGCGTTTCCTCGCGGGCGGGAGTCTTGCGGCCGGCATCGCACTGATCAATACGCTGGGCTCGTTGGGCGGGTTCGTGGGGCCCTATGCCGTGGGCCTGGTGAAGGACATCACCGGCGGATTCACGGGTGGGCTGCTGTTCCTGGCGGGACTGCTCGTGGTGAGCGCGGTCGCTACGCTGCAGTTGCGCCGACACGCGGCGCTCGCAGCAGGACAGTGAAGGAAAGGGTCTTCAGGCCCCGGGCGGACGCTTGCGCAGCAGGATCATCGCGACGACCGCGATGACGATGCCGAAGAGGAGTCCGCGGACGAACATCGTCCGAGGGGTCAGCCCGCGAGGCGGGCTTTGATGCGGGCGCTGACGAGGCCCATGTCGGCACGGCCCGCGGCGGCGGTCTTCACCTGCGCCATGACCTTGCCCATGTCCTTGATCGCCGTGGCGCCGGTGGCGGCAACGGCTTCGTTGATCAGCGCGTCGAGCTCGGCGTCCGAGAGCTGTTCAGGCAGGTAGGCCTGCAGCACCGCCAGTTCGGCGGCTTCCTTCGCGACGAGGTCGGCCCTGCCGCCGGCTTCGAACTGCGCGATGGATTCCTTGCGCTGCTTGATCATCTTCTCGAGAACGGAAAGCACCTGGCCGTCGTCGAGCGTGATGCGCTCGTCGACTTCGCGTTGCTTCACCGCGGAGAGGATCAGCCGGATGGTGGCGAGCTTTTCCTTCTCGCCCGAGCGCATCGCGGACTTCATGTCCTCCTGGATGCGCTCCTTGAGGGTCATGTCGCTCAGCCGCGCGCCGAACGCGACTCGCCGCCGCGGTTCGAGCGCTTGAGGTGGCGCTTCACGGCGGCAGCCTTCTTGCGCTTGCGCTCCTGGGTCGGCTTTTCGTAGAACTCGCGACGGCGCAGCTCCGACAGGACGCCGGCCTTTTCGCAGGCGCGCTTGAAGCGGCGCAGGGCGACATCGAAATATTCGTTCTCGCGGACACGGACGGACGGCATTTAAACCTCGGCCTTATCTCTATGGGTTGGGCGGCCCGGCGGGACGCCCGGAAAAACAGGGCCGTGGATTCTAAGTGCCGGCCGGGAAAAAGGCAAAGTGACGGCTGGCTGGCTTGAGGCACAATGCGCGCCCATGAGGGTCCTGGCCATCGAGTCCTCCTGTGACGAAAGCGCCGTCGCCGTCCTCGACGAGCGCCGGGGCCTGCTGTCGCACGCGCTCTACAGCCAGATCGACCTGCACCGGGTATACGGGGGCGTCGTCCCCGAACTGGCCTCCCGGGACCACGTTCGTCGCCTTTTACCCCTTTTGCGCCAAGCACTTGCGGACGCAGGAACCGCGCTGGACGAGATCGATGGCGTCGCCTACACGGCCGGGCCCGGCCTGGTGGGAGCGCTGCTGACCGGCGCGGCCCTCGCGCGGAGTCTGGCCTTTGCCCGCGGCCTCCCTGCCGTCCCGGTGCACCATCTGGAGGGTCACCTGCTGGCGCCCTTGCTCGAGGACGAGCCGCCGCCCTTCCCCCATCTGGCCCTGCTGGTGTCCGGTGGGCACACCATGCTGATCGAGGTCCGGGCGCCCGGTGACTACCACCTGCTGGGTGAAACCCGCGATGACGCAGCCGGCGAGGCTTTCGACAAGTCGGCCAAGCTCCTGGGGCTGCCCTACCCGGGCGGGCCGGAGCTGGCCCGCCTTGCCGCGGCGGGTCGGGCGGAGGCTTTCGACTTCCCGCGTCCGATGCTCGACCGTCCGGGTTTCGAGTTCAGCTTCTCGGGCCTCAAGACGGCGGTTTCGCTGGCGGCGAGGGAGCGGCCGCTGACCGAAGCGCGCCGCGCCGACATCGCCCGCGGTGTGCAGGACGCCATCGTGGATACGCTGCTCGCCAAGACGAAGCGCGCGATCGAAGCGACCGGTCTGGCCGATGTGGTGGTGGCGGGTGGCGTGGGCGCGAACCTCGCCCTGCGCGAAGGGCTGGCCAAGCTCGCGGCGCGGCGCGGCGGACGCATTTACCACCCGCGGATCGAGTTCTGCACCGATAATGCCGCGATGATCGCGGTGGCCGGCCTGCTGCGCCTGAAGGCGGGCGGGGCGCCGGATGACCTTGCGATCCACGCGCGTGCCCAGTGGCCCCTGTTCGACCTGGGGCCGCTCGGCGTGCAGGACGTTTCATTCAAGCCTCAGCACGGATCGACCTGACCAGCATGAATCCAACCAACGACCGCGTGTTCCTCCGGGGCCTGGCCATCCAGACCACCATCGGCTTCATCGAGTGGGAGCGGCACGTCAAGCAGACGGTCGTCATCGACCTCGAGATTCCCGTGGACTGTGCACTGGCGGCGTCGACGGACCACGTCACCGAGACCGTCGACTACAAGTCGATGGCGAAGCGCACGATCGCCTTCGTCGAGGGCGCCGAGTTCAAGCTGGTCGAGACGCTCGCCCACAAGCTCGCCGTGCTGCTGCTGACGGAATTCGACATCGCCTGGGTCAAGCTGTCGGTGAACAAGCCGGGCGCGATCCGCGGTTCGCGCGACGTGGGCGTCGAGATCGTGCGCCACAAGTCGCAGGTCGCGGCGGGGTGATGCCGGTCACGGTCGGCGTCTCGGGCGGCAGCAACATCGCCCCCGAGGCGAACCTGCTGCGGGCCGCGCGGGAGATCAAGGCGCGGTTCCCGGACGCACGCTTCTCGCGCTGTTACCGCAACAAGGCGGTGGGTTTCGACGGACCGGACTTCATCAATTTCGCCGTCGTGTTCACGACGACGCTGCCCGTCCAGGCGGTGAACGCCGAGCTCGAGCGCATCGAGGCGTTGTGCGGCCGTCCGCCCGACGCCAAGCGCTGGGAACCGCGTGCCATGGACCTCGACATCCTGCTGTACGGCGACGTGGTGGGGCAGGTCGGGGGTTTGACCCTGCCGCGGCCCAGTCTGCTGGAATGGAATTTCATGCTGCGCCCGATGGCGGAGATCGCGCCGATGCTCGTCCATCCGGGTACGGGCCGGGCGTTGGCGCAGCTGTGGGGGGAGTTCGGCCCCGAAGAGAATCCGCTCGTGCCCGTGGACCTGGGCCTGGCTGGCGCCTGATGTACTCAGGCGTTTGTGCTGCGGCCGCCGTCCACGGCCAGCACCTGGCCCGTCACGTACGGCGCGTCGGCCGCGAAGAACAGCACGGCCTTCGCGATGTCCTCCGGCGAGCCGCGGCGCTTGAGCAGCGTGCGTTCGATGATGTCCGCCTTGCGCTCTTCCGTGAGCCCCTCCTCGGGAAAGAGCACGGGTCCCGGCGCGACTGCATTCACGCGCACCTCGGGCGACAGTTCGCGCGCCAGCGCGTGCGTCAGCATCACGAGGCCGGCCTTCGCGGGGCTGTAGACGGGGAAGCCTTTCAGCGGCCGCAGGCCGTGGATGTCGACGATGTTCAGGATCAGGCCCTGGCTCGCCTTGAGGGCGGGCGCGGCGGCCTGCGACAGAAACAAGGGCGCTTTCAGGTTGCTGCCCAGCAGGTCATTCCACTGCGCTTCGGTGATCGTGCCGACCGGCGTGGAATAGAACGTGGAGGCGTTGTTCACCAGCACGTCCAGGCGACCGAAGGCGCCGAGCGTGGCTTCGATGAGGGCGGGCAGTCGCGCGGTGTCGAGCAGGTCTGCCTGCAGCAGGATCGCGGAGTGCGGTCGCGCGGCGTTGAGTTCGTCGGCCAGGGCTTGCGCGTCGTCGGCCGAGCCGCGGTAATGGATCGCGACGCAGGCGCCGGCGGCATGCAGGGTGCGCGTGATCGCGGCGCCGACGCGGCGCGCGGCGCCGGTGATCAGTACGGCCTTGCCGTGCAGGGATTGGGACATGACGGCACTTTATGATGGACGCGACTGACCTGCACGGTTCATTGCACGCCGCTCGCGTGCGCGAACATCTGGCGCGGTGCATTGTCGCTGCCGGCGGATTCCTGCCCTTCGGTGCCTACATGACCGAGGCCTTGTATGCGCCGGGCCTGGGCTATTACGCGGCCGGCGCGCGCAAGCTCGGCGCGGGGGGCGACTTCACGACGGCGCCGGAGATCTCGACGCTGTTCGGGCGCTGCCTCGCCGCCCAATGCGAGCCGG
>JBDLPS010000120.1:0-30773 GCA_039800965.1 Pseudomonadota bacterium | reverse complement strand
TAGCCGCTGTTGACGGCGTAGATCGACAGGGCCATTTCCGCGACCGACATCGGCGCGTACTGCTTCTGCTTCATGACTTCGGTCGTGCGCTGGCCGCGCTCGAGCTGGCGACGGGTCGCCTCGTCGAGGTCGGACGCGAACTGCGAGAAGGCCGCGAGTTCGCGGTACTGCGCGAGGGCGAGACGGATACCGCCGCCGAGGCGCTTGATGATGTCCGTCTGGGCCGCACCACCGACGCGCGACACCGAGATGCCGGCGTTCATGGCCGGGCGGATGCCGGCGTTGAACAGGTCGGACTCCACGAAGATCTGGCCGTCGGTGATCGAGATGACGTTCGTCGGCACGAAGGCCGTCACGTCACCCGCCTGGGTTTCGATGATCGGCAGGCCGGTCAGCGAGCCCGTCTTGCCCTTCACGCGGCCGTTCGTGGCCATCTCGACGTACTGCTCGTTGACGCGCGCGGAGCGCTCCAGCAGACGGCTGTGGAGATAGAACACGTCGCCCGGATAGGCTTCGCGGCCCGGCGGGCGCTTGAGGAGCAACGAAATCTGGCGGTAGGCGACGGCCTGCTTCGACAGGTCGTCATAGACGATCAGCGCGTCTTCGCCGTTGTCCATGAAGTACTCGCCCATCGTCACGCCGGCGTAGGCCGAGATGTACTGCAGGGCAGCCGGCGTCGAGGCCGGGGCGGCGACGACGATCGTGTGGGCCAGGGCGCCATGCTCTTCCAGCTTGCGGACGACGTTGGCGATCGTGGAGGCCTTCTGGCCGATCGCGACGTAGACGCACTTAATGCCGGAGGACTTCTGGTTGATGATCGCGTCGACGGCCATCGCGGTCTTGCCGGTCTGGCGGTCGCCGATGATCAGCTCGCGCTGGCCACGGCCGATCGGCACCATCGAGTCGACGGCCTTGTAGCCCGTCTGCACCGGCTGGCTGACCGACTTGCGGTAGATGACGCCCGGCGCGACGCGCTCGATCGGCGCGGTCTGCTTGGCATTGATCGGGCCCTTGCCGTCGATCGGGTTGCCGAGCGCGTCGACGACGCGGCCCAGCAGCTCCGGACCCACCGGCACTTCGAGGATTCGACCGGTCGTCTTGACCTGGTCGCCTTCGCGGATCGACTTGTACTCGCCGAGCACCACAGCGCCGACCGAGTCCTGCTCGAGGTTCAGCGCGAGACCCATGACGTTGCCCGGGAACTCGAGCATTTCGCCGTAGCGCGCATCGGCCAGGCCGTGGATGCGGACGACGCCGTCGGCGACGGAGACGACGCTGCCCACGTTGCGGGCTTCGGTGGCGCCCGCGAAGTTCTGGATCCGCTGACCGATCAGGTCGCTGATTTCCGATGCCTTGATAGACATGATTCTTTCGTCCTCTTGGGAATTCTTAGGCGGTCAGCTCAAGCGCCAGACGCTCGAGTCGCGATTTCAGGGAGCCGTCGATGACCAGGTCGCCGGCGCGCACGGTGGCGCCGCCCAGCAGTTCCGGATCGACCTCGGCATGCACGCGGACCTTGCGGCCGAAGCGCTTTTCGAGCGACGACGCCAGTGCGCCCTGCTCGCCCGACGCCATCGGCGCGGCGGAGGTCACGGTGACGTCGACGACGCCCTCGGCTTCGTCCTTGAGCTGGTCGAACACGCGCGAGATCTCGGGCAGGTAGCCGAGGCGCTTGTTGTCGGCCAGCAGGCGGAAGAAGTTGCGGCCGTTGTCGTTGAGATCCGGGCCGGCGACTTCGCAGATGAAGTCGGCCAACTGCGCCGCGGTGACCTTGGGGCTGCCGAGCAGGTGCTTGACCCGCTCGTCAGCAACCCCGGCCGCTGCGCGCGCGATCGCGAGCGAAGCGGGACCGAGGCGCGAGTTCCCCTTCGCCGTGGCGAATGCCGCCTTGGCGTAGGGCCGTGCGATGGTGAGTCTGTCAGCCATGGCGCCCCAGTCAGATCTCGGTGGCGAGCCGGTTCAGGATGTCGGCGTGCTTGGCCGCGTCGATTTCGCGGCCCAGCAGCTTCGAGGCCGACGCAACCGTCAGGCGCGCAACCTCGCGGCGCAGCTCTTCGCGTGCGCGCGTGGCTTCGAGCTCGATCTGCTGCTTGGCGGCGGCGACCAGACGGTCACCTTCCTGCTGCGCGGCCTGCTTGGCCTGCTCGACGATGTCGTTCGAACGGCGTGACGCCTGGTCGAGGATCTGGTTGGCACGGTCGCGCGCCTCGCGGATCACGTCGTTGGCGCGCGCCTGCGCCTCGTCGAGGTCCTTCTGCCCGCGGTCCGCGGCAGCAAGGCCCTCGGCGATCTTCTTCTGTCGCGCGTTGTTCGCGTCAGCCAGAGGCGGCACGACGAACTTCGTGAAGAACCAGAGCAGGATCAGGAATACGACGATCTGCCCGATAAAGGTCGCGTTGATGTCCATTGCCGCCTCGAAGCTTGCCTAACTGCTGTGCGTCACTTAGCCCGAGAGCTTCGCGAGCAGCGGGTTGGCGAAGGCGAACAGCATCGCCAGGCCGACGCCGATGAGGAACGCCGCGTCGATGAGACCGGCCAGCAGGAACATGCGACCCTGCAGCATCGGGGTGAGTTCCGGCTGACGGGCGGCCGACTCGAGGAACTTCGAGCCCATGACGCCAATGCCGATGCAGGCGCCGATCGCGCCCAGGCCGATGATGATGCCGATACCCAGCGCGGTGTAGCCCTGGACGAGTGCGATCGCTTCCATTTCTAGTCTCCTGGTCGAAAGGTCAAATGATCGAAAAACTAAGGAACCCGGTCGGTCAGTGGTGCTCTTCGGCCATCGAGATGTACACGATGGGAAGGACCATGAAGATGTAGGCCTGCAGCACGACGATCAGAATGTGGAAGATCGCCCAGATGGCCCCCATGAGGACCTGGCCCACGAAGAACGGGATGGCGCCGGCGGTCGTGGCGGCATTGGTTGCCGCCATGCCGAGCAGCGCGATCAGCATGAAGAGGAGTTCGCCGGCGAACATGTTGCCGAACAGTCGCATGCCGAGCGAAACCGGCTTGGCAAGCAGCTCAACCGCGTTCAGCGCGATGTTCGGGATCCACAGCGCCGGGTGGCCACCGAAGGGCGCGGCGATCCACTCGTGCAGGTAGCCGCCCAGGCCCTTGGCGCGGACGGCGTAGCCGACGACGAGGAAGAGCACGACGATCGCCATCGCGATGGTGCCGTTCAGGTCGGCCGAAGGCAGCACGCGCCAGAATGCGTGGTGGTGGCCCAGTGCGCCGGCGATGTTCGTCGGCAGGTCGAGGGGCAGCAGGTCCATCGTGTTCATCGCGATGATCCACGTGAACAGCGTCAGCGCCAGCGCAGTGAGGAAGCGGCGGTCGCCGTGGTAGATCTCGCCGACCTGAGTGTCCACGAAATCGACGATCAGTTCGACGAAGCTGACGAACTTCGACGGGACGCCGGCCGTCGCCTGGCGCGCGGCACGCCAGAAGACGAAACCGACGACCACGGCCAGCACGGCGGACATGGCCAGCGTGTCGACGTGCCAGGTCCAGAAGCCCGATCCCACCGCGTTGTGCGTCAGGTGGTGGACGATGTAGTCGGTGGGAGACTGGACGTGTTCGGAAGCCATCGCTACTTGTTATCCCTGCCCTGACCAGACACGAGCGGCACCAACGCGAACGCCATCAGCGTCGCACCGTAGGCAACGAGAAGCGGCGGCCAGGCCACCTTTCCCGTCCGGGCAGCGATGACGAACAGCGCCACCGTCAACCCTACCTTTGCGGTCCAGCCGACCAGCAACCTGCCCAGCGCGCCGCCGGCGCTGCGCACGGGGCGCAGGGCCATCAGCGTCATGGACAGGTTGGCAACCAGCCCGATCGCACCGCCGGCCAGCGCCGAGGCGCCGTGCCGGGTTCCCCAAGCCGCCCCGCAAAGGGTGGCCAGGACGATCGCTGCGGTCGCCTGGGCGAGAAGGATCCGCGCTGCGAGGCGCCTGCTGTCAGGGTCGCGCGTCAGGATCAAAGGGAGCCCCGATCCGCAAAGGCGCGCGGATTATACGGACCGTTCGTTGGCACTTCAACCTAAATGGGCGACCGCAGGGGCTGCGGAAACCACCTGGGCGCTACTGGAGATGGGCCAGGATGCCGTCGAGTTCGTCCAGGCTGTTGTAACTGACGACGAGTTTTCCCTTGCCACCCGATCCGTGCTGGATCAAGACCTTGGCGCCGAGCTTCTCGCTCAGGTCATCCTGGAGGCGGGTGATGTTGGGATCGACTCGCCCCGTCGCGGCACCCGCGCCGGTTTCGCCAGCACCGCCCGTCGGCGCCAGGATCTTGCGGACCAGCGCCTCGGTCTCACGGACCGACAGGCCATTGCGGGCGGCCAGCGCACCCACTTCGACCTGCTGGCGACGGGTGGTCAGCGCCAGCAGCGCACGGGCATGACCCATGTCGAGCTGGCGTTTTTCCAGGAGATCGGCGACTTCCGGCGCCAATTCCAGCAGACGGAGGAGGTTCGACACCGCTGCGCGCGAACGACCGACGGCATCGGCCGCCTGCTGGTGGGTGACGCCGAACTCGGCGATCAGCCGCTCCAGCGCCCGCGCTTCTTCGAGAGGGTTCAGGTTTTCGCGCTGGATGTTCTCGATCAGCGCCATCGCGATCGCGGCCTCGTCCGGCACGCGGCGGATGACGGCCGGGATGGAGGCCAGGCCGGCGATCTGGGCGGCGCGCCAGCGGCGCTCGCCGGCGATGATCTCATAGCGCGGGGTTTCGTCGGGTGCGGCGGCATCGAGCTGCCGGACGACGATCGGCTGGATCACGCCCTGGGCACGGATCGAGATCGCCAGTTCTTCCAACGCCTCCTGGCGCATGTCGACGCGAGGCTGGTACTTGCCGCGCTGCAGGCGATCAACGGGGAGGCTGGCCAGGTCCTCGCCGGGGGGGCGCTTCAGTGCCGACGCTTCAGGGACCGACGGCTTGCCGGCATCCAGCGGCACCGCTGCGGCCGGGCGCGGCTGGGCCTTGCCAAGCAGGTCAGCGAGGCCGCGGCCCAAGGTGGGTTTCTTCTGGCTCATTCGCCCTCGTCGGCATCTGGTTCTGCGGCGCCGGCACCCGGAGCTGCGCTCCTGTCGTCCTCGCGTCGGATCATCTCGCCGGCGAGGGCCAGGTAAGCCAGGGCGCCGCGGGAATCCTTGTCATGCAACAGCACCGGCTTGCCGAAGGACGGCGCCTCGGCGAGCCGCACGTTGCGCGGGATCACCGTACGGAACACGGTGTCGCCGAAATGAGCCATCAACTGGCCACTCACCTCGGTCGAGAGATTCATTCGGGGGTCGTACATCGTGCGCAGGATGCCCTCGATGTGCAGGCCGGGATTCACCGCCTCGCGGATCTGGCCGATCGTGGAGACCAGCGCCGAGAGCCCCTCCAGGGCGTAATACTCACACTGCATGGGGATCAGCACGCTGTCGGCAGCGACCAGCGCGTTGAGCGTCAGCATGTTCAGCGACGGCGGGCAATCGATGACCACCAGGTCGAAATCGTCGCGGACGGGGGCCAGGGCTTCACGCAGGCGCGTCTCGCGGCCTTCCCCCGCGGCAAGCAGGCCCACCTCGGCCGAGGTCAGGTCCTGGTTGGTGGGGAGGACGGACAGGCCCGGGAGCTCCGTCCCCCGGATGGCCTGGGCCGCCGTGCACTCGCCCAGCAGCACCTCGCAGGCGCCCTGCTCGACAGCGGACTTCTCCACGCCGCAACCCATGGTGGCATTGCCCTGTGGGTCGAGGTCGACGAGCAACACCCGCCGCTTCGTCGCGGCCAGCGACGCGGCGAGGTTGACGGCAGTGGTGGTCTTTCCCACACCGCCTTTCTGGTTTGCGACCGCAATGACGCGTTTCATGTAGGCGGGGAGTCTAGCAAGCCCGGAGCCGCATGGTATTTTGGGCCACTTCAGACGGTCCCGAACCTCTTTAATGAGCAAGCTCCCGCGTTTCCTGGCCGGCATCGCCGTCCTCGCCATCGTTTCCGCCATCACGGTCGGCGGCTGGGCCTGGCTCAACCGGCCGGTTGACGAGGTGCCCTGGCCGAAGATCGTGCAAGGCTTCGCGCTGTCTCCCTACCAGGAGGGACAGGACGCCATCCAGAGCCAGTTGCCGTCCGAAGAGGACATCCGCGGCGACCTCCGCCTGCTGGCGGGCAAGACGCATGCCCTGCGCACCTACTCCACGCAGGGAACGCTCGCCTCCATCGCCCGCATCGCGGGCGAGTTCAACCTCAATGTCGCGCAGGGCGCGTGGATCTCGCGCGACGCCGCCCGCAACGAAGAGGAAATCCGCGAAGCGATCGCGCTGGTGCACAAGCATCGCAACATCGTGCGCATGGTGGTCGGCAACGAGGCGCTGCTGCGCAACGAGATCTCCGTCGACGAACTGTCGAAGATGCTCGACCGCGTGCGCGCGGAGGTGAAGCGGCCGGTCAGCACCGCCGAACCCTGGCACGTCTGGCTGGCCCACCCGGAGCTCGCGCAACACGTGGATTACATCTGCGTGCACATGCTGCCCTTCTGGGAAGGCATCTCCGCCGAGGATTCGGTCGACTACATCATCGACAAGATGAAGAAGCTCGAGGCACGTTTCCCGGACAAGAAGATCGTCATCGGCGAGGTGGGCTGGCCCTCCGAAGGCCGCACGCGCGAGAACGCCGTCGCCAGCCTCACGAACGAGGCCCTGTTCCTGCGCCGGTTCATCCACCGCGCCGAGGAAGAGGGCTACATCTATTACGTGATGGAAGCCTTCGACCAGCCGTGGAAGTCGCAGCTGGGTGGCGCCGTGGAAGCCTACTGGGGTGTCTACGACGTCAATCGCAAGCCGAAGTTCGAGTTCACGGATGCCATCGTTCGCGTGCCGGGCTGGCACCTTCTGGCGGGGATTTCGATCGGCATCGCGGTACTGCTGCTGATCGCCTTCTACCTGCACAGCGACACGCTGAAGACGCGCGGCCGCTTCTTCCTCGCGCTTGTGGTGTACGCGGTGGCGACGGCAACGGTCTACATCATCTATGACTATTCGCAGCAGTACGTCACGCTGACCACGGTGCTGGTGGGCGCCTTCCTCGTGCTGGGCATGCTCGGCGTGATCGCCGTGCTGCTGGCCGAGGCGCATGAATGGGCCGAAGCACACTGGGTGAACAAGCGCCTGCGCATGCTCACGCCGTCGGAGACGACGCCGAGCTACACGCCGAAGGTGTCGGTCCACGTGCCGGCCTACAACGAACCGCCCGACATGCTTATCGCGACGATCGATGCATTGGCGGCGCTCGACTACCCGGACTTCGAAGTCCTGGTCATCGACAACAACACGAAGGACGAGGCGGTATGGCGCCCGGTCGAGGCGCACTGCGCGACCCTGGGCCCGCGCTTCCGCTTCTTCCACGTCGCACCGCTGGCCGGCTTCAAGGCCGGCGCGCTGAACTTCGCGCTGCGCCACACCGCGCCGGACGCCGAGGTCGTCGCCTGCATCGACGCGGACTACCAGGTGACGCCGGACTGGCTGCGCGATCTCGTGCCACCCTTCGCGAACCCGCGCATGGCGATCGTGCAGGGCCCGCAGGACTACCGCGACGAGGACGAGAACGCCTTCAAGGCGATGTGCTACGCCGAGTACCGCGGCTTCTTCCACATCGGCATGGTCACGCGCAACGAGCGCAACGCGATCATCCAGCACGGCACGATGACAATGGTCCGCCGCGACCTGCTCGAGCGCCTGGGCGGCTGGTCGGAGTGGTGCATCACCGAGGACGCGGAACTGGGCCTGCGCGTGTTCGAGTCCGGCTACGAGGCGACCTACATCCCGGACAGCTACGGCCGTGGCGTGATGCCGGACACCTTCATCGACTTCAAGAAGCAGCGCTATCGCTGGGCCTATGGCGCCATGCAGATCATGCGCCGGCACATGTCGGCCATCTGGACGAGCGACAGCGCGCTGACCGCGGGCCAGCGCTACCATTTCGCCGGCGGCTGGCTGCCGTGGATCGCGGACGGCTTCAACCTGTCGTTCAACCTTGCGGCGCTGTGCTGGTCGGCGGCGATGATCTATGCGCCGGCGAAGGTCGATCCGCCGCTGATGCTGTTCTCCTTCCTGCCGCTGGCGCTGTTCACCTTCAAGCTCGCCAAGCTCGTGCACCTCTATACGACGCGCGTCGGCGCCAACCTGCGCCAGACCTTCGCGGCGGCACTGGCCGGGCTCGCGCTTTCCCACACCATCGGCCTGGCGGTAATGAAGGGCCTGTTCACGAGCAACGAGCCCTTCTTCCGCACGCCGAAGAAGGCCGAGCCGCATGCGCTGTTCAAGGCGCTCGCCAGCGCACGCGAGGAAACGCTGCTGATGGTGACGCTGTGGCTCGCCGCCTGGGGCGTGGTGCGCATCCCGCAGGAAATCGGCAGCCCGGACCTCACGATGTGGGTCGCGGTCATGCTGATCCAGTCGATCCCCTATGCAGCGTCGCTGGTGGTCTCGCTGGTGAGCGCTTTCCCGATCCCGTCGAAGGTGCTCGGCATCTCGCCGGATGGCTACCAGTCGAGCCAGCCCGGCATCGCAGCGCGTGCGCGCGTGGCGGCGCCCAAGGGGAAGGCGCCGGAAGGCTGATCAGTCGGCGAGTTTCAGGAACACCAGGTGCCGGTCGGCGTCGAGTCCCGGCACCTCGACACGACGGAAGGATTCCACCGTCCAGCCCGGCAGCTCGCCCTCGTCTTCCGATCCCGGCGGCGGCGGCCACTTGCCCTTCATCGCCACCACGCGCGTGTGCGCATCGCAGAGCGGGCGGATCCATTCAACGAGGCGCGGCATGGGCGCGAAGGCGCGCGTGATCACCGTGTCCTGGGCGTCCTGCGGCAGCGATTCGACGCGGGCATGCAGCGTCTTGACGTTGGCCAGTTTCAGCAGGCGCGCGACATGCGCGATGAATCGCAGCTTCTTGCCGGCCGAGTCGACGAGCAGGAACTGCCTGTCCGGATGCAGGATCGCCAGCGGCAGCCCGGGGAATCCCGCGCCGGTACCGACATCCGCGATGCGCTCGCCCGCGAGCGCGTCATGCGCGGCGAGGCTGTCCAGCAGATGGTGCGTCAGCACCTCCGCCTCTGAATCGACCGCTGTCAGGTTGTAGGTCTTGTTCCAGCGGATGAGTTCGGTCGCGAGCTGCAGGAGTTTCCCGGCCTGCACATCGTCCAGCACGAGGCCCAGTCCTGCGGCGCCTGACTTGAGTGAATCGCGGGTGAGTGTCATGCGGTGATCAACCATGGCGTACGAGGGCGGCCATGAAGGCCTGCACGGGCATTGCGTCCAGCGCCTCGGGATCCGAGAACAAGCCCTGTACGAGGGGTTGCTGTTTCGGCGGATAAAGCGCGGCAACCGCTGCATGGTAGCGGGCGGCGATGCCCGCCGGCGGCGGCGACGCGTCATCGGCGCCGCTCGCAGGGGGCTCAAGGCCCGCGAGCCTGTCGAACACCTCGCCCATGCAAGGCGGTGCAAGGCCATCAAGCACGGCCTGCCGCGCACTGAAATCCGCCGCAGCCAGGACAGGGCCCGCATCACCCAGCAGCAGGCGCATGCGCGGCGCGGCCTGTTCCAGCGTGAATTCGAACGACGTGCCCGGCACGCGTGCGCCACCCGGACGCGTTCCACCCTGCACCGACGGACCGAGTGACCGCAGCAGTGCGGGATCCTGCAGCGCCGTGAAGGCGCCGGCCAGCGCGGCCATCAGTTCATCGTGCGCACGGGCACGGATCATTCGCCGCCGCCGATGCGCACGAGCGTGCGGCCGGCATTGCGGTTGTCGATGAAAGCACTGAACGCCGCGGGCAAATCGTCGAAGGCGACTTCCCGCGTGACGATGCGCGCGAGCTGCTGCGGACGCAGGTCTGTGGCAATGCGCTTCCATACCGCCAGGCGCGGCTCGCGTGGCGTGGCCGATGAATTGATACCCAGCAGGTTCACGCCGCGCAGGATGAAGGGCATCACGCTCGTATCGAGCTGCGCGCCACCGGCAAGACCGATGGAGGCGACATTCCCCCAGCCATCGGTGCTGCGGCAGAGCCAAGACAGCAGCGAACCCCCGACGTTGTCGATCGCGCCGCCGAACTGCGCCTTTTCGAGCGGGCGGTTCGCAGCGAGGTCGATGTCGCCGCGCAGGCGGACTTCATCGGCACCGAGCGCGCGCAGGTAATCGGCCTCGTCGGCCTTGCCGGTGATCGCGATCACGCGGTACCCACGGCCCTTGAGCATGTCGATGGCGATGCTGCCCACGCCACCGGTCGCGCCGGTCACGGCGATGGGCCCCTTCGCCGGATGCTGGCCGTTGTGCTCCATGCGGTGGATCGCCAGGGCTGCCGTGAAACCGGCGGTACCCAGCGCCATCGCGTCACGCAGTGAAAGCGCCGGGGGCAGTGGGATCACGGCATCGCCGGGCACGCGCGCGAATTCGGCGTAACCGCCGTCCAGCGTTTCGGACAGGCCGCAGCCTGTCACCAGCACCTTGTCGCCAGGCCGGTAACGCGCATCGGTGGACGATTCGACGATGCCGGAAAGGTCCACGCCGCCGACCAGCGGATAGCGACGCAGGATGCGGCCCGCGCCCGTCGCGGCCAGCGCGTCCTTGTAATTGATGTCCGACCAGCCAACGCGGATCACGACGTCGCCGGCGGTGAGGTCATCCACCCCGAGCAGCTCGAAGCCGGCGCGGATGACGGACCTGCCGTCGGGGCGGTCCTCGTGGATGCGGAAAGCACGGAATGCGGTCACGGGACGGCCACCTGAGGCTGCAGAATGCGCGAGAGCATCCGATGATGGCACGGGACGGTCAACGGTCACGCGCTCGAATGCGCGCAAGGGCGCAGCCGGTAGAATCACGACATGCTGCAACGATCCGTCCTCGCTTCGGTCCTGGCCCTCGCCTCCTGCACCATCCTGCTCACCGCCCCCGCTGGGACCGCGCAGGGACAGGACCTCGAAGCACGCGCGGAGGATTACGCCGACCTGCGGTCGGCATCCTTCGCCGACTGGCTCGCGGACGGCACGCTGCTCGTCCGGACCCGTTTCGGTACGTCCGAGCAGTTGCACCGGGTGTCCCAGCCGCTGGGCATGCGCGAACAACTGACCTTCGGCAGCCATGTCGTTCTCGGGGCCTCGGCGAGTCCGACGGATGCCGACCGCGTCGTGCTGCTGCAGGCACGCCAGGGTGAGCGACAGGCTTCGGTGCTGCTGCGCAGCCTGTCGGGCCGGACGGAGCGGCGTCTGGGCGATGGCAGGCTGCGACAGACGCTGCCGGTATGGTCCAGCGACGGACATCGTATCGCCTACGCGGCCGAGTCACGGGAAGGCGGACGTCTGGAAATCCATGTCGCGGACGTGGATGCCAACACACCGGCGCGGCGCGTGGCCGCGGTGGAAGGGCAGGACCTGCAGGTGCTGGACTGGTCCTACGACGACTCGAAACTGCTGCTTCGGGGCCGCGTGTCGGCCACCGACTCAAGGCTGTATGTGGCGGAACTGCGGGGTGGAACGCTGTCGCAACTCGAACCGGCACCCGCCCCACCACCACCACCACCCCGCAAACGCCTGCGCGGTCGCTTCGCCGCCGCGCCGGCGCCAGTGCCGGCCGCAACGGGCACGGCGATCATCGGCGAAGCACGGTTCTCGCGCGATGCGCGTGGCGTCTACTTCGTCTCGACACATGGCGATGATTTCGCGGGGCTCCACTACATCGACCTTTTCACTCATCAGGGTCATGCCCTGGCGCCGCAGGACCATGCGGACATCGACGCACTGTCGTTGTCCCGCGACGGCCGCTACCTGGCGTACACCCTGAACGACCGCGGTTACAGCCGGCTCGTCGTGCACGACCTCGCACAGCACACCGACCTGCTGCTGCCCGCGCTCCCGGCGGGGTCGCTGGTCCGCCAGCTCCGGTTCGACACCACCGGCCGGCGCCTGGCGCTGTCCATCGAATCAACGCGGTCCCCGCGTGACGCCCATGTGCTCTCGCTGGAGGGAAGCCCGACGCTGGTGCGCTGGACGCGCAGCGAAACCGGCGGGATCGATCCCTCGGGGCTGGTGCCCGCGCAGGCCTTCGGTTTCGCGACCTGGGATCGCGTCGGCACCACCTACCGCCAGGTGCCCGCGTTCCTTTTCAAACCCGCATCGCCCGGCCCGCATCCGGTGCTGATCGACCTGCACGGTGGACCGAGCAGCCCGTTCCGGCCCGGCTGGGACCCGGCGACACAATTCGCGGTCAATGAACTCGGCTACGCCGTGGTGGCGCCGGACCTGCGCGGCACGCCGGGCCACGGACTCGATTACATCGCGCTGGGGGAAGGACGACTGCGGGACGATGCACTCCGCGACGTCGGCGCGCTGCTGGTCTGGATCGGGCTGCAGACGGATCTCGACCGCGACCACATCGTGATGCGGCATGACGCGGCAGGTGCGGCGCTCGCGCACGCCGCGCTGGCGATGTACGGCGAGCGCATCAAACCCTGGGGTGAACCGCAGATCCTGCGGCAACATCCGCCGCGATGAGTTACAACTCCGACCCTTCTTCCATCGACCACACGAAGCACCGACACATGAAGATCCTGCACGTCGATTCGAGCATCCTCGGCCCCTACTCGGCCTCGCGCCAGCTCAGCGCCGCCATGGTCGCGGCCCTGCGCCAGCGCCACGCCGGCGCCACCGTCACCTATCGCGACCTGGCGGAAACGCCGCCGGAGCATTTCAGCGGTGGTCTCGCGATGGCGCTGAACACGGCCGATGCCTCGACGCTCACCCCCGCGCTGCGTGACGCGGTCGCGGCGGCGGAGGCGACGCTGCAGGAATTCCTCGACGCCGATGTCGTGGTGGTCGGTGCGCCGATGTACAACTTCGGCGTGCCGACGCAGCTGAAGGCCTGGTACGACCGCATCGGTCGCGCCGGCCGCACCTTCAAGTACACGGCTGAAGGCCCGGTGGGACTCGCCGGCGGCAAGAAGGTCTACATCCTGTCCTCGCGCGGCGGCGCCTACGCGGGCCAGCCCTTCGAGGCTGCGGTGGATCACCAGGAAGCCTGGCTCAAGGCGGTGTTCGGCTTCATCGGCATCACCGATGTCACGCTGATCCGCGCCGAAGGCACGAACCTCGGTGACGAAGCACGCGCCGCCGGCATCGCGAAGGCGCTGGAGCAGATCGCCCAGGCCGTCTGACGGCAGCGAGGCCCTGAAACGAAAACGCCCTCCGCGCCGCAAGGCGGGAGGGCGTCAGCTGGTGCGCGGCGTGCGCCGCCGGCCTTACTTGAAGGTCGGGCGGGCCAGCGTCTCGAGGGCAGGCTTCTGCTTCGAGAAGTACTTGGCGACGGCCTTGATCTCTTCCGGCTTCAGCTGGCCCGCAAAGGGCGCCATGATGCCGTTGCGGCGCGAACCCGAACGGTAGTCGGTCAGCGCGCGCTCGATGTAGTCCGCGTGCTGGCCCGACAGCGTCGGGTAGGTATCCATGATGCCGACGCCGTCCTTGCCGTGGCAGGCCGAGCAGACGGTGTTCACGACAGCCGGGACTTCGCCCGTGCCGGCGGCGCCCGGGGCCGACTTCACCGGCGTGCCAGAGAAGTAGGCAGCGATGTCTTCCATGTCCTGGTCGGAGATCGACGAGGCATGCGCGTGCATCGTGGCGTGGCCACGCTCACCGCTCTTGTATTCCTTGAGGGCCTGCACGATGTAGCCCGGGTGCTGGCCCGCGAGCTTCGGCACGCTGTAGTTCGGGTAGGCGTTCTTGTAACCGTCCACGCCATGGCAACCCAGGCAGGTGTAGCCCAGCGTCTTGCCGCGCGCGGCATCGCCGGCAGCCTGCGCATCCTGCGCACCGAAGGCGCCGAAGACGGCCGCCAGAGTCAGAACCACCGGATAGGACCAAGCACGAACGGACATTCCGCATCCCCAAGGCAAATGCAAAGAGTGCCGAATGTTACGGTTCGCAAGGCAAAATTGCCACCCGGAACAGCCGATTGGCCGGCCTGGGCGGGCTTCTTCCAGGAGTAAACGATGATCGCTCTCATCCAGCGCGTCCGCAGCGCCTCGGTCGACGTCGAAGGAGATCGGGTCGGCAGCATCGGCCCCGGCCTGCTGGCACTGGTCGGTGTCGCGGCAGGTGACGGCACGGCCGACGCCGACCGCCTGCTCGAACGCATCCTCACCTACCGCGTGTTCCCGGACGAGGCGGGCCGGATGAACCGGGATCTGGTAGGCACTGGCGGCGGCCTGCTGCTGGTGTCGCAGTTCACCCTGGCCGCCGACACCCGCAAAGGCACGCGACCGGGATTCAGCACCGCCGCCGCGCCAGAGCAGGCCCGCGTCCTGTTCGACCACCTGCTTGCCGCCGCGCGTACTCGACACCCGGTGGTTGCCAGCGGGCGTTTCGGGGCCGACATGCAGGTCTCTCTGGTCAATGACGGACCCGTCACCTTCATCCTCGACACGGCCCGGAGCGCGTGAGTCACCCGGGGTTTTCGCCTATGATCGGGGGCCCTTCATCGAGGCCGCCCGGAGCACCCCCTGATGGAACTCTTTTCCCCCCGTCACCTGCTGGTGATCCTGCTGATCGTCCTCGTCGTGTTCGGCACCAAGAAGCTGCGCAGCATCGGGTCCGACCTGGGCGGCGCCGTGAAGGGCTTCAAGAAGGCCATGAACGAGGGCGAGGCCGAGGGCGCGGAAGCCGCCAGGCAGTTGCACAAGCAGGCATCCGGCGAAGCCGACGCGGAGTTCCCGGAGGCCAAGGCCCCGGCCAGCCCGCAGGACAAGGGCCCGTCGGCCTGACCGGCAGCGCGCGGTGAGCTTTCCGCACCTGATCCTGATCTTCCTCGTGGCCCTGGTCGTCCTGGGCCCGCAGAAGATGCCCAAGCTGGTGGCCCAGGTCGGTCGCTGGGCCGGCAAGGCGCGGGCGATGGCGCGGCAGTTCCGCGAGCAGCTCGAGACCGAAATCAACCTGGACGAACTGAACAAGACGGCGGAATCGGCCAAGACACCGCCGCCGGACCAGTTCCACCCGCCCTACGGCCACGAAGCGTCAGCCCCCGAAACAACGCAGGATCCAGCGGCAGCGGCCGCCGATGCACCGGTCGAGGCCGAGGTGCCCGCCGAGGCCACCCACCCTGCGGTGGCCCAATCCGCCGAGGCCGAACCGGTGACGACAGCCGAACCGGCCGCGGAGCCAGCCGCAACCGCCTGGGTGGCCGAGGTGCACGATGGCTCGCAGTTCGAGCCCGCGGCACCCGAAACGATCAGCCCCACGCCGATGGTCGGGACGCATGAGCGCGCCTGAGAAGCTTGCCGAGGGCACGCTGCTCTCGCACCTGCTGGAACTGCGCGAACGCCTGATGCGCATGGTGATCGCGGTGGTGGTCATCTTCGTGCCCTGCGCCTACTACTCGAACCAGATCTTCGAGTACCTGGCCAAGCCACTCTCGCGGCAACTGCCTGCCGGCGCCTCGCTGATAGCGACCAACGTGATGTCGACCTTCACGACGCCACTGAAACTCTCGTTCATGGTGGCGGCCTTCATCGCCATGCCCTACCTGCTGGGCCAGCTCTGGGGTTTCGTCGCACCCGGCCTCTACCGGCATGAAAAACGCTTTGCCGTGCCGCTGCTGGTGTCGTCGATCGTGCTGTTCTACGCCGGCGTCGCCTTCGCGTACTTCGCCGTGTTCCCGATGGTGTTCCACTTCTTCGTCCTGACGACGCCGAAGGGCGTGCAGATGATGACGGACATCAACGAGTACATGGATTTCGCGCTGACCATGTTCCTCGGCTTCGGCGCCGCCTTCGAGATGCCCGTGGCGGTGATGCTGCTGGTGCTCACCGGCCTGGTGAAGGTCGAGAAGCTGGTCGAGGTCCGGGGCTACGTCATCATCGGCATCTTCGTGATCGCCGCCATGCTCACGCCGCCGGATGCGCTGTCGCAGTGCATGATGGCCGTGCCGATGTGGCTGCTCTACGAGGCCGGCATCATCTTTTCGCGCATCCTGATCCGCGACCGCGAGAAGCGGAAGGCGGCCGAGGAAGCGGCGCCAACGGAAGACGGGGACGCCTGATGCCCCAGGGCGTGGCGCAGCGCGGGTTCTTCGGGCATCCGCACGCGCTGTCGACGCTCTTCTTCGCCGAGCTGTGGGAGCGCTTCAGCTACTACGGCATGCGTGCGCTGCTGGTGCTGTTCCTGGTCGACGCCACGGGTCGCGGGGGTTTCGGCCTCGATGACGCCACGGCCACGGCGATCTATGGCCTTTACGCCGCGGGTGTCTACATCGCCAGCCTGCCCGGCGGCTGGATCGCCGACCGCCTGATCGGCGGGCAGCGCGCCGTGCTATGGGGCGGCGTATTCATCACGCTCGGCCACCTGATGCTGGCGATCGCCGGTTCGCTGGCGACTTTCTGCGCAGGCCTCGTGGTCATCGTGCTGGGCACCGGCCTGCTCAAGCCGAACATCGCCTCGCTGGTGGCCGCGCTCTATCCGGAAGGCGGCGCCCGGCGCGACGCGGGCTTCACGGTCTTCTACATGGGCATCAACCTCGGCGGACTGCTGGGGCCTTTCGCCACGGCCTGGCTCGCGCAGCGCTACGGATGGCACATCGGATTCCTCGCGGCGGCACTGGGCATGGCCATCGGCCTCGGCTGGTACGCCGCAACCCGCCGGCGGCTCGGCGACGCCGCCCGCCTGCCGGCGCCGCATCCACGGGGCGACGCAGGACGGACGCGCGACGGACGCATGCTGGCCGGCGGCGCACTCGTCGTCCTGCTTGCCTGCGGACTGGTCGGATCGGGCCTGACGGGCCTCGGTGCGGTCGCGCTGCGCGGCTATGCCATCTGGGTGATCCTGACGCTGGTGTTCGTCTGGTTCGTCTCCCTGCTCGGGTTCTCGGGACTGCCGGCGGCTGAACGGCGCCGCGTGGGCACGCTGGGCCTGCTGATGCTGGCGAGCACCGTGTTCTGGTCCGGCTTCGAGCAGGCCGGCTCGTCGATGACGCTGTTCGCCGAGCGCTTCACCGACCGCACGCTGGGCGGGTTCGAGATCCCCACCGGCTGGTACCAGATGCTCAATGCCGGCTTCATCATCGTGTTCGCGCCGGTCTTCTCTGCGCTGTGGACCGTGCTGGGCCGGCACGGCCGTGACCTGTCGACCGGCGCCAAGTTCATCCTGGGCCTGCTGGGCATGGCGGCGGGCTTCGTCTTGATGGCGGCCGGATCGCGGCTGGTCGTCGCGGGCGAACTGGCCGGGCCCGGCTGGCTGGTCGGGGCCTACCTGCTGCACACCTGGGGCGAGCTCGCGCTGAGCCCGGTCGGCATGAGCGCCGCGACGAAGTTGGTGCCCGCGCGCTTTGCCGGGCAGAGCATGGGCCTGTGGTACGCGAGCATGTCGCTCGGCAACCTGCTGGCGAGCCTCGTCGCCGGCGATTTCGACGCCTCGCGCGTCGATGCGATGCCGGGCCAGTACCTGCGCATCGCGCTGTTCGGCGCCGTGGCGGCGTTGTTGCTGCTCGCCGCCGTGCCCTGGATGCGGCGCGCGGCCGCGGCGGCGCAGGACTAGCGGAACAGCATCGAGCCGACCCAGCCGGTCAGCCCGACGACCATCGCCCCGAAGAACGCGGGCCAGAATCCCTCGATCGAGAAGCCCGGCAGCATCCAGGCGACGAGCGACAGCACGATCGCGTTGATCACCAGCAGGAACAGGCCGAGCGAGAGCATCGTGGCGGGCAGCGTCAGCAGGATCAGCAGCGGGCGCACCAGCGCGTTGCAGACACCCAGCAGCACGGCGGCAAGCAGCAGCGTGAGCGGCCCGTCGATGTGCAGGCCATCGACGAGGCCCGTGGCGAACCACAGCCCCAGCGACGAAAGCGCCGTGCGCAGCAGGAAAGCATTCAGGTTCGACGCGTGTTGAGGCAGCATGTCGGCACGATACTCCGGAGGAATCCCCATGTCCTATGTCCTGCTCGTCGTCTGCCTCTCCCTGCTGCAGTTCATGATCTTCGGCATGGCCGTGGGTTATGCGCGCCACAAGTACAACTGCCCGGCGCCGGCCACGGCCGGCAACGAGATGTTCGAACGCTACTTCCGCGGACAGATGAACACGCTGGAGCAGCTGGTGGTCTTCGTGCCCGCCGTGCTGCTGTTCGCGAGCCACGTGAGCGAAACCTGGGCGGCGGGCCTGGGCGCGGTCTACCTGGTCGGACGCACGCTGTATTTCCTGGGCTATGTGCGTGACCCGAAGTCGCGCGGCCCCGGCTTCCTGCTGACGATGGTGGCGAACTCGGTGCTGGTGGCCGGCACGCTGGTGTCGGCGGTTCGCAGTCTGGCGGGCTGATCAGACCCCGGCGTTCCTTGCCGCGCGATCCTTCAGCCACATCACGACCATCGGCATCATCGACACGAGGATGATGCCGATCGTCACCAGGCCGAAGTGGTTGCGGATCAGCGGCAGGTTGCCGAAGAGGTAACCGCCCCAGACGAAAAGGCCGACCCAGCCGAGGCCGCCGACGGCCGTGTACCCGATGAAGCGCATGCGAGGCATGTGCCCGATGCCGGCGATGAACGGCGCGAAGGTGCGCACGATGGGCGCGAAGCGCGACAGCACGATGGTCGCAGGACCATGGCGCTCGAACCAGCCTTCGGTGCGGCGCAGGTAGTCCACGCTGATCAGGCGATAGCGTCCGCTGAAGGCCTTGTCGCCGATGAAGCGGCCGATGAAATAGTTCGTCGTGTTGCCGAGGATGGCGGCGACCGAGAGCATCGCCCAAAGGCCCGGCGCCGTCAGCGTGCCGGTGGTGTCGATGGCCGCCAGCGCGCCCAGCGCGAAGAGCAGCGAGTCCCCCGGCAGGAAGGGCGTCACCACGAGGCCGGTCTCCGCGAAGATCACCAGGAACAGGATGACGTGGATGAAGCTGCCGTACTGCGCGAGCAGTTCGACCAGATGGCGGTCGAGGTGCAGGACGACGTCGAGGAAGAAGTGCAGCAGGTCCACGATGCGGTGCTCCGGGTCGATGGATCAGGGGCGCGGCGCGGAAGACGCCTTGTGCAGCAGATCCAGCGCGAGGCCGACCTGCGCGTCGCGTTGTGCAAGCGTCCGAGCGCCCCCGTCGGCATCGAGCACCGCGGGCGGTGACTCCTCGCCTTCGAGCAGGAGGTCCGGCTGGATGCCGAGCTGGTTGATGGACGCGCCCGAGGGCGTGGCGTAGCGCGAGGTCGTGAGCTTGAGCGCGCGCGACCCTGACAAGGGGATGACCGTCTGCACCAGGCCCTTGCCATAGGTGCGACGTCCGATGAGTTGCGCGCGGTGGTTGTCCTTCAACGCGCCAGCCAGGATCTCGGCAGACGACGCCGAGCTGCCATTGACGATCACGACGACAGGCGCGCCCGCAAGCACGTCGCCAGGCTGCGCATCGCGGCGGAAGCGCGCATCACCGGTACGACCTTCGGCCGAGACGATGTTGCCCTGCTCCAGGAAACCGTCGGCGATCGCCACGGCCGACTCGAGCAGGCCACCCGGGTTGTTTCGCAGGTCGACCACGAGCCCCGCGAGTTCGCGGCGCGACTGCCGCGCCAGGTCCCGCAGGGACTCCGCGACGTCCTGCGCAGTGGTGTCATTGAACGACGAGATCTTCAGGTATCCGTAGGCAGGCTCCAGGAGCCCGGACGACACGCTGTGCACGGCGACCTGCGCGCGGCGGATGTCGTAATCCAGCGGCGCGGCCAGCCCCTCGCGCCGGATGGTGATGTGGACGGTGGATCCGGCAGGACCGCGAAGGTCGGCAATGGCCTGT
Organism: Pseudomonadota bacterium; assembly: GCA_039800965.1. Lineage (GTDB taxonomy): Bacteria > Pseudomonadota > Gammaproteobacteria > Steroidobacterales > Steroidobacteraceae > ZC4RG30. The sequence goes on along the minus strand of JBDLPS010000120.1, from coordinate 10,988 downwards.
TCCAGCGCATCGGCATGCACCTCGCGGCCATCGATCGCGACGATCACGTCGCCGATGCGCAGCCCGGCGCTGGCGGCGGGTGAGCCGTCGATCGGCTGCAGCACCTCCACGCCGCGCGCCGTCGCAGCAACCTCGATACCGATGCCCGGATAACTCCCGGCCGTTTCAGCCAGCAGCTGCTGGTATTCCCCGGCATCAAGGAACTGCGAATACGGATCGAGCGACGACACCATGCCGCGCACGGCGTTTTCCATGAGCCTGCCGCCCGACTGCGGATCCACGTAATCGGATTCGACGCGATGCAGGACCTCGGCCAGCAGGCGCGCTTCATCCCGCGGCAGCAACAGGGTCTGGGCACCGGACATTGCAGCGTCGTGGCGCACGGCGACGAACCGGACAAGTGACGACAGCGCGACGCCGGCCAGGATCCCGGTTGCGATCAGCAGCCACGGCCGCAATGGCTTCACGGCGGCGGCGCCGCGTTCCGGAACCAGGGCCGGGGATCGACGGGCTTGCCGCCGTGGCGGATCTCGAAATACAGCTCGTCCTGCGCCCGGCCGCCGCTGTCCCCCGCCGCCGCAACCGTGTCGCCAGCCTTCACCTCTGCGCCCACCGGCTTGTAGAGCCGGTCGTTGTGACCGTAGAGGCTCAGGTAGCCACCACCGTGGTCGATGATCAGCAACTGACCGAGGCCCGGCAACCAGTCGGCGTACACGACACGCCCGTGATAGACCGCGCGCACCGGCGCACCGTGCGCGGCCGCGATGAGTACGCCATTCCACTTCACGCCGCCGGCACGCGTGTCGCCGAAACGCGCCGCCAGGCGTCCTTCCACCGGCCAGGCCAGCTGGCCCTGGGACCTGCCGAAGGCACTCTTGGCGTCGACCGGGAATTTCTCGAGGGCGCGATCCAGATCCTTGAGGAGCTTTTCGAGCGCAGCCTGCTGGCGCTGCAGCCGGGCAAGTGCCTCGTTGCGATTGCGCGCTTCCTGCTCCAGGCCAGCCAGGACCTTGCCGCGCTGGGTGCGCGCCTGTTCGAGCTGGCCGACCTGCTCTTTCTGCGTGGTTTCAAGCCCCGCGAGTTTGCGGTCTTCTGTCTCGATCTTGCCGTGAAGTTCGGAGATTTTTTCGAGATTGTCGTTTATCGCGCCGATTTCTGCGGCGCGGGCGCGGCTGACGTAGCCGTAGTAGGTCACCAGCCGCCCCGATTCGGCGGGATCCTGCTGGTTCAGCAGCAGCTTGAGGGGCCCGCCATCGCGCAACAGATAGGCTGCCCGCAGCTGCGCGCCCAACCCGCTGCGTGCCCGCGCCAGCGCGGATTCCCGACCGCGACGCTCCGTCTCGAGCCGGTTCCGCTCGGCCGCCCGCTCGGCACGCTGGGCGCGGGTCTGGGCAAGCTTGCCGCGAGCGCTGGACACCGACTGCTCCGCCGAACGCAATTCCCGGTTCAGACGATCACGCTCCACGGCATCGCGGCGGGCCTGCTGCTGGACGTGTTCGATCTGGGAGGCGATGGCCTTGAGGTCCGCCTCGGCGCGACGCCTGTCCGGCGCGTCGGCCGCGGAGGAAACCGCGGCGGCGAGGAAGACGGGCAGCATCAGGCAGGCTCTGCGCATGGGGCGCAGTGTAACCGCGCCGGATGCCGCCAGCGCGGGGCCGGTATACTAGCCCGCCCCCGCCACCACCCCGGCCACCTGATGGAACACCTGCCCGAATACCTGCACAACCATCCCTGGATCTCGGCGATCGCCGTGCTGATGGTCGTGGTCGTCGCGGTCTACGAGTTCCGAGCCCGCGGGCTCGCCTACTCCGCCGTCTCGCCGCAGGAGGCCATCCGCCTGATGAACGGCGGCGCCGCCGTGTTCGACGTGCGCGACGAGGCCGCCTTCGCAGCGGGCCACATCGCCCAGGCGAAGCTGCTGACCGGCGAACAGGTCGCCGCAGCCGGCGAGCAACTCAAGAAATTCAAGCAGAAGAACATCATCGTCTACTGCGACCAGGGCGTCCGGGCCGGCACGATCGTACGGCAGTTGCACGCACAGGGCTTCACCCAGGTCTTCAATCTCAAGGGTGGCCTTGCCGCCTGGCGTGCCGAACAGCTGCCACTGAAGAAGGCATGAGCGCACCCGCGGTCCTGATGTATGCGACGGGCTGGTGCCCGTACTGCCAGCGCGCCCGTGCCCTGCTGGACGCCAAGGGCGTCGCCTACGCCGTGATCGACGTGGAAGCCGTGCCAGGTGCCCGCGATGAAATGCGGGCGCGCAGCGGCCGGACGTCGGTCCCGCAGATCTTCATCGGCGAACGCCACATCGGCGGCTTCGACGACACCAAGGCCCTGGACGACCAGGGTGGACTCGATCCTCTGCTTGCCGGCACGGCGGGCCATTAACTTCCGGAGTGTTCCATGACGCAGCTCAATCCCGTCCTCGATGACAGCGCCGCCGCCACCGGCGAAGGCACCGGCCCGGTGCTGTCGCTGCAGGCCGTCTACCTGAAGGATGCGTCCTTCGAGGCACCGGTCGGCCCGCGCATCGAGGGCGACTGGAATCCGCAGATCGGCCTGGACCTGCAGACCGAGACCAGCGAGATCGAACCGGGCCTGCGCGAAGTGGTGCTGCAGGTGACGGTGACCGCCAAGCAGGGCGAAAAGACCATGTTCGTCGCCGAAGTGAAGCAGGCCGGCGCCTTCGTCATGCAGAACCTGAGCGAAGACGACATGAAGCGCGCGATCGGCAGCCTCGCACCGGGCGTGCTGTTCCCTTACGCCCGCGCGGCGATCTCGATGCTGGTCAGCCACGGTGGCTTCCCGCAGCTGCTGCTGCCGCCCGTGAACTTCGACGCGCTGTTCGCCAACGCGACGGCCAACCCGGGCACCGCCCCGAACTGATCGGCCATCGTGGGCGAAATCCAGACGCCCATCGCCGTGCTCGGCAGCGGCTCCTGGGGCACGGCACTCGCGATCCAGTTCGCGCGTGCCGGCAGCCACGTGCGCCTCTGGGGTCGCGACGCGGCCCAGCTCGAAGCCCTGCGGCGCGAGCGGCGCAATACCCGTTACCTGCCGGATGCGGACTTCCCCGATTCGCTGGAGATCGCCAACTCCCTCGAGGACGCGATACGCGGCGTGGCCTACGTGCTGGTGGCGGTACCGAGCCACGCGTTCCGCGAAACGCTCCGCCTGCTGGCGCCGCACCTGCAGGTCGGTCGCCGCATCGCCTGGGCGACCAAGGGTTTCGAAATCGAGACCGGCCTCCTGCCCCACCAGGTCGCGCAGCAGGAACTGGGCGAGAACATCGGCATCGCCGTGCTCTCCGGTCCCACGTTCGCGCGTGAAGTGGGCCAGGGCCTGCCGACCGCGCTCACGGTGGCTTCACCCGACGAGGGCTTTGCCGACGAGATAGCGCATGACATTTCCTCGCCGAGCTTCCGTGCCTACATCTCGGACGATTACATCGGTGTCGAAGTCGGCGGCGCGGTGAAGAACGTGCTCGCAGTGGGCGCGGGCCTGTCGGACGGCCTGCAGTTCGGCGCCAATGCCCGCATGGCACTGATCACGCGCGGCCTCAACGAACTGGTGCGGCTGGGCGAAGCCCTGGGCGCGAGGCGCGAAACCTTCATGGGCCTCGCCGGATTCGGCGACCTCGTGCTGACATGCACCGACAACCAGTCGCGCAACCGTCGCTTCGGGCTGCTGCTCGCCCAAGGCCGCGATCCACAGCAGGCCATGCGGGAAATCGGCCAGGTGGTGGAAGGCTACCAGGCAGCGCTGGCGCTGCACCGCGTTGCCGCCCGGCTCGGCGTCGAAATGCCCATCTGCGAGAGCATCCACGCGATCCTTTACGAAGGCGCGGACGTCGACGCACTGGTACGTGGCCTGATGGGCCGCCCCATCCAGGCCGAATTCGAATAACGGCCGCTCAGCCTGCGCTGCCGGCGAATCCCTGCTGCCGCCAGGCCTCGAAGACGGTCACGGCCACCGCATTGGACAGGTTGAGGCTGCGATTGCCCGGCCGCATCGGCAGCGTGATGCGCTCATGCGCCGGCAAGCCGCCGATCAGTGCTTCGGGCAGGCCGCGCGATTCGGGCCCGAACAGGAAACTGTCACCCGGGCGGTAGGCCGCATCCGTGTGGCGCAGGCGGCCACCGGTTTCGATCACGAACAGCCGTGTCGGCCCGATCGCCACAAGACAGGCGGCAAGGTCCACGTGCTGCGATACATTCGTCATCTCGTGGTAATCCAGCCCCGCGCGGCGCAGTCGCGGCTCGGTGATCTCGAAGCCCAGGCGGCCGACGAGGTGGAGGGCCGCGCCGGTGTTGGCGCAGAGCCGGATGGCGTTGCCGGTATTGGGGGGGATCTCGGGTTCGAACAGGATCACGTTGAACAAGCGCGCGATTCCTTCGGTCTCGCAGGAAATTGGGCGATAATTTGCCACATGAACGCCGCCGCCGACCTCGATCTGCCGCCCTGGACCCCGCCCGCCGACAGCCTGCGGCTGAGGTTCTGCGGGATGGAGTTCGCCTCGCCGATCGTGCTGCTGTCGGGCTGCGTCGGATTCGGTGAGGAATACACGCGGGTCGCGGGATTCTCCAACCGCGACGTGGGCGCCGTCTGCCTGAAAGGCACGACGGGCGCCAACCGCCTCGGCAACAAACCGCACCGCGTGTACGAAACGCCGATGGGCATGCTCAACGCCATCGGCCTGCAGAACCCGGGCGTCGATGCGGTGGTATCGAAGATCCTTCCTTCGCTCGACTTCACGGAGACGCGCTTCATCGCCAACGCGTCGGGCTCGACCATCGAGGAATACGTCGAGGTTGTCTCGCGCTTCGACGATTCACCGATCGACGCAATCGAGATCAATATCTCCTGCCCGAACGTGAAGGAAGGCGGCGTCACCTTCGGCAACGATCCGGACATGTCTGCACGCGTGGTGGCGGCATGCCGGGCGGTCACGAAGAAGCCGCTCATCACCAAGCTGTCGCCGAACCAGACGAGCATTCAGGACAACGCGCGCCGCTGCATCGAAGCAGGCACCGATGCCTTCGCGGTCATCAACACGCTGATGGGCATGGCCGTCGACGTGCGCACGCGTACGGCGATGATCGGCAACCGCCAGGGCGGACTGTCGGGCCCTGCCATCAAGCCGATCGCACTGCTGAAGGTGGCGCAGGTGTACGAGGTGGCCAGGCCGCACAACATCCCGATCATCGGCCAGGGCGGCATCGTGCGCGCGACCGATGCGCTGGAGTTCCTGATCGCCGGCGCCACCGCGGTGGGAATCGGAACCGCGCTGTTCTACGACCCGCTGGTCTGCCCGAAGATCAACGCAGGCATCGCGGATTACCTGTCCGCGAACAACATGAAGTCGGTGTCGGAACTGACCGGCACGCTGAACGGGACGCACGGCGGCCACTGACGGGCACGCCGCGTGCCGTTTCAGGGCACGGACGATGAATGGTGGTTCACGATGAGCCACCGCCCGCCGCGGCGGGCGTAGACGAAGCTGAACCGCGCCCTGCCCTCGACCGGTTTTCAATCCTGCGTGCCGCTGCGCGTGTAGTAGCCGCTGTTGATGGCGATGTCGCCGAACAACTGCACGCGATGCTCACCCGTGGCCATGCGCTGGTCGCCGAGCGTGGCAAGGCTGCCGAAGTATTCCCGGACCCGCGCCGGCGTATCGCGGATCACGCCCGACGAGGTGCCCTGGAACACCGCATCCGGCGCGTAGAGGACGGCGATGCCATCGGCGTCCTTGGCGTTGAAGGCCGTGATCCAGCGCTGCGTGGCCGCCTCGACGTCCGCGCGGTCGTCGGCATGGGCGGGCAGACAGGCGAAGGAAGCCGGACCGAGCAACAGGACGATGGCGTACCGGGCGGCGTTTTTCATGCAGTCTCCTCACGGATCCAGTCGATGTAGTCGCCGAAGGCCCGGGTCACCGGCACGGCGAATATGGCGGGCAATGCATAGGGATGCCGGGCGCGCAGCGCGCACTCGACCTCGTCGTATCGCCCGGCGACGGTCTTCAGCAGCAGGCGTACTTCGGGCTCCCGCTGCACGCCACCCTGCCACGCATAGATGCTCTCGATGTCGGACAGCTGCGCGCAGGCAGCGAGCCCGGCTTCGACGAGGGACTGCGCGAGTCGCCGGGCCTGGTCGCGCGTGGCCACGGTGGTGACGACAAGGATCGGCTGGCGGGTATCGGTAGCGTCCATCGCGACGGATCTTCGCGCGGGTCAGTCCAGCGATGCAATGAAGTCATCGAGCAGGGCGTGGCCGGCCGCCCACCGTCCCACGCGGCTCATGGTGCCGATGTGCTTGATACCCGTGAGCGGCACGAAGCGGCTCCCCCAATCCCGCGCGAGGTCCGCCATGTAGTCGAGGCTCCCGCAGGGATCGTCGTCACTGCCGACGACAACGCTAGGGAACGGCAAAGGCGTGCGCGGAGGATCGCAGAAATTCGTGATGGCCGATGGCGAATCCGGTCGTGCGGGATTCGGTGGTGCGACGAGGAAGGCGCCCCGCACGCGGTGTATCGTGCCGGAAGCGGCCCAGAATGCCGTGAGCAGACAGCCCAGGCTGTGCGCGACGATCACGGCATCGCCGCCGATCACGGGCATGGCTTCCTCGAGCTCGCGCACCCAGGCATGACGCTCCGGCGCATCCCAGCTGGCGTGCGCCAGCTTCACATAGCGGGGATCGCCCTGCGCCCAAAGGGTCTGCCAGTGGAGGCGACCGGAATCCTGGAAGCCCGCAAGGACGATTCGCCTCAAGCGATCTGACGCCGCGTGGGATAGGCAAAGTCGATGCCGCGGGAAGCGAAACGGGCCACGATGGCGTGGTTCACGCCGTCGTTGACGCGGGCAACGTCCACCCCGTCCCGGGTGGACACGAAATACACGACCTCGAATTCGAGGGCGTCGCGGCCAAGCGAAGCGAGCAGGCAACCGACGTAGCGTGCCGCAGGCTGGCTTCGCACCGCTTCCTCCACCAGCGCCGGCACGAGAGCCACCTTGTCTGCCGGCGTGTCATAGGCCACATGCAGTCGGAACAGGGTACGGCGCTCCGGCATGCGCCCGAGGTTGCGGACGCGACTCTTGAGGATGTCGGCGTTCGAAAGAATGATCTGTTCGCCCGACACGCTCCGCAGTCGCGTGCTCTTGATGCCGACCTGTTCGACCGTGCCCTCGAAATCGTCCACCTTCAGCAGGTCACCCGGCACGAAGGGCTTGTCGAAAGCGATGCTCAACGATGCCAGCAAGTCGCCGAGTATCGTCTGGACGGCGAGGGCTATCGCGATGCCGCCGACACCCAGGCCGGCGACGAGGGTCGTGATGTTGACACCGAGGTTGTCGAGGGCCACCAGCGCGAACAGCGACCAGATGACCATCTGCGCCACGAACATCACGACGTCGAGCGAGCTGCGCGCCGAGGCATCGTGCAGGCCGGCACGCCCTTGCCGCCGCTGCAGGAAGTACCGTACGGCTGCCGAGGCCCACAACCCGGCCTGGAACCACGCACCAATGACGATGACGAGGTCGAGCACGCGATCGATGCGTCGGGGCAGGGCAAGCAGCGTGCCTGCGAAATAAAGGCCGACGAGCAGCAGCACGAGGCGGCTCGTCGAAACCAGCAAGGCCGAAAGCAGCTCCACGGCCGGCGCCTGGCGGCTCAGGCGCTGCCAGTACGCCTGACGTGCGCGGACCATGCGCCGCACGGACGGCAGGACCACGAAAGGCGCGAGGAAAGCCAGCGCGGCGAGCCCCCAGTCGAGGAGGCTGTTGTGCAGGTACTGTATTTCGAGGAAGCCGATGCCCATGTCGGCGGCCAGTCTACGTCACTCCGGCAGGTCATCCATACCCAGCTCCTTGAGCTTGCGGGTCAGCGTATTGCGCCCCCAACCCAGTAGCCTGGATGCAGCCTGACGATGTCCCTGCGTATGCCGCAGCGCCACGTCGATGAGCGTGCGTTCGAAGGCCGGCAGGGCATCGTCGAGCAAGGGCTTCCCGGCACCGCTGGATGCGCGATCCGCCCAGGCCGCCAATGCATCCGTCCAGTCCGCCGCCGGCACCGGCGCACCGTCCGCCGAGGTGATTTCCGCGGGCAGGTCCTCGACGTGGATCTCGCTGCCCGGTGCGAGCACCGTCATGCGGCGACAGAGGTTGACCAGTTCACGCACGTTGCCCGGCCAGCCATAAGCCTGCAGCAAATCACGCGCCGCGGGCGTCAGCACCTTGGCCTCGACGCCCAGTTCCTGCGCGGCGAGCTGCAGGTAATGGCCCAGCAAGTCCGGGATGTCCTCGCGGCGTGCACGCAGCGGAGGCAGTTCGATGCGGATGACGTTCAGGCGATGGAAGAGATCCTCACGGAACAGTCCCTGCTCCACGCGCTTCTCGAGGTCCTGGTGGGTGGCAGCGATCACCCGCACGTCGACGCGGATCGGTGTCTGGCCGCCTACGCGGTAGAACTCGCCCTCGGCAAGCACGCGCAGCAGGCGCGTCTGCAGCGACGTGCTCATGTCCCCGATCTCGTCGAGGAACAAGGTGCCCCCGTCGGCCTGTTCGAAGCGGCCGCGGCGCATGGAATCGGCGCCGGTGAACGCGCCCTTCTCGTGCCCGAAGAGCTCCGATTCGAGCAGCTCCGACGGAATGGCCGATGTGTTCAGCGCGATGAAGGGCTTGCTGGCCCTCGGGCTGTGTTCGTGCAAGGCGCGCGCGGCGAGCTCCTTGCCGGTGCCGGACTCGCCCGTCACCAACACGTTCACGCTGGAACGGGACAAGCGGCCTATCGCGCGGAAAACCTGCTGCATGGCCGGTGCCCGACCCAGCAGTTCAGGCATGCGCTGTACGCCACCGGCGGCTTCCTGAGGTTTCACGCCAGCTTGCGCGGCCCGCTTCACAAGATCCACCGCCTGGTCGATGTCGAAAGGCTTCGGCAGATACTCGAAGGCACCGCCTTCGTAGGCGGAGACCGCGCTACCCAGGTCGGAGTGCGCGGTCATCACGATGACCGGCAGATCCGGATGACCCGACTGAACTCTCTGCAGCAATTCGAGCCCGGAGGCTCCGGACATGCGGATATCGGTCACGAGGACATCCGGCGCGTCGGACCGGAAGGCTGCCAGCGCCAGCTCCGCGGAATCAAAGACGCGTGGCGCCATGCCCGCGTTCCGCAACGCGCGCTCCAGTACCCAGCGGATGGAGGCATCGTCATCGACGAGCCAGACACGCAACGATGAAATGTTCATTCGGCCTTCCCGAGCGGCAGAAACAAAGTGAAGACGGTCCGGCCCGGCTCGCTCTCGAACTCGATGATCCCGCCATGGCGCACGACGATGTCCTGCGCGACCGCGAGCCCGAGTCCAGTGCCGTTGGATCGCCCTGTCACGAGCGGATAGAAAAGGGTCTTGTGCAATTCCGGCGGCACGCCGGGCCCGTTGTCCTCGACCTGGACGACGGCGACGAGGCGGTGGCGCTTCGCGCCGATGCCGAAATTGTTCTGCACGCGCGTGCGCAACACGATACGACCTCGATCGCCCAGGGCCTGCAGCGCATTGCGCGACACGTTGAGCAGTGCCTGCACGAGCTGGTGCCGGTCGAACAGCCCCTCCGGCAGGCTGGGGTCGTAATCGCGATCGATGACGACCTCCGCCGGCGCCTCGGCGCGCATCAGGTGCACCACGTGTTCGCAGACTTCGTGGATGTTGACCGGCAAGCGCTGCGGGGGACGGCCCGGACCGACCATCGAATCGACCAAAGCCGTCAGGCGGTCGGCTTCGCCGATGATCACGTTGGTGTATTCGCGCTGCGAGGCATTCGGCAGCTCCCGCTCCAGCAGCTGGGCGGCGCCGCGCAATCCACCCAGGGGATTGCGGATCTCGTGCGCCAGCTGCCGCACCATCAGCCTGCTGCCGTCGATGCCGGACAGCAGGTCGTTCTCGCGAAGCATGCGCTGGCGCGTGCGGGCGTCGGTCATTTCGAGCAGCAGGTGCGCGCCGTTGGCGTGTCCCTCCAGCGGCGTCGCGATGATGTCGACGACATGCGGCTCGTGGTGGGACATCGTGGCGCCGATCGGCCGCAACGGCACTTCGTGCTGCGCGCAAGGTTCGGCGTTGCGGAGCGACCGGAGCAAGGTCGCGGCGAGTTCGCGGGAATCATGGAACAGATCGCCGAAGGGACGGCCGCGGGCCGTATTCACGCTGATGCCCATCAGGTCCTGGGCGCCGACGTTGGCATAGGTCAGGCACAGCGTGCGATCGAGGATGACGATGCCGGTCGAGAGCGCGTCGAGCAACTCGGTGGGCGCGAAACGCGAAAGCACGGCAGCCGAATCGTGCTCATCGGCCATCGGGGTGCTCCCCGGCCGGTTCAGCGGGGCGGTTCAGCGCGGCGTGCGCTTGCGGCCCGGCGACAACACAGAGGGCTGGAACACGTTGAACGCGACCGTCGCCGCGGCGCATTTCACGCTGCCATCGGCCGCGGTGACCGTAGCGGCAAGCGTATAGGCCCCACGGGGCATAGGCCCCAGCTGCATCGACGTCGCCGTGGACGGCCACTGCTCCACCGTCGCGCCGTTCAGTGCCACGGATACCCGGTCGCCCGCGTCCATCGACGGTTCGACCTGCAGCGAGACGGGAACGGTTTCGGCGGCCTGGAAAACCTGGTCCGGTGCCGGACTGGTGAAGGCGCAGTGCGCAGCGCGCGTCGCGTTCGACGCCGTGGATTCGGGATTGCGGGGCGACGCCGCGGGCGGCGGCGGCGCAACCGAACCGGGCCGCGGCGCGATCGTCAGCGGGATCTTCTGCGCACCGGGAGCCGGCTGGTCGGAGTAGTGCACCACGCCGTCCCTGTCCACCCAGCGATACGCTTCCGCAGCGGCCAGCGGGGCCGCGGCAAGGAGCGCCACCAGGAAGGACAGGGATCGCATGGTTCATCAGCATAGCCTCTGTCGTGTCGGGTTCAACCCAGGTGGCGGCCGCGAGGCCACCACCCGTG
>JBDLPS010000119.1:0-4104 GCA_039800965.1 Pseudomonadota bacterium | reverse complement strand
CAGCGGTCAGGGCGACGTCGGCCACGGTGGTGTTGGTGAAGCGCTGCTTCACGCGCTGCGTCACGACCTTCAGGGCGCCGAAGCCGCACACCGCGAACCAGGCCAGGCTGGCGAAGAAGTGGAACAGGAAGACAATCGATACGATATTGGACATGGTCAATTCTCCAGTGATGGCCGGCATACTGGACTCTGGATCCTTAACCGAGGCTGAAAGCCATGGCGTCTTCCGAACACATCGATCGCCGCGAGCTCCTGCTTGGTGCCGCGGCCCTGGGCGCGGTGTCCTCGCAGGCCGGTGCCGCCGCCGCGGCGCCGCAAGTCGCCGGTCCCGTGCCGCCGCACGCTGAACTGGTGTATGAGGCGCTGGCCCTGCTCGAGCCGACTGTCGAGCACGGGCAGGGGCGTTACGGCCAGCGGGCGCGGGTGCCCATCATCGGGGGTACCGCGAAAGGGCCGGGCTTCTCGGCCCGCATCCTGTCGGGTGGCGCGGATTGGCAACTCCTGCGTGCCGATGGCTACAAGGAGCTGGAGGCCGATTACTACATGGAGACCGAGGACAAGGTGTTGATCCACGTGATCAACCGCGGCCTCGTGTCGCCGACCAAGGCGGATGGGTCGCGCTATGCGCTCTCGACGCCATGGTTCGAGGCGCCGGCCGGCAAGTACGCCTGGATGAACCAGCACATCTTCGTTGGAACGGTCGGTGCGGGCCTGCCGGACAAGCCGTCCGTGCGGCTCATGATCTACAAGCTCATCTGACGAGATGCCCCAAAGCAAAAGGGCGACTGCATCGCTGCAGCCGCCCTTTTTTTGCCTGGCCCCACGGCCAGCCCGATCGTCAGATCGGGTAGTGGCGGTGCTGGGTCGAGATGCTGATCCAGCGCAGGTCGGTGAACTCCGCGATGCCGGCCGCGCCGCCGAAGCGGCCGATGCCGGAGGACTTCGTGCCGCCGAAGGGCATCTGGGCCTCGTCCTGCACGGTCGGGCTGTTGATGTGGCAGATGCCCGAATCGATGCGCGAAGCAACCGACAGCGCGGTGTTGATGTTCTGGCTGAACACGGCAGCCGACAGGCCGTACTCCGAATCGTTGGCCAGCTCGACGGCGTGATCCGCGTCGCGTGCCTTGAGCACGCCTACGACGGGGCCGAAGGATTCTTCGCTGTAGATGCGCATGCCCTTCTCGACGCCCGTGACGACGGTCGGCTCGAAGAAGGCGCCGCCGGGGCCCGTGCCGCCGGTGGCGACCTTCGCGCCCTTGGCGGTGGCGTCGGCGATGAGGGCCTTCACGTGGTCGACCGTCTTCGCATCGACGCAGGCGCCGATCGGGAAGTTGCCCTGCGTCGGGTCACCCATCGGCAGCGACTTCGCCTTGGCGACGAAGCGCTCCACGAACTTGTCGTGGATGCCGGCCGTCACGATGATGCGCTCGGTCGACATGCAGATCTGGCCCTGGTGCATGAAGGCACCGAAGGCCGCGGCGGCCACGGCCTCGTCGAGGTCCGCGTCGTCGAGGATGACCAGCGGGGCCTTGCCGCCCAGCTCGAGCAGGCACTGCTTGAGATGCTTGCCCGACAGCTCGCCGATGATGCGACCAACACGGCTGGAGCCGGTGAAGTTCACGCGGCGCACGGCCTGCTGCGCGATCAGCGCCTCGACCACGGCCGGCGCGTCCTGCGCAGAGTGCGTGATGAAGTTGACGGTGCCGGCCGGGAACCCGGCCTCGACGAAGGCATCGACGATCAGGCGGTGGATGGCGGGGCTCAGTTCCGAGGCCTTCATGACGACGGTGTTGCCGCAGGCTAGCGGCATCGCGATCGAGCGCACGCCGAGGATGACCGGCGCGTTCCAGGGCGCCATGCCGACGCAGACGCCGGTCGGGACGCGCATGCCCATCGCGTAGGTGCCGGCCTGGTCGGTCGGAATCGTCTCGCCGATGACCTGCGTGGTCATGGCTGCGGCTTCTTCGATGATGTTCGCGGCGAAGGCGGTGTTGAAGTGGCCCCAGCCGCCGATGGCGCCGGTTTCCTCGGTGCAGAGGCGGGCGAATTCGCCACTCTTGGCGCGCAGTTTCTCGGCGGCGACCATCAGCAGCTTGCGGCGCGCGTTCGGGCCGGTCTTGGACCAGGCAGGGAAGGCCTTCTGGGCAGCGTCGATCGCGGCCTTCACATCTTCGACGGTGGCCGCGGCGGCGCGGCTCACGACGGCACCCGTGATGGGGCTCTTGCGCTCGAAGGTCGCACCATTGCTGGCGCCGACGTCCGCACCACCGATCAGCAGCTTGATTTCATTCATGGCATTTGCACTCAGGATGGATGGGGAGAACCGGGGCCGAGGATAGCACCGTTGCCCGATCCGGCGACTCCGCCGAGAGTGTGGGAAACTGCGGCCCGTGGATACGCCCTCTTCCCCGACGCCCGTCGACCTGCGCCCGTGGTGGCTGCGGCTGGTCGGCAGTCTGCCGCTGTGGCTGTTGTATGCCGTCACCGCGTCGGTGATGTTCCTCGTTTTCCGGGTGGCGCGTTCCCGCGTCGGAGTCGTGCGGGGCAACATCGAGGGATGCTTCCCGGGCCTGGGCCGGGGGGAGGTCGGTCGGCTCGTGGCCGGCCATTACTATCAGGTCGCGCAGACCGTGGCCGAGGTGTTCAAGGCGGCCGGGATGTCGCCCTCGCAATTCTCCGCCCGTGTAAGGCTGAAGAACCTGCCGCTCGCGCAGCAGGCGCTGGGGCAGGGCAAGCCCGTGCTGCTGGTCGCCGCGCACCAGGCGAACTGGGAATGGGTGCTGCACGCGCTGGCACTCCATCTTGGATATCCGCTGGACGTGGGTTACAAGCCGATCAAGTCGCGCTGGGCCGAGGCCATGATGTTCGCGATCCGGACCCGTTTCGGCGCACACCTCGTGCCGGCGAAGGACCTGCTGGGCGACATGCTCAAGCGGCGCAACATCGTGCGAGGCATCGCGATGCTGGCGGACCAGGAGCCGCTGTCGAGTGACCACAAGCACTGGCTGCGTTTCCTGGGCCGGGATACTGCCTTCTACATGGGGCCTGAGCAGATGGCGAAGGCAACCCGCTACGCGGCCCTTTTCGTCGCGCTGCGCCGGCTGCGGCGCGGCCATTACGAGATCGAGTTCATGCCGCTGGCCGATGCCGGCGAGCGGCTGGAGCCCGGCGAGTTCACGACGCGCTATGCGCGGCTCGTCGAGCGGGAAATCCTCGCGGCACCCCGGGACTGGACCTGGGGTCATCGTCGCTGGAAGTTGCAGAAAGGTCTTTACTGAAGAAGCGGCGCCGTGAAGAAAACATTTGATTACATCGTCGTCGGTTCGGGTTCTTCGGGTGCCGCGGTGGCGGCACGGCTCTCCGAGGATCCGGCGGTTTCCGTGCTGTTGCTGGAGGCAGGCCCGCGCGACCGCCATCCTTTCCAGTTGATGCCGCTCGCCTTCCCGAAGGTGGCCTGGGGCAATATCGGGACCTGGCAGTACAAGGGCGAGCCGGAGCCCGCCTTGCATGGACGACGGCTCGATTACCCGCGGGGTCGCACCTGGGGTGGCACGTCGTCCATCAATGCGATGATCGCGATCCGTGGCCACCGTCGCGACTACGACCGCTGGCGCGAATCGGGCCTGGAAGGCTGGGGTTACGCCGATGTCCTTCCCTACTTCAAGCGTCTGGAAACCAACTGGCGTGGCGCCGGCCCCTTCCACGGCGGCGACGGTCCGGTCCGCATCTCCAGGATGGAGGGGCCCGAGATGCTGTGGGAGCCCTTGCGAGCGGCGGCGGAGGCGGCCGGCATACCGTTCCGGGAGGACGCCAACGGCGCCGACCAGGACGGCATCTCGCAGATGGATTCCACCGTCGGTGCTGGCGCGCGGTCCAGTACGGCACGCGCGTACCTGTATCCGGTGGTGGGCCGCAAGAACCTGCGCATCGAATCCAATGCACTGGTGGGACGCATCGTGCTCGAACGCGGTCGTGCGACCGGCGTGCAGTATCGCCGCGAGGGAAAGGTGGAGACGGTGCTGGCCGGGCGGGAGGTCATCCTCTGTGGTGGCGCGTTCAACTCCCCCCAGTTGCTGATGCTGTCCGGCATCGGCCCCGCGGACG
>JBDLPS010000118.1:0-3572 GCA_039800965.1 Pseudomonadota bacterium | reverse complement strand
CACCAGGCCTATCCGCACAAGGTGCTGACCGGCCGGCGCGGACAACTGGCCAGCATCAAGCAGACCGGCGGACTCGCCCCGTTCCCGAACCGGGCAGAAAGCGAGTACGACACCTTCGGCGTCGGCCACTCGTCGACTTCGATCAGCGCCGCGCTCGGCATGGCCGTGGCGGCTGCCCGCAAGGGCGAATCGCGGCACGTGGTGGCCGTGATCGGCGACGGCGCGATGAGCGGCGGCATGGCCTTCGAGGCGCTGAACCATGCCGGCACGCTGCCGGCGAACCTGCTGGTGGTGCTGAACGACAACGAGATGTCGATTTCAGAGGGCGTCGGCGCACTGTCCCAGTATTTCGCGCGGCTCATCGCGGGCCGGGCCTATTCCACGCTGCGCGAGGGCGGCAAACGCGTGCTCTCGCACATGCCGATGCTCAGCCGCCTGGCCCGCAAGTCCGAAGAACACTTCAAGGGCATGGTTCTGCCGGGAACGCTGTTCGAGGAAATGGGCTTCAACTACATCGGCCCCATCGACGGGCACGACGTGGGCGCGCTGGTCTCCGTGCTGAAGAACATCAGCACGCTCGACGGCCCCCAGTTTCTCCACGTGATCACGAAGAAGGGAAAGGGCTACGCGCCCGCCGAGGCCGACCCCATCAAGTGGCACGGACCCGGCCCCTTCGACCCGTCGAGCGGCACGATCTTCAAGGAAAAGGCCTCCGGCCCGACCTACTCGCAGGTCTTCGGCGAATGGGCCTGCGACATCGCCTCGCAGGACGAACGCATCGTGGTGATCACGCCGGCAATGCGCGAAGGCTCGGGCCTGGTCGAATACTCGCGACGCTTCCCGGGCCGTTATTTCGACGTGGCGATCGCGGAACAGCACGCAGTGACCTTCGCGGCCGGCCTCGCCTGCGAGGGGCTCAAGCCCGTCGTTGCCATCTACTCGACCTTCCTGCAGCGGGGCTATGACCAGCTCGTGCACGACGTCGCGCTACAGAACCTGCCCGTGGTATTCGCCATCGACCGCGCCGGACTCGTCGGCGGCGACGGCGCGACGCACCAGGGCAGCTACGACCTGTCCTTCCTGCGCTGCATTCCCAACCTCGTGGTCATGGCGCCCTCCGACGAGAACGAGTGCCGCCAGATGCTGTACACCGCCACCACGCTGTCGCAGCCGTCCGCAGTGCGCTACCCGCGCGGCACCGGCACGGGCATGGCAGTGTCGCAGGACATGGAGGCGCTGCCCGTCGGCAGGGGCGTGGTGCGCCGCGAGGGCGGCAGCGGGCTCACGATCCTCGCCTTTGGCACGCTGCTGTCGGCCGCGCTCGACGCCGGCGACCGGCACGACGCGACGGTGGTGGACATGCGCTTCGTGAAACCCCTGGACGAGGCACTGGTCCTGCAGCTGGCGGCGCGCAGCGACGGCATTGTCACCATCGAGGAAAACGCCGTCGCCGGTGGCGCCGGCAGCGCGGTCTGCGAAGCGCTCGACGCCGCCGGGCTACTGTTGCCCCGCCTGTGCATCGGCATCCCGGACCGGTTCATCGAACATGGGTCGCGGCAGGACTGCCTGGCGGCGGCCGGCCTGGACACGCCAGCGGTGCTCGCCCGCATCGAGCGATGGTGGCAGCCGCTGTCCGCAGGGTTGAACCGCCGGACCCCGACCCTTACATTGCCCTGATGACCACCCCCGCCCCGCCCCGCCCGGCGGCGACCTCGCAGATCGAGGACGTCCAGGGCCGCCCCGACGCGCGCCAGCTTCCCATCAACCGCGTCGGCATCAAGGACATCCGGCATCCGATACGGGTGAAGGACCGCTCGTCCGCCGAACAGCACACCGTGGCGACCTTCGCCATGTACGTGCAGCTGCCGCACCATTTCAAGGGCACGCACATGTCCCGCTTCGTGGAGATCCTCCACCGCGAGCGCGAGGTATCCGTCGAGTCGTTCCCCAGGATGCTGCAGGACATGACGCAGCGGCTGGATGCCGACGCCGGGCACATCGAAATGGGGTTCTCGTTCTTCGTGATGAAGCGGGCGCCGGTGTCCGGCGTCGAGAGCCTGATGGACTACCAGGTCAGCCTCATCGGCGAGATCCACGACGGGCGCGTCGATACCTGGGTGCGCGTGGTGGTGCCGGTGACGAGCCTCTGCCCCTGCTCCAAGAAGATCGCGGACTACGGCGCACACAACCAGCGCTCGCACATCACGATCCGTGCGCGCATCCGCGAAGGCGCGCACCTGTGGATCGAGGACCTCATCGACATCGCCGAGGAAGAGGCGTCCTGCCAGGTCTACGGCATCCTCAAGCGGCCCGACGAGAAATACGTGACGGAAAAGGCCTACGACAACCCGAAGTTCGTCGAGGACATCATCCGCGACGTGGCGGGTCGCCTGAACCGCGAGGACCGCATCGCCGAGTATGAACTCGAAACCGAGAACTTCGAGTCGATCCACAACCACTCGGCCTACGCGCAGATCACGAACGTCAAGGATGGCGCCTCGCGTCGACGCTGAGCGCGCCCGGTGTAGCATGTTCCACCCCGCGCGCCGCGGGGAACCGACACGGGGAATCCAGCAGATGAACAACCACGACGCCGGCTTCGACCGCCGCCAGTTCCTTGAACGCCTCGCAGTGACGGCAGGTGCCGCCTCGCTGACGGGCATGGCCCGCGCTGCCACGGCGGCCACCGGCCCTGCCGCCGCCCCAGCGCCACTCAAGGACGTCGAAGGCAAGGTGGCCTTCATCACGGGCGGCTCCAGCGGCATCGGCCTGGGCCAGGCGCGCGTGTTCCACGAGGCCGGCATGAAGGTCGTGATCGGCTACATCCGCGACGACCAGGTGGGTCCGGCGCTGGACAGCTTCAAGGGTGGCCGCGACCGCGTGCACGCGATCAAGGTCAACGTGG
Source organism: Pseudomonadota bacterium (assembly GCA_039800965.1). GTDB lineage: Bacteria > Pseudomonadota > Gammaproteobacteria > Steroidobacterales > Steroidobacteraceae > ZC4RG30. The sequence goes on along the minus strand of JBDLPS010000118.1, from coordinate 667 downwards.
TCGATCGAGACGCCATGAAGGCCGCGGCGGACGAAATCGAACACAAGTTCGGCAAGATCCACCTGCTCTCGAACAATGCCGGCATCGGCCCCCTCACGCCGATGTGGCAGACCGAGCCGAAGGACTTCGACCAGGCCGTCGCCGTGAACCTCACCGGCGTCTACAACGGCGTGCACGAATTCCTGCCGCGCATCCGCCGCCACGGCGAGGGTGGGCACATCGTCACGACCTCGTCGATGAGCGGCGTGCTGCCGACGGAGGGCGGCGGCGCCGGCTCCTACACCGCGACCAAGTTCGGCACAGTGGGGATGATGGAAATCCTGCGTTCCGAAATGGACGCCATCAAGGCAAACGTGGGCGTCTCGGTGTACTGCCCGGGCCTCGTGGCGACCAACATCTTCGAGCTCGAGAAGAACGTGAGCGCGGCCTTCGGCGGTGCGCCGGGCAAGACCGGGCCGGTGGACGCCCCGGTGAACGAGGCGCGCATCCGCCAGATCATCGGCGCCGGGATGGACCCGCTGGAAGCCGGCCGCATCGTGCTGGACGGCATCCGGCACAACGACGTGTGGATCTTCTCGCACCCCGAGTTCAAGGACGGGTTGCGCGAACGCATGGAGGCGCTGCTCGCCTCCGTGCCGGTAGCTCCGGTGCCCGAATCCCGCAAAGC
>JBDLPS010000117.1:0-18502 GCA_039800965.1 Pseudomonadota bacterium | reverse complement strand
CCCGGCACCTCCGCGACGATGCGGCGGCATTCCGGTTCGCAGCCCGCGTGGCAGATGTTCTGGATCATGGTGATCGGCGCGCCCGCTTCGACGCCCATCTTCGCGCGGCGGATGGCCTCGTCCAGGCCCTGCGAGAATTCGTTGCCGCCCACGGCGCCGGTCTGCGCCGCGCCGCCACCCTTGATATCGGTGCGCGCGATGATCATGCAGTCGGTGCCAGCTACGCCATCGACCGCAGCCTTCACGTGCGTCGCCCAGCGCTCGGCCTCCATGTAGCCCATGTGGTGGCCGTAGTGATAGCCGGCGTACATGGTGCCTTCGCGCGTGTCCTCGATGGAGATCGCGCTCGCGCCGGCCTCGGCAAGGCGCTTGCAGTTGCGGTAGACCTCGAGCGGTGTGCGGCCGCCATTCTCGCCGTCGACGATCAGCGGCAGCGTGGTCGAATTGATGATGCGGGAGGCAACCCAGATGTACTCCTCCCAGTTGTAGGCCCCGGAAGGAATCCCCAGGTGTGCGTATTCGAGCTCGACACTGCTGAGCAGGATCGAGTTGTAGCCGCAGAGTTCGGCCACGCGCGCCGACACGCAGTCGTACACGCAGGGCGACCACACCATCTCGCCCCGTTCGAGCAACTGCTTGATCGTCGTCTTCGCGGCCATGTTTTCAGTCCTCTTCGTTTCCGTTGTCGACATCGGGCATCACGCCCAGCAGGCCGACCGCTTCCGGCTCGGGCAACTGGTCCACGCCCTTGAGCCTGCGCGTCAGCACGTTGTTGCGTGTCTGCGCCTTCTCGATGCTGTTGGTTGCTTCCTCAAGCTTCTTCTTCGTGTGGGCCAGCGCCTCGCCGAACTTGCCGAACTCGGTCTTGACCGCACCCAGCACCTGCCAGACCTCGGACGAGCGCTTCTCGATGGCGAGCGTGCGGAAGCCCATCTGCAGGCTGTTGAGCATGGCGGCCAGCGTGGTCGGGCCCGACAGCACCACCTTGCACTCGCGCTGCAGCCAATCCGCGAGGCCCGGCCTGCGCAGCGCCTCGGCATAGAGACCTTCGGTCGCCAGGTACATCACGGCGAAATCGGTCGTGTGCGGCGGCTCGATGTATTTCTCGCGGATGGTCCTGCCTTCCTGGCGTACGCGGGTCTCCAGCGCCTTGGCGGCCTCTTCCACGCCGGCGATGTCCGCCCTGTCCTGTGCATCGAGCAGTCGCTGGTAGTCCTCGATCGGGAACTTGGCGTCGATCGGCAGGTAGAGCCGGCCATCGTCGGACCTGCCCGGCAGGCGCAGCGCGAACTCCACGCGCGCTGCGCTGCCCGGCACCACCGCGACGTTCTTGTCGTACTGCTCGGGCGTGAGGATCTGGTCGAGCAGGTTGTCGAGCTGCACTTCGCCGAAGGTACCGCGCGTCTTCACGTTGGTGAGCACCTTGCGCAGGTCGCCCACGCCCGTGGCCAGAGACTGCATCTCGCCGAGGCCGCGGTGCACGCTTTCCAGCTGATCGCTCACGCGCTTGAAGGATTCGCCGAGGCGCTTCTCGAGCGTTTCGTGCAGCTTTTCGTCGACCGTACGACGCATCTGCTCCAGCTTTTCGGAGTTCTCGGTACGCAGCTGGATGATCGCGTCGGTGCTGGTCTTGAAGCCCGCATCGATGCGCTCGGCCACTTCACTGCGCAGTCGCGGCTGGGCATCGGACAGCGCGGCCACGCGACCTTGAAGCTCTGCCAGCTGGGCGCTCATCCGGTTCGCCGCGTCCTTCGCGTCGCGGGCTTCGCGTGCCGCCTCGTCCACGGCCGCCCCGCCGCCCCGGGTCAGGGCGACGATCAGGCCGGCAAGCGAGGACAGCGCAGTCACTCCACAGAGCAGGGCAATCAGGTTCATCGTCGAGGTCCTTTCAAGGTGCTCAGCCCAGCAATGCCTTCACGCGATCCGCCGGGCGGCACTGTGCCCGGCCCGACCGTCCGGCGCCAGCACCCGGTGGCCACGGGCCTGCCCAGAGCGGCTATACTTGCGCGTCCGCGACCCGTGTTCCCTTTTCGCGCAGGATCGATTCGTGAGCAAGCAAGACACCCACTTTTTCAACGTTTTCAGTGTCGTCCTCGGCCTGCTGGTCGCTTTCGCGATCTGCATGTTTGCCCTCGCCCGCCACGTCGGCAAGGTCGAGCAGCTGACGCATGTTCAGGAAGACGCCAAGTACGTCGAGAGCGTCCAGGCGCGCACCGAGGCGCCGGTGAAGGTCGCCGTGTCCGGCCAGGACAACACGGGCCTCGAGATCAAGCCGTCGGCGGCTGCCGGTCCGGCCGTTGCCGCGGCCGTGCCGACGGATGGCGCAGGCGCCTACGAGGCCGTCTGCAAGGCCTGCCACGGCGAGGGCATCGCCGGCGCGCCGAAGGCGGGCGACAAGGCGGCATGGAGTCCGCGCGTGGCGCAGGGCAAGGACACGCTGTACAAGCACGCCATCGCCGGCTTCAACGGCAGCAAGGGCGTGATGCCGGCCAAGGGCGGTCGCACCGACCTGTCCGACGATCTCATCAAGCAGGCCGTCGATCACATGGTGGCGCTCTAAAACAGCGCCCCGGCGGGGTGGGCCGGCCTGCCGGCGCCCCGCCAGCCCGTTCAGGCCAGCCGCCTGAAACTCAGGGCCTCTCCAACGTGCCGGTCTTCGACCCGCACCGCACCCTCCAGGTCCGCAATGCTCCGCGCCACGCGCAGGACGCGGTGGCTCGCCCGTGCCGACATCATTTCTTGTTCGGCGCACTGCGCCAGCATCGACAGCGCGCCAGGCGCCAGCGCATCGCCTGACATCAACGCCGACACCTCCAGCCGTGCATTGAGGCAGCCCTGCCTGGCCCACTGCCGGGCACGCGCTTTTGCCACGGCAGCGGCAACGACCACCGTCGAAGGCGGGGGGTGGGGCCCCTTGGTCGACAGGAGCAGGTCTTCCGGCTTGCCCCGCTGTACCGGGACATGCAGGTCGATACGGTCGAGCAGGGGCCCGGACAGACGGGCCCGATAACGCTGCAGTTCCGCAGCCGTGCACCGGCACTGTGCCTTCCTGTCGCCGTGGTACCCGCAGGCACAGGGATTCATTGCCGCAACCAACTGGAAGTCGGCCGGATAGTCGGCGCGCACCATGGCCCGTGAAACACTGACGACGCCAGTCTCCAGCGGCTCGCGCAGCGACTCGAGCACCCGGCGATCGAACTCGGGCAACTCGTCCAGGAACAGCACGCCTCGGTGGGCAAGGCTGACCTCGCCGGGCCGGGCGTCGCTTCCACCTCCGACGATGGCGCTGGCCGACGCCGTGTGGTGCGGCGTCCGGAACGGGCGTCGCCCCCACGACTGAACGCCCGAGCGACGCTGCGCGATGGCATCGATTGCCGCGACTTCGATCGCCTCGTCATGGGTCAAGGCAGGCAGGAGGCCGGGCAGGCGCTGCGCCAGCATGCTCTTGCCCGAACCGGGCGGGCCGCAGAGCAACAGGCTGTGGCCGCCGGCCGCGGCAACCGCGAGGGCATGCACCGCGTGGTGCTGACCCCTGACATCGGCCAGATCCGCCACGGCGGTGACGGGCGGCAGGACCGGCGGACCCTCGTCGCCGGACGCGGCGGCACCGTCCACCGGCGCCAGGCCGGCAAGCCCGCGTACCGCGTCCGCGAGCGTGGCCGGTGCCAGCAACGACTTGCTGCCGGCAAGCCGTGCCTCGACGGCATTGCCAGCGGGCACGATGAGTCGATGCCCGATACGGCTGCCCTGCAAGGCTGCGAGCAGGACTCCCGGCACCGGCTTGAGCTCGCCATCCAGGGCGAGTTCGCCATAGAGCTCGCTGTGCTCGAGGTCGGGCGTCGGACACAGCTGGCCCGATGCCACGAGGATGCCGACCGCGATCGGGAGGTCGAATCGACCACCCTCCTTCGGGAGATCCGCGGGTGCGAGGTTCACGGTGATGCGGCCGGCGGGCCAGTCGAAACCGCACTGCGACAGCGCGGCGCGGACCCGTTCCTTGCTCTCGCGCACCACCGGTGCCGGCAGGCCGACGATGCTGAAGCCCGGCAGGCCGCTGCCCAGATGGACCTCGACGCGGACCAGCGGCGCGGCGAGTCCCACCTGCGCACGGCTCATCACCTGTGCATGGCCCATAAGCCCCCTCCTTGGGACCGTCAGGCGGAAACAGGCACCGGCGCTCCCGCCGGTGCGAGTACAGCGCGCTAGCGCTGCCCCTTCAGCTGCGCTTCGAGCTCGGCGACGCGCGCCTCGAGCTGCTCGACCAGCTCCCGCGTGCGTGCCAGCACACGCGTCTGCGTATCGAACTCCTCGCGGGTGGCGAGATCGAGGCGCGACAGCGCGGAGCGCAGGACGCCGCGGAAGTTGGCCTCGAGGTCGTGCTGCGCCGCGCGCAGCGAGGACGGGATGCTGTCAAGCAACCGTCGGGCGAGGTCTTCGATCTTCTGGTGGTCCATATCGGTCTCCTGCTGCCTCGTGGCACCGCTTTGGTGCGCGACCCATCGACGGGCGGTCACAAACTGTGCATCCAGCATAGCCCCGCACCGCTTTTGCCGGGCCCGCGCCCCCGGATGAACGTGGCACGGATTCTGCAATACCCAACCTGGGTACCGATCCGCTTGGCATTCAAGCGTACCGGAGGGTATTCGGCAACGTCGCTTTAAGGGCACGTTCTCCGCGATATGAGCCTCATGAAGATGATCACGGCCGTGGTAAGGCCCTTCAAGCTGGACGATCTCCGCAAGGTGATCGCACAGCTGGGCGTCCAGGGCGTGACCGTCACGGAGGTGCATGAATCGGAGTTCGGCCCGCGGATCCGGGTCGAGGTCGCTGTCGACGACAGCATCGCCGAGCCGGTCATGGAAGCGATCGCGAACGTTTCCCGCACGGGCCGGATCGGCGACGGAAAGATCTTCATCGGCAATCTGGAACAGGCCATTCGTATCCGCACCGGCGAGACCGGGACCGCGGCAACTTAAAGAGAAGCTGGGAGTCGCACATGCGCATTGATCTCGCCTCACTCACTACCCCGCGATGGACGCGGGGCGCACTGCTCGCGATGGGGGCCCTGGCGCCCGTCGTGGCCTCCGCCGCTGATGCGGCAGCACCAGTACCGAACAAGGGCGACACCGCATGGGTGCTGGTCTCCACGGTACTCGTGATCATGATGACCATCCCCGGCCTCGCGCTCTTCTACGGCGGCCTCGTCCGCAGCAAGAACGTGCTGTCGGTGCTGATGCAGGTCTTCGTCGTCTTCAGCCTGATGTGCCTGTTGTGGGCCATCTACGGCTACAGCTTCGCCTTCACCGGGGGCAACGATTTCATCGGCGGACTCGACAGGCTCTTCATGCAGGGCCTGACCAGCGACGCGAACGCTGCGACCTTCAGCAAGGGCGTGGTGATCCCCGAACTGGTCTACTTCTGCTTCCAGGCGACCTTCGCCGCGATCACGCCCTGCCTGATCGTCGGTGCCTTCGCCGAACGCATGAAGTTCTCGGCGATGCTCGCCTTCATGGTGCTGTGGTTCACCTTCTCTTACCTGCCGGTCGCGCACATGGTCTGGTTCTGGGCTGGCCCGGACGCCTACACCAGTGCCGACGCGGGCGCGGCGGCGACAGCGACGGCGGGCTTCCTGTTCCAGAAGGGCGCGCTGGACTTCGCGGGCGGCACGGTGGTGCACATCAACGCCGGCATCGCAGGCCTCATCGGCTGCCTCCTGATCGGCAGGCGCAACGGCTACGGCAAGGTCGCCATGCCGCCGCACAACCTGCCCTTCATGATGATCGGCGCGTCCCTGCTGTGGGTGGGCTGGTTCGGGTTCAACGTGGGCTCCAACCTTGAAGCCAACGGTTTCGCCGGCATGGTGTTTGCCAACACGCTGCTGGCCACCGCCGCCGCGGCGCTGAGCTGGATGTTCGCGGAATGGATCGGCCGCGGTACGCCCACGATGCTGGGCGCGGCTTCGGGCGCCGTTGCCGGCCTGGTCGCCATCACGCCGGCCTGCGGCTTCGTCGGCCCGATGGGCGCGATCGTCCTCGGCCTGATCGCCGGCCTGGTCTGCCTCTTCGCGGTGACGAAGCTCAAGGCGTGGATGGGCTACGACGATTCGCTCGACGTGTTCGGCGTGCACTGCGTCGGCGGCATACTCGGCGCGATCCTCACTGGGGTATTCGCCGATCCCACGCTCGGTGGCACCGGCGTCTACGACTATGTGGCGGACAAGGTCGGTGACTTCGACATGGGCGCGCAGGTGATCTCGCAGCTCTGGGGCGTCGGCACCACGATCGTCTGGTCGGGCGTGGTCTCGCTCGTCGCCTACAAGCTGGTCGACCTGACCATCGGGCTGCGGGTGTCGGAAGACATCGAGCGCGAAGGCCTCGACCGGACCCTGCACGGCGAACGCGCCTACGACTGACGGGCGGACACCACGGGCCCCGGCCACCGCAAGGTTGCCGGGGCCTTTTGCCATGTGAGAAGGTTCGCCGATGCGACGCCCTGCCTACCTTCTCGCCTGCGCGCTGGTCGCCACACTCGCCACGCATGCGGCGGACATCTACCGCTGGAAGGACGCGAACGGCGTCTGGCATTACTCGGACCAGCCGGTTGCCGGCGCCGAACGTGTCGGGTCGTCGTCCCAGGCGGCCCGGCCGGCCGCGCCGCGCGGCACGCCAGCGGAGCAGGACCCGCCATCCGCGACGGATACCGCCACGCTGCGCAAGGTGCGCGACGACGTGGCCGCAGACAAGGCTGCGCGCTGCAAGGACGCGCAGGCCAATTACCAGCAGACGGTCGAGTCCCGCCGGCTCTACCGCCCGGGCCCGGACGGGGAGCGGATCTTCCTCGACGAAGCCGAAATCGAAGCCGCGCGCGTGACGGCGCGCGCAAACATGGAATACTACTGCGGCAAATAACTCCGTCCGGAGACGCCGCTTCATGAACGTCGGATTTCTCGGCCTGGGCGCCATGGGCGCCCACATGGCCCGCAACCTTCATCGCGCCGGAATGCTCGCCGGCGTCTGGAACCGCAGCCCCGGCAAGGCACAGGACCTGGCCCGCGAACTGGGCGTGGAAGCAGCCACCGATCCGGCCAGCCTGGCCGGCCGCTGCGACACCCTGGTGATCTGCGTGTCCGCCGACGCAGACGTGCTGGCCGTCGTCGACCAGATCCTGCCGGCCGCTCGCCCGGGCCTGCTCGTCATCGACTGCTCCACTGTCGGCGGCGGTACCGCCAGGGAAGCCGCGGCGCGCCTCGCCACGAAAGGCGCGGACTTCGTCGACGCCCCCGTCACGGGCGGCACGGAGGGGGCCCGCGACGCGGCACTCGCGATCCTCGTCGGAGGCAGCGAAGCCGCCTTCGCCCGCGCCCAGCCGATACTCTCGGCCATGGGCCGCACCATCACGCGCTTCGGCGACGTCGGTGCCGGACAGGCCGCCAAGGCCACGAACCAGATCCTCTGCGCCGGCTACATCCGCGCGATCGGCGAGGCCATGTCCTTCGCGCGCTCGCAGGGGCTGCCGCTCGCGCAAGTCGTCGAAACACTCGGCAAGGGCGCCGGTTCCAGCTGGTACTTCGTGAACCGCGCGCCGAACATGGTGCGGGGCAGCTACCCGGCAGGCTTCCGGGTGAAGCTGCATGCCAAGGACCTGCGCATCTGCCGCGACATGGCACAAGCCGTCGGTGCGGAACTGCCCGTCGTCGAGATGCTGCTGCAGGATTACGCACAGCTGGTCGAGGAAGGCCACGGCGACGAGGACATCTCGTCCGTCTTCCGACTGACCGAACGCCTCTTCCCGGCGCGCTAGACTTCCCGCCATGCGCATCGACTTCACCAAGATGCATGGGCTCGGCAACGATTTCATCGTGTTCGAGTCCGCCACCGCAGCCGCGCAGCTCACCGCCGCGCAGTGGCGGGCGCTCGCAGACCGCCACCGCGGCATCGGCTTCGACCAGGCGCTGGTCATCGAACCGCCACGACGCGAGGGCACGGAAGCCTATTACCGCATCTTCAACGCCGACGGCCTCGAGGTCGAACAATGCGGCAACGGTGCACGCTGCATCGCGGACTACCTGCGCCTGCAGGGCCGTTCACGCGAAGGCCGCGTGCGCATGGACTGCCCCGGCGGCCTCATCGACGCACGCGTACCCGGTGGCGGCAGCGTCGCGGTCAACATGGGCGTGCCGGACTTCACGCCTGCGGCATCCGACTTCGATGCACAGGGGCAGGCCGGCCCGCTCCATGCGATCAACGTCGCCGGGACCTCCGTGCAGGGTGGCGTGGTGTCGATGGGCAACCCGCATCTCGTGCTGCGCGTCGACGACATCGTCACGGCGCCGGTGGCGCAGCTGGGCCCCCCGCTCGAACGCCATGCCCGCTTCGCACGCCGCGTGAACGTGGGTTTCATGCAGGTGGTATCGCGCCAGCACATCCGGCTGCGCGTCTTCGAGCGCGGCGTCGGCGAGACACAGGCCTGCGGCACGGGCGCCTGCGCGGCAGTCGCCGTGGGTCGCCGCGATGGGCTGCTCGACGAATCCGTGCGCGTCAGCCTGCCCGGCGGAGACCTCACCGTGCGCTGGCCGGGCGAAGGCCGGCCGCTTTGGCTCGAAGGTCCCGCTGAAGTATCGTTCCGCGGACAGATCGAGATCTAACGGAGTTCCACGCTTCATGACCACGCCCCCGGCCCGCGACGGCGAAGACACCGCTTCGGCGGACGCACCCATCGCGGAATACCTGCGCCAGAACCCGGAGTTCTTCGTGCGCAACGAAGCTCTGCTCGCCACGCTGCGGCTGCCCCACGTGCGCGGCGGCGGCGCCGTATCGCTGGTCGAGCGCCAGGTCGAGGTGCTGCGCGATAAGAGCCAGGCACTGGAATCCCGGCTTGCCGAACTGGTCACGATCGCCCGCGCCAACGAGCAGCTGGTCGTCAAATTCCACGACCTCACGCGGCGGATGCTGGGTGCGCCGAACCGCCAGGAGGCGGTGATGCGCCTGGAACAGAGCCTGCGCGAGGACTTCGACATCACGCACTCGAAGCTCGTCCTGTTCGGGCCTGCCGCCACCGGCATCATCGCGAACCGCTTCGTCAGCTGCATGGATGCGAAGGACGCCGGCCTCGGCGGCTTCGACTCGCTGTTTTCCAGCGGCAAGCCGCGCTGCGGCCAGGTGCGCGATTCCCAGCGCGACTACCTCTTCGGCAGCGAAGGCGCCGTGGTGAGCTCGGTGGCGCTGGTACCGCTGGGGGGCCAGATGCCCTGCGGCCTGCTCGCACTGGGCAGTCCCGACCGCGACCGCTTCAATCCGGGCGTCAGCACCGACTTCCTGTCCCGGCTGTCGGAGCTGGTCGGCGACGTGCTGGGGCGGGGCTGAGGCCCGGTCGATGACCCCGGCGGCGCGCGAGGCCCTGGAACGCTTCACCCGCCACCTCGCGACCGAACGGCGCCTGTCCGCCCACACCACCAGCGCCTACGCAGCGGACCTGGCCGCGCTCGAGGGCTGGTGTGATGGCGAGCGGTTGGCCGACTGGACCGATCTCGACGGGCAGCACGTCCGCCGCTTCGCAGCCCGCTCCCATGCGGCCGGGCTGTCCCCGCGCAGCGTGCAGCGCCGCCTCTCCGCATTGCGCAGCTTTTTCCGCTTCCTGGTACGCGAAGGCCTGGCACGGTCCAACCCCGGCTCGGACGTGCGGGCACCCAAGGCGCGCCGGCGCCTGCCCGGGACGCTGGATGCAGACCAGATGGGACGGCTGCTGGATGTGCCCGCGGAAGAACCCCTGGGCGTGCGCGACCTGGCGATGATGGAGTTGCTGTATTCCTCGGGACTGCGGCTGGCGGAGCTTGTTTCGCTGGACCTGCCGCAGCTGGACCTCGCGGACCGCACGGTCCGCGTGCGGGGCAAGGGCGACAAGACGCGCATCGTGCCGGTGGGCTCCAAGGCCATCGACGCCCTGAAAAGCTGGCTGGCCGAACGGGCGGGACTCGCAGCCGGCGGTACGCAGGCGGTATTCGTGGGTCGTAACGGCCGGCGGCTTGGCGCACGGGCCGTGCAACTGCGCGTGGCGGCGGCAGCGCGCCGCCAAGGGCTCACGGTGAACGTGCATCCCCACCTGTTCCGGCATTCCTTCGCGACGCACCTGCTCGAATCGAGCCAGGATCTGCGGGGCGTGCAGGAGCTGCTGGGCCACGCCGACATCGGCACGACCCAGGTCTACACGCACCTGGATTTCCAGCATCTCGCCCGGATCTACGACAACGCGCACCCTCGTGCGCGCCGGAGACGCTGAAGTACGCGGCGACGGACGTCGGCGCGTACGGCGGGCAGCGGCGGCTTACTTCTTCCTGGAAGCGACGGCCGGCTTGGCGGCAGCCTTGGTGCCAGCCTTGGGACGCGTCTTGCCGAACGAACCGGCGTAGATCTTGCCGCGACGGGTCCTGCGGTCACCCTTGCCCATGACGAATTCTCCGGTAAACCTTGAAAAGGGGGCGGGAGTCTACCAGAGTCGCCCCGGCCATGGATCCCACGACCCCCATCCCCCTCCAGATCACCCTCCGGGCCCGTTCGCGGGTGCTGGCGGTCGCCTTCGACGACGGCCAGCATTTCGAGCTGCCTTTCGAGTACCTGCGGGTGCACTCCCCCTCGGCCGAAGTGCAGGGTCACGGACCCGGTCAGGCCGTGCTGGTGACCGGCAAGCAGAACGTCGGCATCCTGCGGGTCGAGCCCGTGGGGCAATATGCCGTGAAGCTGGTCTTCGACGACGGGCACGACTCCGGGCTTTTCACCTGGAAGTACCTGCACGAACTGGGTCGGGAGATGCCGGCACGGCTGGCGGCCTATCGGGAACGGCTGCTGAAGCAGCCCGGGGCGGGCGGAACGGCCTGAACGGCCGCTGCAAAAAGAAAGGCCGGGCAATCCGCCCGGCCCAATCCTCAACAAGACCCCCACTAGGCCGGCGCTCTTCCGGAGCACCTGACCCGGGACCGATCATGCCCCGGACCCCGCACGATTACCAGCCCTCCGGAGCCTTTTTTCAAGGCATCTGCGCGTTGGTTCCTTGATTTTTCAACTGATCCGGGATGGCAGGGAACATGGCGGAGCGACGCGCCGCAACCGGGTTTTCCTCGCCGGAATTCAATAAGATACGCGCAGCATTTCCCGCCCCGGCAGGGTCGACAGTGACCGAGCAGCATTCGCGCAAAGAGACGGATTTCGGCTTCGAGCAGGTCGCCTGGGAAGACAAGGCGCGCCGCGTACGCGGCGTGTTCGACTCCGTTGCGGGCAACTACGACCTGATGAACGACCTGATGTCGGGGGGCGCCCACCGATTGTGGAAGCGCTTCACCCTGTCCTGTACGCGGTTGCGGCCGGGACAGGCGGCGCTGGACGTGGCGGGCGGCACCGGCGACCTGACGGCCGGCATGGCGGCCCAGGTCGGGCCGTCGGGGCTCGTCGTGCTGACGGACATCAACGCCGCCATGCTTGCCGAAGGGCGCGACCGGCTGCTCGACGACGGACTGGTGTCCAACACGCGCGTTGCACAGGCCAATGCCGAATGCCTGCCGTTCAAGGACGGGAGTTTCGATTGCGTGACCATCGGCTTCGGCCTGCGCAACGTCACCGACAAACCGGCCGCGCTGCGATCGATGCGTCGCGTGCTGAAGCCGGGTGGCCAGCTGATCGTGCTGGAGTTCTCGCAGGTCGTGAACCCCACCTTCCGCGCCATCTACGACGCCTATTCCTTCAAGCTGCTGCCGCTCATCGGCAGGTACGTCGCCAAGGACGAAAGCAGCTACCGCTACCTGGCGGAATCGATCCGCAAACATCCGGACCAGGAGACCCTGCTCGGCATGATGCGCGACGCGGGCCTCGAGGACTGCAGCTACCACAACCTGACGGGCGGCATCGTCGCCGTGCACCGCGGTTACCGCTACTGAAGGCCGGCAACGCAATGCTCACCGGACGCGTGGAATCCCTGCTGAACCGCCAGGTCATGGCGTCGCCGCGCGCCACCGAACTGGTGGCGGCGCTGGCGGGACGGCGGCTGGCGATAGACGTGACGCACACGCCTTGGCAGTGGACGCTTTCATCCAACGGCCAGTCACTGCAACTGTCTCGCCGCGCGGCATCCGACGCGGACGCGACGATCCACGGCACGCCGCTCGCGCTCGCCGCGCTCGTAGCCGGTCGCGAACCTGAAGCCGTGATCCGCCGGGGCGACGTCGCCATAGAAGGCGACGTCGAACTCGCGGGCCGGTTCCGCGAACTGGGCGCCTTGTTGCACCCGGACCTCGAGGAGGAACTCTCGCGCGTGGTCGGCGACGTGCCCGCGCACAACGCGGGCCTTGCAGCGCGCGCCACCGTCGGCTGGCTGCGCAATGCCCTGCGCACCACCGTGACCAACGCCGCGGAATACCTGGCGCACGAGCGGCGCGACCTCGTCCCGCGCGCGGAGGCTGATGTATTCCTGCGCGGCGTGGACCACCTGCGCGAGGATGTCGACCGCCTCGCTGCCCGCATCGACGCGCTCGCCGCGCCGCAGGAGACCCCGTGAAGCTGCGCGTGATCCGTCGCCTCATCCAGATCGAGCGCGCGCTGGTGCGCCACGGCCTCGCCAACTTCGTGCGTGAAACGCACCTGTACCGGCCGCTGCGTTTCATCTTCCTCGCCTCGCCCTGGACATGGTTCCAGCGCGACTCCGACGGCAGCCGCGGCGCGCGCCTGCGCCTGGCGCTGGAGGAACTCGGCCCTGTCTTCGTGAAGTTCGGCCAGGCCATCTCCACCCGGCGCGACCTGCTGCCGCCGGACATCGCCGACGAACTGGTGAAGTTGCAGGACGCCGTGCCCCCCTTCCCGGGCGAGCGGGCGCGGCAGATCGTCGCGGCGTCGCTTGGCAAGCCGATCCACGAGCTCTTCGCGGAATTCGACAGCGAACCGCTGGCCGCCGCCTCCATCGCGCAGGTGCACGCGGCGCGACTGCACGACGGCAGGGAAGTCGTCGTGAAGGTGCTGCGGCCCGGCATGCGCGAGGTGATCAGCCGCGACATCGAGGTGCTCAAGGCGCTGGCCCGGCTCGCGGACCGCTGGTCCACCGAGGGTCGCCGCCTGCGGCCCGTGGACGTCGTGGAGGAATACGAAAAAACCATCCTCGACGAACTCGACCTCATGCGGGAAGCCGCCAACGCCACGCAGCTCAAGCGCAACTTCGCGGGCAACGACATGCTGCACGTCCCCGCCGTGCACTTCGAACTGTGCCGCGCGGACGTCATGGTGATGGAACGGATCCGCGGCGTGCCCATCGGCGACGTGGCGCGACTGCGCGAACTCGGCACGGACTTCCGTGCGCTGTCCGAAAACGGCGTGGCGATCTTCTTCACGCAGGTTTTCCGTCACAACTTCTTCCACGCCGACATGCACCCCGGCAATATCTTCGTGCTGGTCGACGACCCGGCGCGGCCACGTTATGCGGCGGTGGACTTCGGCATCATGGGGACGCTGGACCCGCGCGACCGCGCGTACCTCGCGGAGAACTTCCTTGCGGTATTCAACCGCGATTACCGTCGCGTCGCCGAACTGCACGTCGAGTCGGGATGGGTGCCGCATGACGTGCGCGTCGACGAGATGGAATCGGCGATCCGCACGATCTGCGAGCCGATCTTCGAGAAGCCTCTGAAGGACATCTCCTTCGGCGTGGTTCTGCTGCGCCTGTTCGAGGCCCTGCGCCGGTTCGACGGTCGCATCCAGCCGCAACTGATCCTGCTGCAGAAAACCCTCTTCAACATCGAAGGACTCGGGCGCCAGCTCCATCCGGAACTCGACATCTGGAAAACCGCGACACCCATCCTCGAAGCCTGGGCACGCGACACACGCCACCCTGTGGCGGTCGCGAAGCGGTTGTGGCAACGGATGCCGGAACTGCTGGAAGTGGTCGAACACCTGCCGACGGCGCTGCGCTACGCGGCGCAGGCAGCCAGCGAGCCCAACGCTTCGCCGGACGCGCGGGCGGCGGCGACAAACGCCGCGCACCGACGCACCCGGCACGATCCATCGCCGATCGGGGTCAGGCGGGACAGCCGGCTCGCGGCATCGCTCGCCTTGCTCGCCGGCGTCCTCGCTTGGGGTTCGGCGTTCATTCCGTCGGTCGTTGGCTGGTTGATCACCGGGATCGCGTCGACCTGGCTTGTCAGGGAGTTCCTGCGCCGCGACTGATTGCCCCTTCCGGATCCGCATCCGCCGACAACTCCGCCTCGACGATGCGGAAACGCGTGCCCGGGTCCCCTTCGAAGCGGATGCCGCAGCGATCGAAACGCGCCGGCAGGATCCAGTCGACATCGGACTGGAAGGGCAGTCGGCGGTAATACGATTTGCCGCAGGACACGATCACCTTCTCCAGCCTGCCGCCCGCCACGGACATCACCGTGAAGGCGCGGCGCACCGGCAAATGGTGCCAGGAGCCGATGGAGGGAATGACGGCCTGCGCCGTGACTGGTTTGCCGGATTCGGCGAGTCTCTGCATATCGGCAGCCAGCTTCACCATCCCGTCATCCGGCGACAAAGGCCCGAAGCCCGTCAGTTCCCAGTAGGCCTGGAGTCCATCCACCGGATATCCCAGGTTCGCATCGAGGTAAATGCGCCGCCGAAGGACTGCCTCCAACATCTCCTTTGGCAGGGAATACCGCCGGATCTTGTTCTGTGGCGGCGACTTCCCGGGCTGGTAACCCGGGAAGCTGAAATCAAGCGGCTCCGAAGCCTTGCGGCTGTAGTAAAGGGCATCGATCAACTTGCCGTTCTGGTGGCTGGTTTCGGCCAGGATCGCGTACATGACGCCGACCTCGTAAAGCAGCGTCACCTCTTCCGCCAGCATGTGGTTGACCTGCGACTGTGCTTCCGCGGGCTTGTCTTCCCGGATGAGCTGCACGGCCTTGTCCAGCTCCTTCCTGAAATTCGGCGTGACGCCCATGATCCGCTCGGTTCCGATCTGGAACTTCACGGCGTACCTCAGGCCCTCGTAGCGCTCCGGGACCCCGTTGCGATTCGCCGGCGAGAACTCCATGCGACGGATGTACTGGATCGCGGCATCAACAAAGCGCTTTTCATAGAAGCCATCGACCACCTCGATGTCCTCTGCCTTGCCGGCCTCGTTGACCGTCATCTGTACGTGGATGACCGCCTCGCGGTCATGTTCACCGGGCCAGTAGTCCCCTTTGGGGAAGGACTTCGGCAAGGGCAGTGACACGGCGTCCACCTCGACCGCCGAGGCAGGGTGCACCACCCACGCACCCAACAGCGCGGCAATCAGGCAGGCACTCGGCAATCGCGTCATCGTCAGCCCTCCCTGCCGGCCTTCTGCACGTCAGCGCAAAGGCAACTGCATGGCACGCCCGAACACTTCAGGCAGCGCATCGCGCAGCACGTCGATCTGGTCATACAGCGCTTCGACGTGTCCACCGAAGCCATCCTGCGTCCGGTCAACCAGCACGAGCAGGCGCTTCGGGCCCTTGGCCGCGGCGAGCAGATCATGCGCGTGGTGGAAGGCGATCACGCGATCCGTCTCGGCGTGCGCGAGCACGACCGGCATGCGCACGGCGGGCATCAGCCGGCGTGAATCGAAATGCACTCCGACCAGCCAGCGCACCGGCAGCCACGGGTAACGATCCGCCGCGGCTTCGGGTATCGACGTGAATGCACCGAACAACACCAGCGCGGCCGCCGGATGCCGCGAGGCAAGATGGACGGCAGGGCCCGAGCCAAGCGAATGTCCCCACAGCAGGATGCGGTCCTCCGCGATACCCTGCCCACGCAACCATTGATACGCCGCCTCCGCATCCTCGAGCATCGCCGCCTCGGACACCTCGCCCGGGCTGCGGCCGAAACCACGATAGTCGAAACACAACGCGCCGACGCCAAGCCGCGTCAGCCGCTCGCAGTGCGCGATCTGCATCGGCGAGAACGCCGAGTCGGAATTGCCATGCAGGTGCAGGATCCAATATCCCTTGTCCTGGCGCGGGTCGGGCCTGAACCGCAGGGCCGCAAGCTGCAGCCCGCCCTGCGTCGGAAGGGAGAGCAGTTCGCCACCCGGCGGCACGACGCCCTCCGCACGACGGTGGCTGGCTGCCGTGGCGAACACCATCTCGCGCTCATGCCATTTCAACCAGCCGATGATGGCGCCATAGCCCAGCACCACCACGGCGACCACGCCGAGCAGCACGCGGCGCACACTTCTGCCGCCGACGCGGCGCGGCCAGGCAGCCATGGCGTCAGGCCTCGGGGGGCTTCGGCTGGATCCAGAGCCCGCGCGCGACGGCGCAGAGCCCACCACCCTCGTCGAACAAAGCGGTTCCGACGATGGACTTTCGGCCCTTGCTCTCCACCTTCCAGCCGACGATCACACAGGGCTCGTCAACGCGCGGACGTCGGTCGATGCGGCAGGTGTATTCGCCAAGCAGCCAGGGCTGGCGACCCGTGCGCAGCGACTGGAAACCCGGGCAGTCGAGCGCAGCAGCGATGAATTCCGGTGCGACCTTGCCATCGCTGCCGGCCAGGTCCAAAGCCGGCAACCATCCCGTGGCGACGATGTCCCGGTCAGGCACCGGACCGGCGAACAGACGCAATCCGTCTCCACGGGAACGCAGCGGGCCGCAGACGAAGCAGCCGGGACAAGGATGTTCGGCGGGATCGGATGGACCGCGGCGTGCCGCATCCATCGCCTCGAGGTAACTCACCCGCGAAGGCACCACGAGATCATCCAGCGTCGCGGGCCGTGCCTCGGCGACGCGCACGTCACCGTGCGCGACATACCACGTGCCGTCCGGGACATCGTGCAGCGTCATGTCGGTGTCGAGCGGCGGCGGCGCCGTCAGGCGCACCGTGACCAGCTGCCCGATGGCATCGGCGACAAGGCCACAGATGTACCCCCCGTTGGCCGAAGTCGGTGGACCGCAGTAACGCGGCGCGACGCGAGGCAGTTTCCGATCAGTGCCCATGCTGCTCCCCTGACCGCTTTGCGGCCTTGTGCCTGTGGGCGAGTATCCACAACAGGAAGCCCACTGCGCCAGCCAGCGCCGTCGCGAAACCGATCCGGTGCAGTACGCCACCCAGCGCAGGCGACAGCACCCCCATGATCAGCGCGCCCCCACCGAGGGAAACGAAGGTACCGACCGACGCAGCAGCACCGCGCGCGCGCGGCTGCAGGTCGAGCATCTCCAGGGTGAGGATCGGGAAGGTGAACTGGGCACCGAAGGCCATCGAGAACAGCAGCGCCTGCTGGAGGGGCACGGGCAGGTCCTCCCGCCAGAGCAACAGCAACGCGAGCAACGTCGAGGCCCCGGTGAGCAGCAGGTTGCCGAAGCGCAGCATGGACTCGCGGCTCACGCGGCCCGCCATGCGACTGGCGATGAACGAAGAGATCATGAAGCCCGAGACGATCGGCCCGAAAAGGTGGAAGTACTGGGTCTCACCCAGGTGCCAGCGCTCGACGACGATCGCCGGCGCAGAACCGATCACGATCAGCACAGTGCCCATGCACAGCGCAGCAGAGGTGGCGAGCAGCATGAAATCCAGGCTGGACATGATCCGTCCCGTCGTCCGTGCCAGCTGTCCCAGGTGGAATGCGGAGCGCTTTTCCGGCGGATGGGTCTCGGGCAGCGAGATCCATGCAAAGAAGGCGATGCACAGCCCCATCAGGACCATGAAGCCGAAGACCGACCGCCATCCGAACGCGACATGCAGCCAACCGCCCAGCACCGGTGCGATGGCGGGCGCGAGCGAAAAGATCATGAGCATGATGCTCATCAGGCGTTGGGCGTTGTGCCCCTCGTACAGGTCGCGCACCACGGCACGGGCGATGGTGGGGCCCACGCCTGCCGCCATGCCCTGCAGCGCACGGGCAACCAGCAACAGCGAGAAGCTCGGCGCCACGACGCAGCCGACCGAAGCCAGCGTATAGAGCAGCATGCCGACGATGACCATGCGCCGCCGCCCCAAGGCGTCGGACAGCGGGCCATGGACGAGCGTGAGCGTCGCGAAGGGCAGCATGTAGGCCGTGATGACCTGCTGCACCTGCCAGGCCGAGAGGCCGAACTCGCCGGCGATCGCCGGAATCGAAGGGTAGAAACTGTCGATGGACAGCGGGCTGACCATCGACAGCGTGGCAAGGAGCAGCGCCATCTTGAGGGTGGGCGCGCTCCCGTGCCGCGGGGCGGTCGGCGCCACTAGACGCTCCCGCGCAGGCTCTTCAGCAGGTCGGCCGCCGACTCCCCTCGTTCCAGCGCTTCGACGATCGCGGAACCCACGATGACGCCATCGGCATGCGGCCCGAGGCGCTGCACCTGCGCGGCATTGCGGATGCCGAAGCCGGCGCAGACCGGCACGGGCGACAGGGCACGCACGCGATCGAGGTATTCGCAGGCCGCCATCACCGGGTCGACCTGCGACGCGCCGACGGCCTTGCCCGTCACACCCGTCATCGTCACGGCATAGACGAAACCCTGTGCCGAGGAAACGATCTTCTTCAGGCG
>JBDLPS010000116.1:0-5840 GCA_039800965.1 Pseudomonadota bacterium | reverse complement strand
CTCATTGGCGTAACGCGGATGGTTGTTGCCGTCCTCCTTCGAGAACAGCGACAGGAAGGTATAGGGATCCGGGTAGTCGCCGATCCAGGCGTGCCAGAACAGGCCATGCTTGCCGAGCCGGCGGTCCTGCATGAAGACGCGCCATTCGGACGTCGACAACGTGACCTGCACGCCGAGGTTCATGCGCCACATCGCGGTGATGGCCTCGAGCATGCGGCGGGAATCGGGGCTGGTGATCTGGTGGGCAAGCTCGATCCGCAGCGGGTGCCCGGGCGTGTACCCCGCCTGCGCAAGCAACTCGCGCGCCCGCGCATGGCGGCGCTCGGCGGGCCACGTGGCCCAGTCGGGCACGGCGGGCGCGTAACCTTCGTAGGGCGGCACGTAGTCATAGGCAGGCAGGAAGAGCCCGCGCAGGAGCTTGTCGACCAGGATCTCGCGGTCGACCGCCATGGACAGCGCCTGGCGTACCGGCAAGGAATCGAACGGCGCCCGGTGCGTGTGCATGCCGAGCATCACGATGCCGAAGTATGGCGAGAGGCGCACCTGGTCGCCGAGGTCGTGGCGCAGCCAGTCGATGTCGTCGATGTTGAAGCCGTCCGCAAGATCCACGTCACCCGCGAGGAAACGCGCCGTGGCGGCGCCACGGTCCGGCAGCGGGTAATAGGTGACGGCATCGAGCCGCACGGCCGCGGCATCCCAGTAATGCGGGTTCTTCGCCACCGTGACCGAACCGTTGATGACCAGGTCCTTCAGCATGAAGGCCCCGTTGGACACCATGTTGCCGACGCGCGTCCAGTCCGCGCCCTTGGCGCGGAGGGTGGCTTCGTGCAGCGGCGCGAAGTAGTTGTTGGTGAGCAGGTAGAGGAAATACGGCGTCGGGCTGGCCAGCTCGACGCGCAGCGTGCGTGCGTCGAGCATCTGCACGCCGAGCGCCTCCACCGGCTTGCGGCCTGCCGCCACGTCCAGGCCATTGCGCAGGGGCGCGAACTGTTGCGCGTACTCGGCAGCGGTGGCGGGGTCGACGGTGCGACGCCAGCCATAGAGGAAATCGCGGGCGGTGACCGGATCACCGTTGGACCAGCGCGCGTCGGGGCGCAGGTGGAAGGTCCAGGTGAGGCCATCCGCCGAACGCTCCCAGCTCGACGCCACGCCCGGCACGACCACGCCCTTGCCATCGATGCGGGTGAGCCCCTCGAATAGGTCATCGAGGATGCGCTGCGTGGGCACGGTGGTGGAGAGCGAAGGGTCCAGCGTGTTGGGGGCCATGTCGATCTGGCGCCGCAGATGCCGGGTCGCGGCACGCCCGGCCGCGTCGGGGCCGCTGGCACCCGCATCGACGTCGCTGCCCGTCTTGCCGCTGCAGGCGGCCAGCGTGGCAAGCAGCGACAGCGCAACGACACGGCGGATCATGCAGCCACCGGCAGTCCGGAATGGAAACGGAACTGCGGATCCGGACGCAGGACGAGTTCGGCCTCGGCGCCGGAAAGCACCTGCAACCGCGCGGCGAGCAAGGACTCGGCCGCGGCTTCGTCCGCACTCATCGCCCGCGCCGCATCGCGCGCGAGGTCGAGGTAGAGGCTTTCGTGACGGCGTTCCGCGATGGCGAGATCGGCGTAGAAGCTGCCGATGGGCTCAGGCAGGTGCGGGGCGACGCGCTCGAAGCGTTCGCAGGAACGGGATTCGATGAGCGCGCCGACAATGAGCAGGTCGAGTTTGCGCGCCGGATCCTGCGTGGCGAGCTGCCTGCGCAATTCGCCTGCGTAGCGCCCCGGGGCAAGACGCCGCGGCGGGACGTCGAGCTGCTGCATGAGCTTGTCCACCCGCTCGAAATGGCGCAGTTCTTCGCGAGCGAGGCGGGCCATGCGCTGCGCGAGGCGACGATCTTCCGGATAGGCGAAGAGCAGGGCCAGCGCCGTGGAGGCGGCCTTCTTCTCGCAGTTGGCGTGGTCCCGCAGCAGGTCCTGCCACTGGGCGACGGCGGCCTCGACCCAGGCATCGGGAGTGCCGGCACGCAGGATCATGCGGCGAGGCCCTTCACCTGCAACAGCAGGTCGTACAGGACGGAATCGGCCTCCTGCGCAGACCCGAAGCGGTCCGCCGGATCCTTTGCGAGCAGGCGATCGAGCAGCGGCTGCAGCAGCCGGAGCGATTCCGGCAGGCGCGGAACGGGCGCATTGCGGTGCTTGTGGAGGATCGCCATGGGATTGGGGTCGGTGAAAGGACGCTCGCCCGTGAGCATCTCATGGAGGATGACGCCAAGGCTGTAAAGATCGCTGCGCGCGTCCACCGGGCCGCC
This sequence comes from Pseudomonadota bacterium, assembly GCA_039800965.1. Taxonomy (GTDB): domain Bacteria; phylum Pseudomonadota; class Gammaproteobacteria; order Steroidobacterales; family Steroidobacteraceae; genus ZC4RG30. Next base: position 3,544 of record JBDLPS010000116.1, on the reverse strand, counting down.
ATGCCCCTGCTCCGGGCTCATGTAATGCGGCGTGCCGAAGATGATGCCGGGATCGGTCATGGCGAGGTCCGCTTCCTCGTGCTTGGCCAGCCCGAAATCGCCGAGTGCGATGCGGTCCGGCGCGCGCATCAGCACATTGCCCGGCTTGAGGTCGCGATGCAGGACGCCGGCCCGATGCAGGGCGTGCAGGCCACGCGCGACCTGTATGGCGAGCGCGAGTGCCTGTTCGACGCTGAAGCCCGCCTGCATGCGGCGACGCAGGTCGCCTTCGCGGAAGTATTCCATCACGAGGTAAGCGTGGTCGTCGGCGACGCCGAGCTCGTGGCTCAGCACGATGTGGGGATGGCGCAGGGCGCGCCCGATCTCGTATTCCTGCAGGAAGCGCTCGAAAGCCCGATCCGTGCCTTCGGCATCGTGCAGCGAGGGCGTGACTTTGACCGCCACGAGGCTGCCGAGCTTCTCGCTCTCGGCGATGTAGAGCTGCGACGCGGTGCCACCGGGGATGCGGCGCACGCAGCGGTAGCCTGGTATGCGTATGGCGCCGAAGGAACGCGATGCCTCGCCGGCGTGTGACACCCGCCAGTCCGCCAGCGCGCGCTGGCGCGTGCGCGAGGCTTCGCGGAGCGCGTCGATGAACCGTTCGCCGCCGATGTCTTCGCGGGCGATCACGGCAAAGGCACCGAATACGCGTGCCAGGGCGGCCACTTCGCCGTCGATGCGATCGACGATGAACAGCAGCGGCGCGAAGCCGGGCCGCGCGGCGAGGTCCTTGAGCCAGGACAGACCATCGCCGCCCGGCCACGATTCGGCGAGCAGCACCGCATCGAAGCCCTGGGCGAGGAATTCCGGCGGGAGCGGACCGGCGGCATCGGGCGGATGGCCGGTAAGCAGTGCATCGGGCCAGACAGCGCAGACATGGCGACGCAACTGCGCGCGCAGCCGGGCATCGTGTTCGACCAGGAGCAGCCGCATGCGCCGGTCAGCCTGCCCGGCGTATCAGCCGGCGGACTTGGGCTGCGCGTCGCGCTGGGCGACCCGCGCGCCGTCGTTGCGCTCGCTCTGCAGGCGGGCGAGGTACTCGGGGGTCACGTCGCCGGTGACGTACTTGCCGGAGAAGCACGACGTGTCGAAATCGCGGATGTGCGCATCGTCGTGGCGACAGGCGGAGACGAGGTCATCGAGGTCCTGGTAGATCAGCCAGTCCGCGCCGATGGCCCTGGCGACCTGCGCCTCGTCCCGGCCGGCAGCGACGAGCTCGGATGCGGCCGGCATGTCGATGCCATAGACGTAGGGGTAGCGCACCGGCGGCGCAGCCGAGGCGAAATAGACTTTCTTCGCACCGGCCTCGCGGGCCAGCTCGATGATCTGCGCGGACGTGGTGCCGCGGACGATGGAGTCGTCGACCAGCAGTACGTTGTTGCCGCGGAATTCGATGTCGATGGCGTTGAGCTTGCGGCGCACGGATTTCGTGCGCTGCTCCTGCCCCGGCATGATGAAGGTGCGGCCGATGTAGCGGTTCTTGTTGAAGCCTTCGCGGTACTTGATGCCGAGCTTCTGGGCCAGCTGCAGCGCACAGGTGCGGCTCGTATCCGGGATGGGGATGACGACGTCGATGTCGTGGTCCGGGCGTTCGCGACGCAGCTTGTCCGCGAGCTTCTCGCCCATGCGCATGCGCGCGCGGTTCACCGAGATGTTGTCGATGATCGAATCCGGGCGGGCGAAATAGACGTATTCGAAGATGCAGGGCGTATGCGGCTCGGTGACGCACTGGCTCGAGTGCATGCGACCCTGCTCGTCGATGAAGATCGCCTCGCCGGGCGCCACGTCGCGCACCAGCTCGAAGGACAGCATGGTCAGCGCGACACTTTCGGAGGCCAGCATGTATTCGGTGCCCGTGGCGCTGCGGCGCTGGCCGAGCACGAGGGGACGTATGCCGTGCGGATCGCGGAAGCCCAGCAGGCCGTGGCCGATGATCATCGCGACGACGGCGTAGGCGCCGCGGCAGCGGCGGTAAACGGCATTGCAGGCGGCGAAGATGTCGTCCGGCGTCGCATGCGTCTTGCCGACGCGCTGCAGCTCCGACGCGAGCACGTTGAGCAGCACCTCGGAGTCGGAGCGCGTGTTCAGGTGGCGGCGGTCCTCACGCATCATCACGGCGCCGAGCTCGGCGGCGTTGGTGAGGTTGCCGTTGTGGCCAAGGCAGATGCCGTAGGGCGCATTGACGTAGAACGGCTGGACCTCGGACATGCTGTCGCCACCGGCCGTCGGGTAGCGCACGTGGCCGATGCCCATGTTGCCGCGCAGGGTTTCCATGTCCGCCTGCTGGAAGACATCGCGCACGAGGCCACGGCCGCGCACCGTGGTGAGCTCGCCGCCGTCGATGGTCATGATGCCGGCGGCATCCTGGCCGCGGTGCTGCAACCCGGTGAGGGCGTCATACAACTGCTGGTTGACCGGGCTACGACCGACGATGCCGACAATGCCGCACATGGGAATTCCGTCCTGGATCAGTCCGACAACAGCCCGCGGTACCGGTCTCCACCGAGCGCGTGCAGGAACGTGGCGACGGGAGTGAGCACCGGCGCGAGCCGCGAATGCCGCCACCACCCTTCGCCATCGAGCCGCGCCGCCTGGCCGAGGACCACCAGCAGACCGAGGATCAAGACGCCCCGCAGGGCGCCGAACAAGAAACCGAGCGCGCGATCCATGGTGCGCAGCAGGGACAGGCGCACGAGCCAGGACAGCAAGGCGCCGACCAGGGCACCCAGGACGAGGATGAGCAGGAAGACGATCGAGCGCCCGGCCCAGGTGCGGAAGGGATCATCGACGAGGATGCCGCCGAGCCAGGGTTCGACGAGGCTGCCGAAACGCCAGGACGCCCAGAAGGCAAGGATCCACGTGACCAGCCCGCAGGCTTCCTTGAGGAAACCGCGCCACAGCCCCGCCAGGGCGGAGAGAAGCAGGATGCCGACGATGACGTAATCCACTGCTGACATGGCTGGACTGGCGCTGTGGCTCCACCGTGGCTATGAGCGGTGGAGTTTACCGGATGGCATGCGACGCCGCGCGCGGACCTGCGGTCACGGCGCGACGATCGTGGCGCTGAAGCCTTCCACGCCGAGGCGCTTCTTGAGGGCCTGCGCGGCGGCCTTGTCGGGCAGCGGCCCGATGCGGACGCGCACCGTCGGCGGGCTGCCACTGGCATGCGCCGACTGGCCCTTGGCCGCGACCTGCCGGACCAGCTGGTCAGCGTTCTCGCGCTTGGTGAACACCCCGAGCTGGACGAACCAGGGCTTGCCCTTTTCCGCCGGCGGCTTCTTCGTTTCCGCTGTGGCGGACTTCTTGGGCTCGGCGGCGGCGGGCTTCTTGTGCTCGGGGGCAGCAGGCGTCTTGGGCTCGGCGGCAGCGGGCTTCTTGGGCTCGGCGGCGGCGGGCTTGCTGGGCTCGGGCACCGGTTCCGCCGTCACGGGTTTCACGGACTTGGTCTCGGGTGCCGGTGCCGGTGCAGCCGCGACCGGGGCGGGCTTGGACTCGGCAAGCGATT
>JBDLPS010000115.1:0-11411 GCA_039800965.1 Pseudomonadota bacterium | reverse complement strand
GCCATGGCCGCCGGGCTGGGACCAAGCGGATTTTCGTTGGAAGCCAGCTTGATGATGTCCGTGATGCCGAGCTCCCGCTCGAGCTCGCTCATCGGCTTGCCCGTGACGTACGGGGAGAGCGAACGGACCGCCTCGACGGCAAGACGCGCAGGGCTGCGCACAGGAAGGGATGCTGACACGTTAGAGGATCGCCTGGGGATAGGAACCGAGCACACGGAAAAGCGAGGCCCGCTTGCCGAGCGCGGCCAAGGCCCTGGAGACCTTCTCGTCCTCCGCATGGCCTTCGATGTCGATGAAGAAGACATAGTGCCACTTGCGGCGGCGGGACGGTCGGGACTCGATCCGCGTCATGCTCACGCCATGCCGGGCAAGCGGCTCGAGGAGGTTAAGCAGCGCGCCGGAAGCGTCGCCGTCGCCCGGCGACACGAGCAGCGTCGTCTTGTCCGCGCCGCTGGGCCGCAGCAACTGCCGGCCGATGACAAGGAAACGCGTCGTGTTGTCCTGCTGGTCCTCGATCTTCGGCGCAATGACCTCCAGGCCGTAGATTTCAGCGGCGGTGTCACTGGCGATCGCGGCACTGCCCCGCTCGTCACGGGCACGACGGGCGCCTTCGGCATTGCTCGAAACAGCGACCCGCTCGACATCCGGCAGGTGCTCGTCCAGCCATCCGCGGCATTGCCCCAGCGCCTGCGGGTGTGCGCAGACCCGTTGCACGTCCTTCAGGTCCTTCATCCGGCCCAGCAGGTTGTGGTGGATGCGCAGCTCCACTTCACCGCAGATGTGCAAGGTGGTGCTGAGGAAGCGGTCGAGGGTGTTGTTGATCGCGCCCTCGGTCGAATTCTCGACCGGCACGACGCCGAAGTCGGCCGTACCCGCCTGGACCTCCTGGAAAACCTCGTCGATGGACGCCAGCGAAAGCGCGCGCACCGAGTGGCCGAAATGCTTGAGCACAGCGGCCTGCGTGAAGGTGCCTTCGGGCCCGAGGTAGGCAACCTTCAGAGGCTTTTCCTGCGCGAGGCAGGCGGACATGATCTCGCGGTAAAGCCGCAGGATCTCCTCGTCCCGCAATGGCCCGCCCTGATTGCGCTCCAGCGCCAGGCGCAGCACCTGGGCTTCGCGCTCGGGTCGGTAGAAGTCGACCTTGTGGCCATCCTTGTGCTTCGATATGCCAACCTGCTGCGCCAGTTGGGCACGTGCATTGATCAGCTCGTGGAGCTTCGCGTCCACCGCGTCGATCTTTCCGCGGATACCCGCCAGGTCCGGACCTTTCGCCTTTGCCTGCCCGGCTCGCTTCGCCCGTCTTGCCGCCATCGTCATTCCCCCTGGTGCCGCTTCAGACGACGCGCGCCGACAGCACGCCTTCGATCTTGCGGATCTGTTGCACGATGTCCGCCTCCATCCCGCCATCGACATCGATCAGCGTGTACGCGAACTCACCGCGCGACTTGTTGAGAAGATCCGCGATATTCACCTTGGCGCTGGCCAGGCAGGTGGAGATCTGCCCCACCATGTTGGGTACGTTGCTGTTGGTGATCGCCAGCCGCGTCGTGCCCGGCACGCGTGCAAGCACGGCTTCCGGGTAATTCACCGAATTGCGGATGTTGCCGTGCTCCAGGAAATCACGCAGCTGGTCGGCAGCCATCACCGCGCAGTTTTCCTCGGCCTCGTTGGTGGAGGCGCCGAGGTGCGGCAAGGTGACGACCTTGGGATGGTCCTTGGTCGCGTTCTTCGGAAAATCGTTGACGTAGGCATGCAACTGGCCGGAATCCAGCGCGGCCAGTACCGCCCCCTCATCGACCGTGCCAGCTCGCGCGAAGTTCAGGATCACCCCACCCTTCGGCATGAGCTTGAGGCGCGCTTCGCTGACGAGGCCCTTGGTGTGTTCGTTCAGCGGCACGTGGACGGTAATGAGGTCACAGCGCGAGAAAAGGTCGTCGAGGGAGAGTGCCTGTTGAACACCCGACGACAACTGCCAGGCGCGCTGTACGGTGATCGCCGGGTCGTAACCGATGACGTTCATGCCGAGGGCATGCGCGCTGTTGGCGACTGCCACGCCGATGGCGCCGAGGCCGATGATGCCCAGCGTCTTTCCCGGAAGCTCGAAGCCCACGAAGTTCTTCTTGCCTTTCTCGACGGCAACGTCGATCGCCGCATCATCTCCGGTCTGCGCTCTGGCGAACTGCCAGGCCGGCGCGATGTTGCGCGCTGCGATGAGGATGCCCGCGAGGACGAGCTCCTTCACGGCATTGGCATTCGCGCCTGGCGTGTTGAAGACGGGGATGCCCAGCCTGGCGAGCGCGGCGACGGGAACGTTGTTGGTACCGGCGCCGGCACGCGCCACGGCAAGCACGGAATCCGGCAGCGACATCTTGTGCATGTCGGCCGAACGGACCAGCACGGCATCGGGACGCCCGATATCCGACGCGATCTCGTACCTGTCGCGAGGCAGGCGCTCCAGGCCCCTGGTGCTGATGTTGTTGAGCGTGAGGATGCGGAAACGATCAGCCATGGCGACGCTGGAACTCCTGCATGAAGGCAATCAGGGCATCGACGCCATCCGGCGGCATCGCGTTGTAGATGCTGGCACGCATCCCGCCGACCGAACGATGGCCCTCGAGGTTGGTCAGCCCCGCTGCATGGGACTCGGCGAGGAAAGTCTTGTCGAGCTCGGGCTTCGCCAGCTTGAATGGCACGTTCATCCACGAGCGGCATGCCGGCTGTACGGGATTGGCATAGAACCCCGAGCCGTCGATCGCCGCGTAGAGCTTCTCGGCCTTCAGGCGATTGCGCTCCGCGATGGCGGCCAGGCCGCCCTGCTGCTTGATCCACTTGAAGACGAGACCCGCGATGTACCAGCCGAAGGTCGGCGGCGTGTTCGACATCGAATCCGCCGCGGCCATTTCCTGGTAGTTCCAGATGGACGGCGTGCCGGGACGGGCCTTGCCGAGCAGGTCGGCGCGCACGATGACGATGCACAGGCCCGAGGGACCGATGTTCTTCTGCGCGCCCGCATAGATGAGGCCGAACTTCGACACGTCGACCGGACGCGACAGAATCGAGGACGAGAAATCAGCGACGAGCGGCGTGTCACCAACATCGGGCACGAACGGGAATTCCACGCCTCCGATCGTCTCGTTCGGCGTGTAATGCAAATAGGCCGCATCCGCACTGCGCTTCCAGGCGGACGGGTCAGGCACGCTGCTGTAGTTCGTCGCGCCGCTGTCGGCGACGACATTGACCTTGGCGCAGTAGGCCTTGGCCTCGGAGATGGCCTTCTTCGACCAGTTGCCCGTGTTCACGTAATCCACGGTCGACCCGGCGGTGGCGAGGTTCAAGGGGATGGCGGCGAACTGGCCGGACGCACCGCCCTGCAGGAACAGCACCTTGTAGCCGGAAGGTATCGCCATCAGTTCGCGCAGGTCGGCCTCCGCCTCGGCCGCTACGCCGATGAAGGCCTTGCTGCGATGGCTGATCTCCATGACGGACATGCCCGAACCGCGCCAATCGGTCAGTTCGGCCTGTGCCTGCTGAAGCACTTCGAGAGGCAGGGTCGCGGGACCCGCGGCGAAATTGAATACGCGCAAGGGGGGTGTACCTGTTACGGAAATGCCGGATTTTCAGCGGGCAATTCTAGCAGAGCGCCCTTATGCAAACCGTGCATATGGGATTGCCCAGCACCCGTGGCCCCGCGCCACGGGCACCCCCGGAGACCCGTCAGGCGGGCGGATCCCCGGCCGGGGCCGCCACATCGGCGTCGCCCTCCGCTTCCGCGTCAAAGCATGCTTCGTCACCGAGGCTCTCGACACGCTCGATGCCGATGAGCCGATCCCCTTCATCCAGCCGGATCAGCCGCACGCCCTGCGTATTCCGTCCCACCACGGACACGTCCTTGACAGGTGTCCGCACCAGGGTTCCGTTGGAACTGATAAGCATGAGTTCATGGCCCGCGCCTACCTGCAACGCAGCCACCATCGAGCCATTGCGCTCGCTGACCTGCTGGGCAATCACGCCCTGGCCGCCACGTCCATGCGAGGGGAAATCTTCCAGCGGCGTGAGCTTGCCGTAGCCATTTTCCGAGGCGGTAAGCACCTGGCCCTCGCCGACAACGACCAGCGCGATGAGCGACTGGCCGTCCGCGAGCTTTATGCCGCGCACACCGGTGGAGTCGCGACCCATCGCGCGAACCTCCTCCTCGTGGAAGCGGATGACCTTGCCGCCGCTGCTGAACAGCATGATGTCGCGCGCGCCGTCGGTGAGCCCGACGCCGACCAGGCGGTCGTCGTCGCGCAGGTCGACGGCGATGATGCCGTTGCTGCGCGGCCGCGAGAACGCGGAAAGGGGCGTCTTCTTGACCGTGCCATGACTGGTCGCCATGAAGACGTACTGGTTCTCGTCGTACTGCTTGACCGGCAGGACGGCGTTGATGCGCTCCCCTTCGTCCAGCGGCAGCAGGTTGACCATCGGCTTTCCGCGGGAAACACGGCCCGCCTGCGGCAACTGGTAGACCTTGAGCCAGTAGACCTGGCCGCGGTTCGAGAAGCACAGCAAGGTGTCGTGGGTGTTCGCGACGAACAGCTTCTCGACGAAGTCCTCGTCCTTGATGGATGTGGCGGCCTTGCCGCGACCCCCCCGGCGCTGTGCCTGATAATCGGAAACGGGCTGGGACTTGGCGTAACCCGCATGCGACAAGGTAACCACGACGTCCTGCGGCTCGATCAGGTCTTCGGTCGTGAGATTGGAATGATCGAAGTTGATTTCAGTACGCCGCGCATCGCCGAACTGGTCCCGGATCTCGATGAGCTCTTCGCGCACCACCTGCGTCAAACGCTCCGGGCGCGCCAGGATGTCCATGAGGTCGCCGATGAGCGCCAGCAGCAACTGGTACTCGTCGATGATCTTGTCCTGCTCCAGGCCAGTGAGGCGGTTCAGGCGCATCTCGAGGATGGCCTGGGCCTGCGCGTCACTCAGGCGGTATCCGCCAGGCTGCAGCCCGAATTCGGCGGCAAGCCCGTCCGGACGCGAATCCACTGCACCAGCGCGTTCCAGCATGGCGGGCACGGCACCGCCCGGCCAGAGACGCGACACGAGCGCCGCACGCGCCTCGGCGGGAGCCGGCGAAGCCTTGATGAGTGCAATGACCTCGTCGATGTTGGCCAGCGCGACCGCCAGACCCTCGAGGACATGACCCCGCTCGCGGGCCTTGCGCAGGTCGTAGATCGTGCGGCGCGTTACCACCTCGCGGCGGTGCCGGATGAACGCCTCGAGCATCTCCTTCAGGGAAAGCAGCTTGGGCTGACCATCCTGGAGGGCGACCATGTTGATGCCGAACACCGTCTCGAGCGGCGTTTGAGCATAGAGGTTGTTGAGGATGATCTCGGCCGACTCGCCGCGCTTGCATTCGATGACGACGCGCATGCCGTCCTTGTCGGACTCGTCGCGGAGGCCGTCCGGCGAGATGCCATCGATCTGCTTCTCGCGCACGAGGTCCGCTATGCGCTCGATCAGTCGCGCCTTGTTGACCTGGTATGGCAACTCGGTGATGACGATGGCCTGCCTGCCGCCCTTTTCGAGGTCTTCGAAATGGGCGCGCCCCCGGATCGACAGGCGGCCGCGGCCCGTCTTGTAGGCTGTGACGATTTCCTGCGCACCGTTGATGATGCCCGCGGTCGGAAAATCGGGACCGGGGACGTGTTGCATCAATCCCGCCAGCGTTATCCCCGGATCGTCGATGACGGCCAGCAGCGCGTTGACCACCTCGGTGAGGTTGTGCGGCGGGATGTTCGTGGCCATGCCGACCGCGATGCCGGATGCGCCGTTGACCAACAGGTTGGGGATGCGGGCCGGCAGCACAGCCGGCTCATGCTCCGACTCGTCGTAGTTCGGGACGAAATCGACCGTTTCCTTGTCGATGTCGGCCAGCAGCTCGTTGGCGAGCCGCGACATGCGCACTTCGGTGTAACGCATGGCGGCGGGCATGTCGCCGTCGACGGAACCGAAGTTGCCCTGGCCATCGACGAGCAGATAGCGCATCGAGAAGGGCTGCGCCATGCGGACGATGGCGTCGTACACGGCCGAATCACCGTGGGGGTGGTATTTGCCGATGACGTCGCCGACGACGCGAGCCGATTTCTTGTACGGCTTGTTGTAGTCGTTGCCGAGCTCGCGCATTGCGTAAAGCACGCGGCGGTGCACCGGCTTGAGGCCGTCGCGCACGTCTGGCAAGGCACGACCGACGATCACGCTCATTGCGTAATCGAGGTACGACTGCCGCATCTCGTCTTCGAGGTTTACCGGCAGGATTTCCCGGGCGATTTCGGTCATGTCGCGGAAGGCCTGAAGGGTCGTCTTGAAGCCCGTGATCCTACCATAGCTACCCTGCGCAGGCCGCTCTTCCGGGGGCGCGCCGGACGAGACGCGCCGGTATACTGGCGAGGTGAATTCCCAAGCCGCCGATCCGGCCGAAATCGCCAAGTTCGACGCCCTCGCCCACCGGTTCTGGGACGAGGGTGGCGAATTCAAGCCCCTCCACCGGCTGAACCCGGTGCGGGCGGCCTATGTGGCCGAACGCGCGACGCTCCCGGGTCGTCGCGTCCTCGATGTGGGCTGCGGGGGCGGACTGCTGGCCGAAGCGCTCCGTCGGGCCGGTGCACAGGTCACGGCCGTCGACAGGGCCCCGGCGATGATCGAGGTCGCACGGCTCCACGCCGCGGAATCAGGCCTGCAAATCGACTACCGGGTCACCGACGCGCTGCAGCTGCTTGCCGACCCCGCCGAACGCCACGACGTCGTGTGCTGCATGGAAATGCTCGAACACGTTCCTGATCCGGCGGCGATGCTCGGCGCGCTCTGCGGCCTGGTGTCGCCGGGCGGAGACCTCTTCGTCTCGACGATCAACCGCAATCCTCGCGCCTTCGCCACCGCGATCGTGGGCGCGGAGTACCTGCTCCGCCTGCTTCCGCGAGGCACGCACGAATACGCCCGCTTCATAAGGCCTTCAGAGCTTGCCGGCTACGCACGCGCCGCAGGCTTCGACCTGGTCGACCTCGCCGGGCTCGATTACGACCCTTTCAGCGGGCGCTGCCGGCGTACAACCGACGTCGGCGTCAACTACATGGCTCATCTGCGCGCCGCGCCATGAGCGGCATCCGCCCCGAGGCGGTGCTGTTCGATCTGGACGGCACGCTGGTCGACACCGCCCCGGACCTGGTGGGTGCGCTGGACGACCTCATGGCGGAAGAGTCGCGCGCAGCCCTGCCTTACGCCACCACGCGGGCTGTCGCATCGCACGGGTCCAACGGCCTGGTCTCCCTCGGGTTTCCCGGCATCGAAGGCAAGGAATTCGAAAACCTGCGGCAGCGCTTCCTCGACCTCTATGCTGGTCGTATCGCGCGCCGTTCGCGGCTGTTCGAAGGCTGCGAGGCTCTGCTGGGCGAACTCGAGCGGCAGGGCCGCCCTTGGGGCATCGTGACAAACAAGCCCGCCTTCCTCACCACGCCACTGCTTGCCGCGCTGGGACTTGATCTTCGCGCGGGCTGCGTGGTTTCGGGCGACACGCTGGCCCAACGGAAGCCACACCCGGCGCCGTTGCTGCACGCCGCTGCCCTCATCCGCACAGACCCTGAACGCTGCCTCTACGTCGGCGATGCGGAGCGTGACATCCAGTCCGCGCGGGCGGCAGGCATGCCGGTCCTTGTCGCGCGCTATGGCTACCTCGGCCCGGATGACGACCCGGCGAACTGGGCGGCCGACGGCACGATCGACGATCCGCTTGCAGTGCTTGCGTGGCTTGGCCTCGCGCACCCCTGAACCCAAGGCGCCTTCCCAAATGAAAGACCCAAGACTCCCTGCACCGCGACCGGCCGAACTGCGCGACAGGGTCATCGCCGTAACAGGTGCGGGTGACGGCATCGGCCGGGCCGTGGCCATCGCTGCGGCGGCGCATGGCGCACAGGTAATCCTCATCGGCAGGACGATCAAGAAGCTGCAGGCGGTCCACAAGCAGATCATCGACGCGCATGGCGAGGTGGCCCTGATGGCGCCGCTCGATCTCGAGAAGGCCGTTGCAAAGGATTACGACACGCTCGCCGCTGCCGTGCTTTCACGCTACGGCCGCCTCGACGGACTGGTGCATTGCGCAGGCATTCTCGGCACCCTGACGCCCGTCGACCAGTTCGACGTACCGACCTGGTGCAAGGTGCTGCACGTGAACCTCACCTCGGCCTTCGTGCTGACACAGGTACTGCTGCCGGCCCTGCGCCAGTCCGCGGATGCCTCCGTGGTGTTCTCGGGCAGTGGCGTTGGTCGAAAAGGACGTGCGTACTGGGGCGCCTATTCGGTCTCGAAATTCGGCATCGAGGGCCTGACCCAGGTGCTGGCCGAGGAAATGCGGGGGGCGGCCCCTGTCCGGGTGAATGCCCTCAATCCGGGGGCGACACGGACGCGCATGAGACGCCAGGCGTTTCCGTCGGAAAACGCGGAATTGCTGGCCACGCCGGATACGATCGCGCTGGCATATATCGCCCTGCTGGGACCGCAGACCGCGAACCTCAACGGAGAATCGCTCGACGCGCAGTGACGAGCGCAGCGCTAGTCGGCCTGCCCTTCGTCTTCGTCTTCGCCGGCGGCAGGCGGCGCAAGCAAGGCTTCGATCTGATCGGGATCCAGGGCACGGAACTGGCCGCGCCCGAGCGAGCGATCCAGCACCAGCGGTCCCAGTTGCACGCGCAGCACGCGGCTCACCACCCCGCCCTGGCGCTCGACGAGCGACCGAAGATCGCGCCCATTCGCTCCCAGCGTCTGCACGTGATACCAGCGATTGGCCGCCTCGCCCCCCGCGGGCTCGCAGGCCAGCACCTGCAGCGTGTCGCCGCTGTCCAGGCGACCTTCGAGGATCCCGTCGATCTGTTCGGTGGTCAGTTCGCCACGAACCCGCAGGCTGAAGCCGATCTCCAGACGACGCACCAGACGTTGCAGACGCGCGGCGAACGCACCATCGGACGTCAGCAACTCGAGTCCGCCATCCGGACGCGGCATCGGACTGATGGCGATGTAACGCTTCCCACCACGGCTGGGCAGTCTATCCACCAGTGACTCACCACTGTCGTCTTCCCGCGGTTCGCGCAGGCTCTCGCCCGGCGAGCGATGGCAGGCATAGGTGGCCGTGCGCACCGTCGAAGCCTGCCGTACCAGACGGCCATCAAGCTTCACCTGGTCATTGCCGGCGGCACGCGTACCGAGCGTCGCCACTTCGCCGTTGATGGTGACCCGCCCCTGGCGGATCCATTCTTCTGCCTCGCGACGCGAGGCGAGCCCCGCCCGCGCAAGGATCTTCTGGACGCGCTCAGGCTCCGGTGCGGTGCCGGCGCGCGGTCGGTGTGATGCAGGCTTGCGCTTCAGGACGCAGCCTCCGGAGCGGGTTCCCCCGGTGTCTCCATGGCGACAGCCTCTTCGGCTGGCGCCTCGAGCGCCGGCACCGGCAGCGCTTCGGCCACTTCCGCACCCAGCGGGGCAGGCAGGGTCAACTGCGGATCGAGCTCGGAAAGCGCCTTGAGCTCGGCCAGCGGGGGCAACTGTTCGAGGCTCTTGAGACCGAAATAGTCAAGGAACTCCCGGGTCGTACCCAGCAACTCCGGATGCCCGGGAAGGTCGCGGTGTCCGACGACGCGTATCCAGTTGCGCTCCAGCAGCGTCTTGATGATGTTGGGATTCACGGCGACGCCGCGTACGGCTTCGATCTCCGCGCGCGTCAGCGGCTGCCGGTAGGCGATCAATGCCAGCGTCTCGAGCATGGCACGCGAATACTTCTGCGGACGCTCGGGCCACAACCTCGAAATTTCGGCGGCAAGGTCACGCTTCACCTGAATGCGGAAACCGGCGGCCGTCTCCTTGAGCTCGATGCCACGCGGTTCGTATTCCGCAGCCAGCCCCAGGAGCACGGCGCGCAATTCTTCCGGCGCCGGGCGTGACAAGGGATCGAAGACCTGCACCAGTTCATTCAGCGTCAGGCTGCGGCCGGCCGCAAGCAGGGCGGCCTCGACCACGTTGCGGGAAAACTGCTCGTCCATGATCGTCAGGCCTCCGGCGCGACAGGCGCGCCCTCAATATCTTCGGCATCGGCATCGGCATCCGCGTCGTCGCTCGCATCAAAGCCCGCAGCGACACCCTCCAGCGCCGCCGCGGCTTCGGCCTGCGCCTGCTCGGACTCGGCCTCGACGTCGATCACGCGCCCGCTGCGCGCCGGGTTGCCGGCACGGACGTGCAGCGGCGCATAGATCTCCGCCTGGACGATCTCGATAAGGCCTTCGCGCACGAGCTCAAGGATGGCGATGAACGTGACCGCCACCCCACGACGCCCTTCCTCGGGGCGGAACAGGGCGACAAACTCAACGAAGGAATCCGCGCTCAGGGTGGCCAGCACCTCCGTCATGCGCGCGCGGACCGAAAGCGGCTCGCGCTGCACGTGGTGATGCGCGAAGAGCTCTGCTCTCATCGCCACGTCGCGGAAGGCCAGCAGCATTTCCTTGAGGGTGACGTCCGGCAACGCACGCGTGATCCTGCGGTCCGCGAATTCGACGTTGCCGACCCAGTTGTCGCGCTCGAGCCGCGGGACCTGGTCAAGGTCCTCTGCCGCGCGCTTGAAGCGTTCGTATTCCTGCAGGCGCCGGACCAGTTCCGCGCGGGGATCGTCCTCGACGTTCTCGCCAGGCTGCACGGCTCGCGGCAACAGCATGCGGGACTTGATCTCGGCGAGGGTTGCGGCCATGACGAGGTACTCGCCGGCCAACTCCAGCTGGAGCTCGGTCATCACTTCGATGTACTTCGTGTACTGCCGGGTGATTTCCGCGATCGGGATATCCAGGATATCGAGGTTCTGCCGGCGGATGAGATACAGCAGCAGGTCGAGCGGCCCCTCGAAGGCGTCGAGGAAGACCTCGAGCGCCTGCGGCGGGATGTAGAGATCCTTGGGCAACTCCGTGACGGGCTCGCCCAGCACGACCGCGAAAGGCATCTCGGCCTGTTCCGGCGACAGGGTCGTCACGACCGTGGTTTCAGCGTTCACAGGTTCATCACCTCGCGTACCTCGGCCATGGTGGCGCGCGCGGCAGCACGCGCCTTCTCCGCGCCCTCTTCCAGCACGGCATGGATCCTCGCGGGATCCTGCACATATGGCGCGGCACGCTCATGCATGGCGCGAGTCTCGGCGACGACGCGGTCCACCAGCGGCTTCTTGCAGTCGAGGCAGCCGATTCCTGCGGAGCGGCAGCCCTGCGCCAGCACCTGCCGGGTATCGTCGTCGGTATAGACCTTGTGGAGGTCCCAGACCGGGCACTTGTCCGGATCACCCGCATCCGTACGGCGCACGCGCGAAGGGTCCGTCTGCATCGTGCGCAATTTCCTGGCGACGGAATCCG
>JBDLPS010000114.1:0-9652 GCA_039800965.1 Pseudomonadota bacterium | reverse complement strand
ACGTCGTCAAAGCCCATCATCGCGGCGTAGTCGGCCAGCAGCGCCTCCAGTCTCGAACGCAGTCCGCCGAGCGCTGGCTGGCTGCTTTCCAGGTCTTCGACCAGTCGCGAAGTGGTCCCGAACGAGGAGCGGGAATCGCCGGTCAGTGCATCATGCCGGCCCGTACCGGCAGCGAGGCAGTGCTCGGCGACGAGTTCCAGTTCTTCGGGAGACAGTACTTCCTTGCAGTAGTGCACCAGGGTTGGGAAGAACTTGTAGGCGTGTCTGCGCATCGTCCGCGTCTCCGTGGGATACTTTCCGCACCATGGAATCCATCTTCGTATCCACCGGCATCGTCGCGCTTGCCGAGATCGGCGACAAGACGCAGTTGCTGGCTTTCCTGCTTGCTGCCCGTTTCAAGCGGCCGCTGCCCATCATCCTCGGCATCCTCGTCGCCACGGTGCTCAACCACGGGCTCGCCGGTGCTCTGGGAGCGTGGATCACGGCCCTGCTGCGGCCGGAGATCCTGCGGTGGGTGCTGGGGCTGTCCTTCGTCGGCATGGCTGTCTGGACGATGATCCCGGACAAGATCGAGGAGGAAGAGGCCGCGGTGGCGGAGCGATTCGGCGTCTTCGGTGCCACGCTTGTCACGTTCTTCCTTGCCGAGATGGGCGACAAGACGCAGGTGGCCACGGTCGCGATGGCGGCCCATTACGCCGATCCTCTTTGGGTCGTGGCGGGTACGACGCTGGGCATGCTGACCGCCGACGTGCCGGCGGTGTTCGTCGGCGACAAGCTGGCCGCGCGCATTCCCATGCGGCTGGTGCATGGGACCGCCGCTGCGCTTTTCGCCTTGCTCGGTCTCGCGACGCTGCTGGGAGCCGGTCAGCGTTTCGGATTCTAGGTCGCTACGGGTCGCGGGTCCGTTCCGCGCAGGCACAGGTAGCTGCGATCCCGGCCGGCGTCCTTGGCGGCGTAGAGCGCACGGTCGGCGCGTCCCAGGGATTCCTGGGCATCGGCATCTGCCCGGTCGACGAGGGTGATGCCGAGGCTGATGGTGCAGTGGAGACCTTCGTGTTCCGTCCGGGCCCGAGCCACCTCGGCGCGCAGGCGTTCGGCGACTTCCAGTGCCCCGGCGAGTTCTGTCCCGGGCAATATCACCGCGAATTCCTCACCGCCGATGCGTCCGACATGATCGATGTCGCGCACGTTGGCCTGCAGCAGCTTCGCGAGGCATACGAGGACCGCATCGCCGGCCGCATGCCCGTGCCGGTCGTTGACGACCTTGAAGCGATCGATATCCAGCATGACGAGCGCCGTTGGCAGTGGGGCGCTGCCGGCGCGCGACCACTCCCGCTGCAGAGAGTCCGTGAACTGGCGGCGGTTCAGGAGGCCGGTCAGGCTGTCCGTCGTCGCCATCCGCTGCAGTTGCTCCTGGAGCGACCGGTTTTCGACGGCCCGCGCGAGGATCTCGCCGATGCCTTGCAGCACCGCGGCCTCGCGATGGTTCCAGCGCAGCGGGGAGCCGCCGGCACCCAGCAGCGCGAGCAGGAACTGTTGCTTCGTCGTGGGGAGCAAAACGGCTTCGACGCTCGTGATGCCGAGCGGAGTCCACGGCGTCTCCGGTGCCGGGTTCATCGCGATCACGCCCTGATCGTCGGGTTCGCAGGCAAGCAGTGCCTGTGTCATGGCGCGCGGATCGACAACGGGCAATGACTCCGTGGCGTGGTACCAGGAGTTCGTGACGCGGGGCATGCCACCGGAAGTCGATTGCAGCAACCAGGCCTGGCCGGCGCATGAACGCGTAGCCAGCAGCAGCAGCACGTGCTGGATGTCCGCATCGAGACGGGTGGGGTCGGCGCCCGTCAGGTGGCGGGCGACCACGCCAAGGACCTGCTCCAGTTCGATGCGACGCACGAGCAGGCGATGGTTGCCGTAGAGGATGTATCCCAGCAGCGCCAGCACCGCGAGCGTCAGCGCCAGCGAACCTGCCAGTTCCGCCCGGATGGTCCGGTGCGCACGCGCGTCCTGTCGGCGCAGTTCTGCGAGCAGTTGCCCCAGGTGTTCGGCGTAGGCTTTCTTGTCCCGGTCATAGCCTGCGTCGCGCAGTACGGCCGAGGCGGCGTCCGGTTTGCCGGAATCGATCAGTTCGAAGCATTTGCCTTCCTGTGCGACGAGCCGCGCGTTGGCGGCACGGATCCTGTCCAGTACGGGAGCCAGCGGTGGGGAAAGGCTGCGCGTGCGGTCGAAAGCCTGTTCGAGCATGCGTTCGGCGCCGCGGTAGCGGATCTCCCATTCCGGCTCGCCGGTCAGGGCTGCCATTCGCGCGGACAGCGTCAGCACTTCGTCGAGATGGCGGATGCCGTCTGCCTCGCGGAGTACCTGCGACAGGTTGGATTCGGATCGAAGGTGGCTGTCCCAGGCGCCGTATCCGAGCCAGATGCTCGCCGCGGCGAGGATGAAGGTCAGCAGGTAGCCGCGCATGAGCCTGCGCTGCTCGGGGTAGGCCTCGAGCATGAACCGTCGTCGGAATTCGCGGTCCATCGGCGGCAGCGCTCCATAAAAGGGCCCGGAGGTCATCCGGGCCCTCCATGTTGGTGGAGGCGGGGGGAATTGAACCCCCGTCCGCAAGTCCTACATTCCAGGTTCTACGTACGTAGCTGGCTCTTTGGGGTCTCGCCTCGCACTACCCGAGCAGCAGGGAAGATGCTTGGCCAGCGGACAGTGTCTCTTAACGATGCATCCTGTCGCACGGTGCATCGCGATCCTGTGAGCGCGTCCCCCGTGTCCGTGGCACAGGCACCAGCGGGTCGGAGGTTAGGCCGGGTTAAGCGGCCAGAGCGTAGTTGTCGTCGTTGGCAACTATGAGTTTGCACAAGAGTTTAACGAGGACCCATGCACCTCGGTACGCCCCTGGAGGTTCGCAACCCACGTCGAAACCGGTCGCCCCCTTCAAGGAAAACCAATACTAGCATGGTGTGGGCGGTTGCCCCGGCTTTCAAGGCGCCTTTCGGCCGCCTGCATGGGCGAGTACCGTTCCGACCAGATCCCGCAGCGAGACCGGCTTGGCGAGGAAGTCGTCCATGCCAGCCGCGAGACATCGTTCCCGGTCCTGTTCGAACGCGGCGGCAGTCAGGGCGATGACAGGTACCCGGCGGTGGTCATGCCTGAGTTCCCAGTCGCGTATCGCCGCCGTTGTTTCGAATCCGTCCATGCCCGGCATCTGGCAATCCATCAGCAACAGATCCGGCGGTGAGTCGCCGGTGGCGAGAGTCAGCGCTTCCGCGCCGGTTGCCACCGCCGTGCATCGGATCCCTGCGTGCTTCAGCATCGATTCGATGACGCGGCGGATCATCGGGTTGTCGTCCGCGAGCAGCACGTCGATGCCTTCCGCGGGAATGGTTTGCAGCGACTCGGCGGGCGTGGCCTCGGGGCTCCTGGTGTTGCTGGCCTGGCGGTGGGCGGGAATGCGGAACCAGAACCGCGATCCCTCTCCCTCGATGGATTCCGCGCCGACGCAGCCGTTCATCAGGGTCGCCAGGTTCTGCACGATCGACAGGCCGAGTCCCGAGCCGCCATGGCGCCGCGTATTCGAGGCATCGAGCTGCGAAAACGGTTCGAAAAGTTCCTTTGTCCGCTCGGCAGGGATTCCGATGCCGCTGTCCGACACGCTGAATTCCAGCGCGCTGCCGGCTTCGGTATCGCGCTCCGCCACGCTGACGAGGATGTGGCCACTGTCGGTGAATTTCACGGCGTTGCTCGTGAAATTCGCCAGCATCTGCCGGAGGCGCAAAGGATCTCCGACGTAGGCAGCGTCCATCGGCAGTCGTGGTTCGCAGCGCAACTCGATGTGACGCGCTTGCGCGCTGGCGGAGAACAGGGCGGCGACTTCCTGTGCCAGGCGTGCCGGGTACAGTGGCACGTGCCTCAGTTCGAGGCGGCCTGCCTCGATGCGCGAGAGGTCCAGGATATCGTTGAGCTGGGCGAGCAGGGCCTGTCCGGACTGCAGGATGGTGCGCGCGTGTTCGATGCGTTCGCCGTCGTCGATGTCCTGGGCCAGCAGGAGTTCGCCCATCCCTAGGATGCCGCTGAGCGGCGTGCGCAGTTCGTGCGACATCGTCGCGACGAACTGCGACTTGGCCAGGCTTGCGGACTCCGCGGCCCGCGTGGCCTGCAGCAGCGACTGCTCGGTCCGCTTGCGGTCGGTGATGTCGAACAGCACGCCCTCGAGCGAGTCGGCAGGCTCGCCGGCGATGTGGCGCCTCTGGTTGCGTTCCCAGATCCAGCGTTCCTGTCCGAAAGCATCGGTGATGCGGTATTCCCAGATATTGAACCGCTGGCCGGTGGCCGGCCGCCGGGTGCTCCGGTCTTCCGGATGGATCAGTGCCGCATAAGAGCGCCGTGGGCCGACGTTGAAGTCGGAGGCCGGGAATCCGGTCAGCGCCTCGATGCCTCGGCTGACGTATTCCAGTTCCGGCTCGTCCGTGGCCGGACAGCGGTAGGCCGCGCCGGGCATGTTCTCGACCAGGCTCCTGTACCTCGCCTCGCTCTCTTCCTGGAGCAGCCGGTGCTGGCGACGCAGTTGCTCCAGCATGCCATTCAACGCATCCGCGAGTTGCTGGACGTCCTGCGTATCGCCCGTCGCGTTGCCACGCGCCTCGAGTCCGTCCCGGCTCACGTCCGTCGCGAACGTGACGAGCTTGCCGAGGTCGCGTGTCAGATGGGCGGCCATGCGGCGCGTCGCCCACACGGCCAGCAGCGTCGCGACGACCGTTGCTCCGGAGAGCAGCGCCAGCAGGTCCGCGGTAGGCAGATTGCCAACGGCGGACTGGCGCAACGCCAGGGAGAGTTCGATCGGCGCCAGTCCCGCAGGCAGCGGTACGCGTCGCCTGCTGCCGGCAGTCGCGGCGGGTTGCGCGGATCCCTGCGCGGGCGTGAGGTTCGCTGCGCCGTCGGTAAGGTCCGCCAGCGCGATGCGGTAGAGCAGGGCGCCCTCCGGTTCCTGCGTGCGCGAATAGAAGATCGGCTCCGCGACGCGAAGGACCATCGTTTCCCCGCTGCCCACGATGACCGCACGGGGCTGGTTGCGGTCCGAGAGGACCTGCTGCACCCAGCGGAAGTCCTCGTCGGCGATGCCTGTGACGCCGTTGCGGGCGATCTCCTTTCCCTCGAAGTCCGTGAACACGATCGAGACCGGCACGCCATACACGCGCCGCAGTCCCTGCAGGTAGGGAACGAGGTAGGCCTCCCGCCCGGTACTGTCGACGAGCGCGGTGGACAGCAGGCTGCTGTGCGCGACATCGCGGAGTTCTCCGTGCACGGCGGCAAGCAGTCGTCCGACGCGCGCGGCGGCGGCGTCGAGTTCCTGGTCCATCAACTGGTGCTGCGCGCGGGACTGGTCCTCGCGGATCAGGAGCCAGGCGGCACCGCCCAGGGCGAGTATGAAGGTGACCAGCAGCGCCGACCCCAGCAGCGCGATCCGCTGTGACAGTCGCGGGAGAGGAGGCGAGCCCTCGGGGCGATGGGTCATCACGGTATCGGCTGTATCCGGCCGTCGGCACGGAAGCGCGCCATCAGAACCTCGCCGGGGCCCAGCGCGTCGTGCCGCTCGGCGGTGAATGGGCGTTCGTAGTGGCGTACGAGGCCGCGGTAATCACGGACCTTCTCGAGGGCATCGCGCACGAGTTCGCGGTCGGTGCTTCCGGCCTGGTCGATCGCCAGGGCGAGGATATGCATGAGGTCGTAGGCATGGGCAACACCGGCAGGTGCCACGATGTCGTCGGCCTTGCCGATGCGGAAAGCGCGTGCCGCCGAATAGAAGCGCTGCAGCGCGTCCGCGTCGGCTCGATAGAAGCTGAAGGTCTGGATAACGGTGAAATCGACACTGTCCAGCGCCTTGCCGGCACGCGCGGCGAAATTTCCGCCGGCGACGCCCCAGTGGCTGTACACCGGAACGCGCCTTGACGGCGGCAGGCGTGCGATTTCCTTCACGAACACCACGGCCTCGTCGTCGTTGGCGACGAATACGACGCATCGTGCCCCGGCCTTCAGCAGAGAGTCGTATTTGTCGACGAGCGAGGTGTCCTTGAAGTTGAACCACGCGGTGTGGGCCAGCCTGGGCAGTGCGTGGTCCCGCAGCCAGAGATCGGCGGCGGCCTTGTTGCTGCGTCCCCAGCCGGTGTTGCTCAGCAGAAGTCCGACGTCGTTGCAGCCGCGACGTCGTGCCTGCTGGAGCAGGCTTGGCATCGCGATGCTGTCGCGCAAGGAAAGGCGGAACACGCGGTTGGGCTTCATCGCGTTGTCCACGATGGGGTCCGCGGAGGACCAGGGTGCCATCAGGAGCATGCCGGTCTCTGCGACGACCGGTAATTGCCCGATCAGTACCGGACTGAAACGGCCGCCGAAGACCGCGACGATATCGGGAAGGCGCGCCAGTTCCCGCAGGTTCTTCACTCCGCGCGCAGGATTGGCGGCGTTGTCCCGGGTGACCAGTTGCAGCTCACGTCCGCCCAGCACGCCGCCGCGTTCGTTCACCTCGCCGATCGCGATGCGCAGGCCCGTTTCGATGGCCTGTGCGGACAGGCTGTTGTCGAGGCTGAATTCGGCGTCGAGTCCGACGAGGACGGGAGGCTTGTCGGCGCCGCTCGCCAGCAGGGGGACCAGGCACAACAGGGCAGCCAGTCGATTCATGGCCGTCAGCCGTAATGGAAGACCGATCGGACCGTCATGCCGTGGATCTGTGCCGGAGTGCCACCGAGGCGCAGGTCCGCCAGCACGATGACCGCCGACAAGGCATGCCCGGACGCGATGCAGAGCTCCGCGGCGGCAGCAAGGGTTCCGCCGGTTGCGAACACGTCGTCGACCAGCAGCAGCCGCCCCTGTCCCTGGTGCATCTCCAGCGTCGCCTCGCCGTATTCGAGCTTGTAGGACAGCCGCTGCACGGGCGGTGGTAGCTTGCCCGCCTTGCGGATGGGGATGAAGCCGACGCGCCGCCTGGCGGCAAGTCCTGCGCCGAGCACGAAGCCCCGCGCATCGACGCCTGCGATCGCGTCGATGTCGCGCCATTCGTCCTCCGGGACCAGCGCGTCGAGCGCGTCCAGCGTCTGCGGAAAATGATGTCTCAGCAGCGGACTGAAGTCGCGGAAGAGTATTCCCGGCTCGGGGAAGTCCGGGGTCTCGACGATATGGCGCTTGAGGCTGTCGTTCATCGTGTCCTATCCCGCGTAGTTCACGCCTGTTTCCAGGCAGGTGGCGCAGCGTGCGTGCCGTGGGATGACCGTCGCCGCCAACGCTTCCCGGAGAGAGTGCCCGAGGTCGAGTCCCGGGTCATCGTCCACGAGCGGGCAGGGGCCGTAGGCCAGCGTCGACCCGCGCCTGAACAGCAGTCGACTGCGGCAGCAGGCCGTCTCCGCGCCTGTCGCCATCGCGGGCCGTGCCGGTGCCGCACGCCCCGGCCTGCCCAGGTCGGGGAGTCCGACCACTGGCAGCGTGTCGGGCAGGCCATGCCGGCGCAGCAGCAGGCGGAAGCGCTGGGTCATGTCGGCGACGTCCTCCCCCGGCAGGCAGAGTCGGGTGATGCCCGCGTCGAAGCCTGCGTCGACGAGGATCTTCAGTCCCTGGAGCGCCTTGCGGAAGTTGCGGTAGCCGCGGGCTGCGTCGTGCAGCGTTTCGTCGGGGTGGTCGATGCTGACGCGGAACGTCGCGGCATGCGCCAGGCCTTGAAGTTGCGCGAGGCTGTGCGGCCTGCGTAACAGCGGCGCGGTGCCGTTCGTCAGCACCAGTACCGGGCGCAGGGCCAGCGCGTGCCGCAGGATCCGGACGATGTCACGGTGTATCAGTGGTTCGCCGCCGGTGAAGGCGAAACGCTCGACGCCGGCCGCTGCCGCCGCATCCAGCTGGGGTGCAAGTTCGTCGAAGGTCGGTGGGGTGAGCCGGGTATCGGCTGGCGCGGCAGCCTCGTGGCAGAACTCGCAGCTCAGGTTGCAGGCCGTGCCGGTATGCACCCATAGCTCGCGGAATGCCGCGATCCGGATGCCGTCGGCGCTGCTCATCGCCCTCGCAGTACCCGTGATTTGTGCCGCTGCCAGTCGCGGTCCTTTTCAGTCGCGCGCTTGTCGTGCTGCTTCTTGCCCTTTGCCAGGCCAACCTTGAGCTTGGCGCGCCCCGCCTTCCAGTAGAGTTCGAGCGGCACCAGCGTATAGCCCTCGCGCTCCACGGCACCGACGAGGCGGTCGAGTTCGGCGCGATTGAGCAGGAGCTTGCGCGTCCTGGTGGGGACGGCGAGGACATGGGTGGAGGCAGAGTTCAGCGGTGAAATATGGGCGCCGAACAGGAAGGCCTCGCCGTTCTTGAGGTAGACGTAGGCTTCTGCAAGCTGCGCACGGCCCGCGCGCATCGCCTTGACCTCCCAGCCTTGCAGCGCGAGACCGGCCTCGTAGCGGTCCTCGATGAAATACTCGTGCCGCGCCTTGCGGTTTTCGGCGATGAGGGAGGACGAGGGGTCGTTGCGCGGCTTGCTCACCCCCGCATTGTACAATGCCAAGGATGCGGCACTTCACCCGATCGGCGCTCGTCGCGGCGCCACCCGCGCGACTTTTCGCGCTCATCAACGACGTCGAGCGCTACCCGGAATTCGTCCCGTGGTGCGTCGGTTCGGTCGTGCTCTCGCGTACGCCCGCCGAGGTGGTGGCGTCGCTGGAGGTGCGTCGCAGCCTGCTGCGAACGCGTTTCACCACCCGGAACACCCTGGTTGAACCTGACTGCGTGACGATGACGTTGGTCGACGGTCCGTTCACCGCGCTCGAGGGGCGATGGATCATTGCCGGGATCGAAGATGCTGCGGGCACGCTGATCGGCAGTCGCGTGACGCTGGAGATGCGGTTCGAGATCTCGAACGGTTTGACAGCGTCCCTGCTCGAGCCGCTATTCGAGGAAACCGCGGCCTCGCTGGTGGAGGCTTTCGTCGCGCGGGCCCGCGCGACAGCAGGGCCGACGGGCTAGAACTGGTTGCGCATGCCCACGTGCGGTGCCTGGCCGGTGTCCGGGCCTTTTTCGACGCGGGCCACCTTGTCGTTCTCGAACCACACGGTGACGCGGCGCGTGTCGGCGCCGCCGCGTCGCTTGTCCTTGAGGTAATACATGTAGTCCCAGCGGTCCTTGTCGAAGGCGGACGGGACCATCGGCGTGCCGAGCAGGAAGGCCACCTGGGAGCGTGTCATGCCGTTCTCGAGCTTGGCCACGTCGCCGGCATCGATGAAATTGCCCTGACGGATGCCCATGCGGTAGATGCAGCCGGTGGTGGCGGCTCCGGTCGCGAGGGCGAGGAGCACGGTGGCGGCGAGCTTCGGAATGGAGGGTCGCATGGGACTCGGCTGCGGTTTAGACTCCGCGCATCATACCCCAGCAAACCCGGGAGCTTCAGTACGGTGGAAGGCAAGGATCTCCGCAAGGCGGGCCTCAAGGTCACGCTGCCCCGACTCAAGATCCTCGAAATCCTCGAAAGCGGGGGTGGCGCTGCCCGGCACAAGTCGGCCGAGGACATCTACAAGGCCCTGCTGAACTCCAACGAGGACATCGGCCTTGCCACGGTTTACCGGGTGTTGACCCAGTTCGAGGCGGCTGGCCTCGTGACGCGCCACCACTTCGAGAATGGCATGGCGGTCTTCGAGCTGAA
>JBDLPS010000113.1:0-11798 GCA_039800965.1 Pseudomonadota bacterium | reverse complement strand
GAGCTGGCCAACAACCACGTCGCCGAAACGATCCAGCACGAGCCCCGGCAGGCCATCTGATTCACCGTAGACGAGCCGGTAGCTCTCGTGGCGATACAGCCGCTGTCGCAGCGCCAGCGCGGTCCGCAGCCGCTCGAGGAAGAGCGCGGGCCCCACGGGACGGTATTCATCACGACTCAGGATGCGCGCGCAGATCAGCGCATGCGGATTCACATAGGCGTGGCCGACGAAGCGGTCCCGGCTGTCATGCACGCGCACCAGCGAGCCAGGTTCGTGGTCCGTCAACGGTCGTTCGGAGGTGTCGACCTCGTTCGAGAAAACCCAGAGATGCCCGCCGCGCAGGCGCTTCTCCTCGTGGCGTCGGAGCTTCAGCACGGACAGCGCATCGATCACAGGTTCAGGCATAGTGCGGGCTAGTCTACTGCATCAGCCCCACCCACCATGCTTGCCGATACCTCCGTCCGCTGGTTCCGCTGGGGCGATGAAGCCTTCGAACTGGCCTGCCGGGAAAACCGTCCGCTTCTGCTGCACATCGGCTACGAGGGCTGTGCCGGTTCGACGGCGATGCGGCAGGGAGCCTTCGCCGACGCCGGCACGCTGGCGACGCTCCAGGCGCATTTCGTCCCGGTCTACGTGGACCGCGACGAATCACCTGAGATCGACCGCCTGATGCAGCTGTCGCACCGCCTGCTCACCCGCGAGGACGGGGGCTGGCCCCTGAACATGTTCCTCACACAGGACGAGGGACTGCCTTTTTTCGGCACGGGCTACCTGCCCGCCGTTGCGTCGCACGGGCAACCTGGCTGCGTGGACGTACTGCGGCGCGTGGCCGGGTACTACAGTTCGCAGCGGGATGCACTGCGCGAACAGGGCGACGCGCTGCGCGACACATTGCGACGAATCGACGGCGGGTCGTGGGAAGAATCCACGATGCCGGGTACCGCGGCGCTGCGGGCGACGCGGGAAGCACTGGAAGCCGGCTTTGACCGCGAGCACGGGGGTTGGGGACGATCTCCGAAATTCCCGCAGGTACTGGCCATCCGGCATCTGCTGCGACACTGGCAGGGGTCGGCGGGCGGCGAAACACCCGACCTGAAGGCGCTTTACCTTGCGACGCTCGCCCTCACCCGGATGGCCGAGGGCGGCCTGCACGACGCCGTGTCGGGCGGATTCTTCCGTTACTGCCGCGATGAAGCCTGGCGCGACCCGTTGCCGGAAAAATCGCTGCTCGACAACGCGCTGCTGCTGGAAACCTTCGCCGAGGCCGCCGTGCTCACGGGCGACCCCTCGTTCCGCCGCATCGCGAATTCCACCGCGGACTGCCTGCTGAACGCGTTCCAGCTTGCCGGCGGTGGCTTCCGTGCGAACCTCGCCACGACCATCGAGGGCGGCGCTGTGCTGCATCTGGCACCCAATGCAGCGGCAGTGCGCGCTCTGGCCACCGCCGCAGGACTGCTGGGCCGCGCCGACCTCAAATCCGCGGCGGCGGACACGCTGGACCTGTTGCGCCAGGCGGAACCCGCCAGCCTCGAGGAACACGCGATGCTCGCGGACGCGATCCTGCAACGCTCCGCGCTGGAAGGCGAAGACGCGGACCTGCCCTGGGCGCGGCGACTGGCCGACGCCATGCTGTCAGGCTTCGAGGATCGGCCGCGCGGCGGATTCCATGCGCTGCCTGCAACGGGCATGCGACTGTTCCACCGCGCCCGCGTGTTCGCGGACGGCGCAACGGCCTCCGGCAACGCCCTTGCCGCCCGCGTCATGCTGCGGCTGGATCGCGAACAGCCGGACAGCCGCTATCGACAGGCCGCGGAGCGCACCCTGCGCGCAGCGGCCCGGAGGATGGAAACGCAGCCCCTGGCGCACCTGGGACTCATCGCCGCGCTGGCAGATCTACTCGCCGACACCCAGTAGTCGACGTACCTCGGCGAGCAAAGCCGCCTCGCGCGACGCATCGAAGCACGGCGCAGCCGACCAGTCGTACTGCCAGGGATGAGCCGTGGCGAGCACCGGATCCTCGTCCCGATAGCGCGGCACGACATGCGCATGCAGCGCCGGCTCGACGTTGCCGAACATCGCGTAATTGACCCGCAGCGCGCCCGTGGCCCCCAGCACGGCATCCCCGAGGGACGCCATGTCACCCAGAAAGACGGCGCGCGCGGCACCCCGCAGGTCGTTCAAGGTCCCGACGACGGGATCGGGCAATAGCAACGCATAACCCCGCAGGAACTGCTGTTCGCCGAAAACCGCCCAGCCTGATGCAAGACGCGCGATGCAGGTGGGATCGGTACCGGCGCGCAACGCCGCCACGCGACGATGGATGGCGGTATTCGTTGGCTGGCTCACGCAGCACTCCCCCTGAACATGAAGTACACCGCGCCGACCATGCAGGCGCAGGCCCAGAGGTAATCGAGCTTCAGCGGCGCCCGCATGTAAAACACCGCGAAGGGCACGAAGACCGACAACGTGACGACCTCCTGAAGGATCTTCAGCTGCGGCAACGACAGCGTCGTGTAACCGATTCGGTTGGCAGGAACCTGCAGCAGGTACTCGAACAGGGCGATACCCCAGCTCGCGATCGCCGCGACGTACCAGGCACGGCTGGACAGGTGCTTCAGGTGGGCATACCACGCGAAGGTCATGAAGACGTTCGACAGCACCAGCAGGCCGGTCGTCGAAAGGATGTTCGGCAGGGCTGCCATGCGCCGCTCCGTTGTGAAGTCCTGCCCGGCATCCTAACCGCGCCAAACCCGCGATACACTCGGCGACGTGAAACGCCTCCTGCTCCTTGCGGTGCCCGCCGTCGCCACGCTGCTGTCCCTCTGGATGTGGTGGCAGGCAGGACGGCCCGTGGCCCTCGCCGACGCCCCCGCTGGCAAGCTGGATTGCGCGTCCTACACCCCGCCCCATGAACAACCGCTGCAACTGAGCAGCGCCATCGACCGCTCGCAGATCGAACGCGACCTCAAGTCGCTGTCCACGCGCTTCCGCTGCGTGCGCATCTACGCCGTGAGCAACGGCATCGACGCGGTACCTCCGGTCGCACGGGAAGTCGGCCTGCGCGTCCTGCTGGGGCTGTGGATCGGCATCGACCCGGCGCTGAACCAGAAAGAAATCGAACACGGGCTGGAGGTGGCGCGACGCGACCACGACGTGATCGACGCGGTGATCGTCGGCAACGAGGTGCTGCTGCGGCGCGAACAGACCCCGGACCGACTCGCCACCCTGATCCGCCAGGTCAAGGCAGGCACCGACCTTCCGGTCACCTACGCCGATGTATGGGATTTCTGGAAGCAGAACCCGGAACTCGCGAAAGAAGTGGATTTCGTAACCATCCACCTGCTGCCGTACTGGGACGACAGGCCGACAGGCATCGATGCAGCGCTCGCCCATACCGCCAGCGTCTATGGCGAAGCACGCGCCACGTTCCCGGACAAGCGCGTGTTCATCGGTGAAACCGGCTGGCCCAGCCAGGGCCGCCAGCGCATGGACGCCGTGCCGGGCCGCGTCGCGCAGGCGCGCTTCATCCGTGAATTCACCCACTGGGCGGGCCACGAAGGCATCGCCTACAACCTCATCGAGGCCTACGACCAGCCGTGGAAGCGACTCCAGGAAGGCACGGTCGGCGGTTACTGGGGAATGTACGACGCCGGCGGGCGCCCGAAATTCCCCCTGCAGGGACCGGTCGAGGAAGACCCGTCCTGGATTCAGGGCTACTGGGGCGCGGCAGTGGGCGCAGCCTTGTTCGCGCTGGCCGGCCTGCTGCTAGCGCGCCGCCATGGGCGGCCCGACCTGCTGCTGCTGCTGGTGGCCGGCGCAGCCGCAGGTGCCATCGCGGTGATGCAGTGGCGTTACCTCGACACGACGAACCGGACCACGGGAGAATGGCTCGGCAGCGGCATGGCGGCGCTGGCCGGCCACGCGCTGTATGCGTGGATCCTGCTGCTGTTCGCAGGCAAGGACGCACGGCAGGCACTGCCACAGCCGGCAGGAATCTACGAGGCGCTCGAGAGCTTCAACCACCGGGCTTTCACCCTTCGCCCGCCCGAAGGCAGTCGCCACCGGACCCTGGGCCTGCTCCGCGTGGTCGTCCTGGCGGGACTGGCCTATGTCGGAATGGGCCTGGCACTGGATCCGCGCTACCGCGGCTTCCCGACCTGCCTGTACCTGCTGCCGGTGCTGGCGCTGTTGCTGCTCGCACTACTGGGCCGTGGATCGCGGCGCCTGCCCCTGCGCGGCATGCCCGAAGAGACCCTGCTTGCCGGACTGGCCGGCGCCTGCGCCTTGGTCAGCGTGGCGAGGGAGGGCTGGTTGAACAGCTCGGCACTAGGATTTGCCGCCCTCTGCGTGGTCTGTGCCGCGGTGCTCCTGTGGCCCGGCGACCGCCGCTCGGACCAGCACCAGTAATCCAAGCATCACGCCGATGACGGCGTAGTCGAAACGGTAGAGCACGATGCTGGTGCCGCCCATCGCGATGGCGGCGAAGGCCAGGGACCGCCAGCGGGTGACCGTGGCCCAGAGTCCGAACACCAGGCTCGCCAGCGCCGCCAGAGCGATGCCCTTGAAGTTCTGCACGAACAACGCGACGAGCGTCTTGCGCAGCAGGCAGGCCATCGCCGGCCCTTCGTGGCGCTCGCAGGCCGCGGCGAAGGGAACGGGCTCCACCAGCCGGTATTTGCCCACGAGCACCGCCGCGATGACGCAGGCAACCGCCAGCATGCCCAGCCAGAGCCAGCGGCGATCCGGTGCAGCGTGCGATGGCGCGGTCATTCGTAACGCAGGGCCTCGATCGGATTGAGTTGCGAGGCGCGACGGGCGGGCACGTAGCCGAAAACCACGCCCACGGCAGCCGACGCCAGGATGGACAGCAGCACGATACCCGGGCTGATAAACACCGGCCACCCCAGCAGCTTGCCGACCACCACGGAGATGGCCACGCCCAGCGTAAGCCCGATGAATCCGCCCGCGAGGCACAGCAGCACCGCCTCCGTCAGGAACTGGCCGAGGATGTCGCCACCGCGCGCGCCGATTGCCATCCGCAGGCCTATCTCGCGCGTACGCTCGGTCACGGACACCAGCATGATGTTCATGATGCCGATGCCGCCGACGATCAACGAAATCGCCGCCGCGGATGCCAGCAACAAACCCAGCGTGCGTTGCGTCGCGCTGCGCGTGGCAAGGATGTCGGCGAAATTGCGCACGGCGAAATTGTCCTGGGCATTCGCCGCCACGCGGCGGCGCTCCCGCAACACGCGCTCGAGATCCGCCTGCACCTCGGCAAGGTCGTGCGTGTCGTCGACCCGCACCTGGATCTGGCCCACTTCGTCCGGCACGCGCACGCGGCCCATCAAGCGCGAACGGGCAGTCTGCAAGGGCACGTAGATCACGTCATCCTGGTCACGACCTCCGGCCTGGCCCTTGCTCTGAAGCACGCCGATGATCTCGAAGGGCACGTTGTTCACGCGGATCGTCGTGCCCACCGGGTCGGCGCCACCGAACAGCTCGCGGGCGACGGTCGAACCGATCACGACGACCTTGCGACGCGCAGCCGCCTCTATCGCATCGTAGAAACGGCCCGATGACAGCGGCCATTCGCGCACGTCGACGATCTCGGCGCTGGAGCCCTGCACCTGGGTCACCCAGTTCGAGCTGCCTGCGACAAGCGTCGCACTGTTGTTCATGTTGCCGGCGACGGCCACCACGCCATCGACGCGCTCGCGGATCGCGCGCAGGTCCTTTTCGGTCAGGGGCGGTGCCGAACCGAAACCACCCTGGCGACCCCCGACGTTCATCGAACCCGGGAATATCGTCAGCTGGTTGGTACCCAGGCTCGCGATCTGCTGCTCGATCTGCCGGCTGGCGCCGCCACCTATCGCCGACATCACGATCACGCTGCCGACGCCGATGATGATGCCCAGCGTCGTGAGCACGCTGCGCAGCACGTTGCGGCGAAGGGCGATCATCGCCGTGCGCAGGAACTCCAGGAGACTCATGTCGCGGCCTCCTCGAGCAGTCCATGCACGGGCCTGTCCTCGACGATCTGCCCGTCGCGGACGCGCAGCAGGCGCTTGGCGTGGGACGCCACGTCAAGCTCATGAGTGACCATGATCACGGTCATGCCCTGGGCGTTGAGCGTCTTGAAGAGGTTCAGGATCTCGAGCGACGTCTGCGAGTCGAGCGCACCAGTCGGCTCGTCGGCGAGGATGAGACTGGGGTTGTTCACCAGCGCGCGGGCGATGGCCACGCGCTGCTGCTGGCCACCCGACAACTGTGATGGCACGTGATCCATGCGGGCGCCGAGGCCCACCTGCTCCAGCCGGATCCTGGCGAGGGCGTCGGGATCTGCCGGACGCGGCATGGCGTAGGTCAGCGGCAGCTTCACGTTGTCCAGCGCACTCGTACGGGCCAGCAGGTTGAACTGCTGGAACACGAAACCGATGGTGTGGTTGCGCAGGCCGGCCAACTGGTCGCGGTCCAGCGTGCCGATATCGACGCCGTCGATCTTCAGCTGCCCCGACGTCGGCACGTCGAGCGCGCCGATCATGTTCATGAGGGTCGATTTGCCGGAACCCGACGGGCCCATGATCGCCACGAATTCGCCGCGCTGGATCTCGAAGCTCACTCCGCGCAGCGCGTGGACCGCCTGTTCGCCGAGCTGGTACGTCTTCGTGAGGTCTCGGGCCGCGACGACGGGCACCTTCATGCTGGCGCCCGCGTCACTCATTTCTTGACCTCGGTGTGCGACTTCACGATGACCGCATCGCCTTCCTTGAGGTCGCCACCGACAAGCTCGGTATACCGGTCGTCGGCCAGTCCCGTACGCACCGGATGGGCCTTGGGCGCCTTGCCGTCGAGCGTGTACAACGTGCCCGGACGCTGGCGCATGCCACTCTGGCCACCACGCTGCGAACGCGAGGCCTGCCATTTCTTCATCTGCTCCTCGGTGAGGACGCTGCGCATCATGTTTTCCATGCGCGCCCGCATGGCCTGGCCCTGCTGGTCGCCGAACGGAGGACCGCCGAATCCGCCCCCGCCACCCAGACCGCCGCCCTGACCCTGCTGCTGGCGCATCTGCGCGAACAACTCCTGCCGCGCCTTGGCGAGCTTGTCCTGCTGTTCCTTGGTAAGGCCGAGTTCCTGCGCCATCTGCGCGTTCTGCGCGGCAAAGCCGCCGCCGGGCCCGCCCGGGCCGCCGGGACCCGCGCCCGGACCACCACCACCGCCCTGGCCACCGCGGGCAGGCGCCGCACCGGGAGGCTGGAAGCGCACGGCGTCGTTCGGAACGCGCAGTACGTTCTCGCGCCGGTCGGTGACGATGCGCACGTTCGCCGTCATGCCCGGCAAAAGCATCTGGCGCGGGTTCGGAGCCTGCACCATCACGCTGTAGGTCACGACGTTCTGCACCGAGGTCGCCGCAAGCCGCACCTGGGCAACGCGGCCCTGGAAAGTCTGGTCCGGGAAGGCATCGACCGTGAAGGTCGCCACGTTCTCCTGCTTGATCGACCCGATGTCGGCCTCGTCGACCTTGGTCTCGATCTGGATGCGCGAGAGGTCCTCCGCGATCTGGAACAGCACCGGTGCCTGCAGGCTGGCCGCCACCGTCTGGCCGCGGTCGATGGCACGCTTGATGACGACCCCATCGATGGGTGAGCGGATCTCCGTGCGCGACAGATCGATGCGCGCCTGCTGCAGCGTTGCTTCGCGCGTCCGCGTGGCAGCCTGTGCGTTGGTCAGCTGTGCCTTGGAAACGTCGACGTCGCCCTTGGCGAGCTCCAGGGACTTGAGCGCGGTCTCGACGGACACCGCCGAAACCAGCTTCTGCTCGGCAAGCGCCTGCTGTCGCTTGTAGTCACGCTCGGCCTGGGCAAGCGTGGTCTGCGCCTTGCGCAGGTTCGCCTCCTGGGTCCCGACATTGGCTCGTGCCACGGCGAGATCGGCGTCGGCCGACAACACGCGGCTGCGGTAGGTCTGCTGGTCGATCACCGCGAGCAGGTCGCCCTTCCTGACCGGCGTGTTGAAATCCGCATGCAGTTCGGCGATCTGGCCGGATATCTGCGAACCGACGTCGACGGTGATGAGTGCAGCGACCGAACCGGTGGAACTGACCGCCTTCTCGACGGTGCCCTTGTCGACGGTGGCCGTGTCGTAGGTGACGAGCGGACCGGACTTGTGCCCGAACCAGCTCCACGCCCCCCAGGCGACGGCCAGCACCACGACGACCCCTGCTGCACGGCGGATCGCCGGCCCCTGCATTGTTTTGTTCATAGTTCCGATTGACAGCGCTTGGGGCGACAAGTTCGCCCGCGGGCCGCGATTGTAAGGGTTGCCGGCGCCCGCAGGGAGACCGGCCCCACCGGATCAGAACAGCAGTTTGATGCCCACCAGCGTCAACACGATCGCAATGGCCGGACGCAACACCGCATTGGGCAATTTCCCGCCGAAATACGCACCGATCCAGACACCCGGGATCGAGCCGATGAGCAGTTGACCCAACATCAGGAAATCGACATTACCCAGCAGGATGTGTCCGGCACCGGCCAGCAGGGCGAGCGGGATCGCATGCGCGAGATCGGTGGCGACCAGCCGTGCCGGCGTCAATCGCTTCGGATAGAGGAACAGCAGCAGCGGCGCGCCCAGCGCCCCCGCACCGATCGAGGTCAGGGTGACGAAGAAACCCAGCAGGGCACCGGCCAGCACCGTCATCACCGGCTGCAGGTTCGCGTAACCGGAGGAGAGCGCGAAACCGTTGCGCTCGGCGCGGCGGATCATCCACGGCATGATCACCATCGCCACGGCAGTCAGCAGGAGGACCAGGCCCAGGGCGACGATGGTGGCGCCGTCGTGCACGCCCTTCGAGTCGGCATGGTGCAACCAGAGCAGCGTCACCAGCGCAGCAGGCAGGCTGCCCAGGGACAGTCGACGAACGACCTGCCAGTCCGTACGGCCAGCCAGGCTGTGGACGCTGACGCCGACCACCTTGGTCAGCGAGGCGTACAGCAGGTCGGTGCCTATGGCGGTGTGGGGCGCCACGCCCAGCATGAGGACGAGCAGCGGGGTCATGATCGAGCCGCCGCCCACGCCGGTGGCCCCGACCATCAGGCCGACCAGCAGGCCGGCAAGTGAGAATCCCAGGTTCATGGTTGCTTACGACCTCCGCGCCGCGTTCCGACCGGACTCGGCCGCATCGAGCAGCCCCTTTTCCGCCAGCCAGCCCCGGTTGTAGAGACGCGATGTGTACTTGGCGCCACCGTCGCACAGGATCGTGACGATCGTGTGGCCAGGCCCGAGTTCGCGCGCGACGCGCAGGGCCGCCGCGACGTTGATGCCACTTGTGCTGCCAAGGAAAAGCCCTTCCTCGTGCAACAGGCGATAGACCGTCTGCACGGTCTCGGCATCCTCGACATGCACGGCCGTGTCGACCGGCGCGTCCTTGAAGTTATCGGTGACGCGGGCGATGCCGATGCCCTCGGTGATCGAGCCCTTGCCGGTCGATTTCACCTCCCCGTTGCGCACGAACTCGTACAGCGAGCTGCCCGGCGGGTCGGCCAGCACCGTACGGATATTCGCGTTGCGTCCCTTGAGGTATTCAGACGTGCCAGCGAGCGTTCCACCCGTGCCGCTGGATGCGACGAAGGCATCCACGCGCCCCTCGGTCTGCGCCCAGATCTCGGGACCGGTCGATTCGACGTGCGCGCGGCGGTTGGCCGTGTTGTCGAACTGGTTGGACCAGATCGCATTCGGCAGTTCCTGCGCGAGGCGCCCAGCCTGGTGCTGGTACTGCATGGGGTTGCTGTACGGCACGACCGGCACCTTGCGGACTTCGGCGCCCAGCGCTTCCAGCAGCTGGTATTTCTCGGCGGACTGGTTGTCCGGCATCAGGAGGATCAGCTTGTAACCGCGGGCATGGCAGACGTGCGCGAGGCCGATGCCGGTGTTGCCGGCCGTGCCCTCGACCACGGTGCCGCCCGGCTCGAGCAGGCCGCGTGCCTCGGCGTCGAGCACGATCCACTTGGCAGCGCGATCCTTGACCGATCCACCAGGGTTCATGAACTCGGCCTTGGCTAGGATTTCGCAACCGGTTTCGCGGCTCAGCCCACCCAGCCGCAGCAGCGGCGTATTGCCGACGGCATCCACGAATCCCGCACGCATCGTCATCATGTTTCTCCCGAACGAACCGCGGCCAGGGCCGCCACCTCGCCGACGACAAGCAGCGTCGGCGATTTCAGTTCCGTGGTTTGCGCCAGCGCCTCGAGCGTGCCCACGGTGGCCGGCAGTACGCGCTGGTCCGGCCAGGTGGCGCGCTCGACAAGCGCCGCCGGATGGCCTGCCGGCAAGCCATGCCCCTGCAACTGCTGCGCGATGTGTGCAAGCTGTGCGGCGCTCATGTAGAACACGACCGTCTGCGCAGGATGGGCCAGCGCCGACCAATTGAGCGCAGCGCCCTGACGACCCGTGGCGGTGACGAAGGTCACCGACTGGGAGAGGCCACGCTGCGTGAGCGGCATGCCACTGGATGCCGCGGCACCCAGCGCGGCCGTGATACCCGGCACCACGATGGCCGGGATGCCCGCCTCGCGCAGGACCTGCAACTCCTCGCCACCACGGCCGAAGACGAACGGATCCCCACCCTTGACCCGCGCGACGCGGAGACCACGGCGCGCGTATTGCAGGAGCAGCGCGTTGATCTCCGCCTGGGGCACGTCGTGGCGGCCCGGCAGCTTGCCCACGTTGACCTTCTCCGCGTCGCGGCGCGCGCGCCCGAGGATCACGTCCGGCACGAGTCGGTCGTGCAGAAGCACGTCAGCCTGCTGCAGCAGTTGCAGGGCCCGCACAGTCAGCAGGTCCGGATCCCCCGGGCCCACGCCGATGAGATAGACCTCGCCCTGCCCCGCCGCCCCGGCGACCCGGGCGGCCTCGAGGTCGGCCTGCATCGTCGCATCGGCATCGAGCGCCTGACCGGCCAGCAACCGTGCCGCCAGCGGGCCGGCAAAGAAACCGTCCCAGAACCGCAGTCGGGCCGGGAGGTCGGGGAAAGCAGCCTTCGTCGCCTGGCGCCAGCGGCCAGCAAAATGCGCCAGCTGCCCGAGCCGTTCCGGCAAAAGGGTCTCTATCTGCGTGCGCACGCGGCGCGCGAGCGACGGAGAACTGCCGGCCGTGCCTACCGCGACGATCAACGGCGAGCGATCGACGATCGCCGGGAAGATGAACTGTGAACGGGCCGCATCGTCGACGACGTTGACCCAGATGCCGCGCTCACGCGCGGCGCGGGAGACGGCCTCGTTCACCGACTCGTCGTCCGTCGCTGCCACGACGAGGGCAGCACCCTCGATCAACGGCGGCGAGAACACCGCCGCTTCGTGCTGCAGCCGACCGTCGTTACGCAGCCGCGCGAGCTCCGGATGCAGGTCGGGGGACAACACCCGCACCAAAGCCCGGGCACTCAACAGATGCTCGACCTTGCGGAACGCGACGACGCCACCCCCCACGACCACCACCAGGCGATCGCGCAGATCGACGAAGATCGGCAGGTAGTCCATCAGCCCTTGAACTTCGGGTGCAGGCCGCATTCGCGGTTGGCAGATGCCTCCCACCACCAGCGACCGGCACGACTGTCCTCCCCCGGTTCGATCGCGCGCGTGCAGGGCGCGCAACCGATGCTCGGGAAACCGCGGTCGTGGAGCGGGTTGTAGGGCAGCTTGCGGGCCCGGATCCAGGCCCAGATGTCCTCGTGCGTCCAATCAAGGATCGGCGCGACCTTGTACAGGCCGTTGGGCGCGTCGAACTCCACCGCCTGCGCC
>JBDLPS010000112.1:0-9076 GCA_039800965.1 Pseudomonadota bacterium | reverse complement strand
GGTGTGGCTCTGTGTCTTGCCAAAGGTATCCGAACGCTCGTCCGGCTTCTCGATGAGGGCGAAGACGAAGAGTTTGTCCTTGATGACCGGGCCACCGAGGTAGGCGGTGTAGTTCTTGCTGTCAGCCGTGTTGTCCTTGCCGAACAGGAAGTAGTTGCCGGCGAAATCAGGCTGCTTGTCGACCAGGTTGTGGCCCTTCGTCTGCAGGCTGGACGGCTGGACGGACGCGGACAGCCCGCCCTTCCATTCGTTGGTGCCGCGCTTGGTCGCGATGCTGATCACGCCACCGAGCGAACGGCCGTACTCAGCACCGTAGCCGCCCGACTTGACCTGCTCCTGCGAGATCGCCTCGAAAGGCAGGTTCGCGTAGGACCCGAAGTTGCGGATGTTCGTGACGTCAAAGCCGTTGATGTAATAGCCGTTCTCGAGGACCGACGAACCACCGAAGGAAGGCAGGTTGCCGAGGCCCGCGTCGCCCTTGACGACGGTCGGCGCCAGCATGGCCACCGCGGTCACGTCGAGCGGGACCGGCAGGGCCTGCACTTCGGACTGCGTGAAGGCGGCATTGGTTTCCGTGCTCGAGAAGTCGATCACACCGGTGCGGCGCGAACCGATCTCGACCGTCTGCAGGGAATCGGCCTTTTCGACGAAGGTGCCGGTGCCGATCGTCACGAAGACGTCGATCGAATTGCCGTCGACCTTGACGGTGTACTTGCCCGGGGCAAGACGCGAGACCTGGAAGTTGCCGGCGCTGTCCACGGTGACCGAGCGCGAGGCACCGGTATCCGGGTTCGAAACAGTGACCTGGCTGCCCGGCTTGCCCTTGCCGTAGAGGGAGCCTTCAGCGGTCTGCGCATAGGCAGACATGGAACCGGCAGTCAGCGCGATGGCCGACAGCGCGAAAGGAACGAGGAAGTTGTGACGACGGGACATGTGGCGCAAGCCTCCCAATAGGTCTCTATGAGATGGAAAACACAAAAGGAAAAAAGGCAAAAAATCCGCCTTTTTATGAGTTTAGGTTAACCGGAATGTGACGGACTTCCAAAAAACAATGCTCGAAATGGGTCTTTGAGATCACAATAGCCTGTTTTTATTGGATTTAATTTCCACTTTGGCAGGCCCGGACAGAGGGCCGCAACCCCGTATGTCGCATAAAAGCAACGTCGCTGACGAAGCCGCGCCGAGGGACGGCCTCGCTAGCGCACGATCGTCCAACGCCCACGGGGCGTGAACGACAGCGGCTCATCCAGCTCCCGCGACGAGCGCCCTACGTAAATACGATACACGCCCTCGGCCTGCGACCAGTTGCGGCGAACGTCATCCCAGTACTGGAATGCCCTGGGCTGCAGCCGGACGGACACCAGACGTGACTCCCCCGGCGCGAGGACGACCTTGGCCACGCCTTTCAACTGATGGGGCGGTTCGGCTGCCGCGCCGGGAAAGCCGACGTAGATCTGGACGACCTCGGCACCGCGGCGGGCCCCGGTATTGCTGACCCGCACGCCGACCAGCGCGCCACCATCACGCGTACCGCGGACGGATTCCCGATGCATGGTGAAGGTCGAATACGACAAGCCATGGCCGAAGGGAAAGAGCGGCGCCTCGCCCCTGGCATCCCACCATCGATAGCCGACCTCAAGCCCTTCGCTGAGATGAACAGTATCGAGCGCACCGGTCGCGGGATGCGCGCGGCCCGGATAGGTTTCGCGCGTACGGCCGGGACCCTGGCCTTCGTCACGCGGAAAAGTCAGCGGCAGTCGACCGGCGGGTTCGGCATCACCGAACAACAGTCGGGCGGCTGCCGGACCGAAAGCATCACCGGGCAACCACATCTCCAGCACCGCCGCGACACGGTCGATCCAAGGCATGGTCACCGCGCCTCCCGTCTGCAGCACGACGACCGTGTTCGGGTTCGCAGCAGCCACTGCCTCGATCAAGGCATCCTGATCGTTGGGCAAGGCGAGCGATTGCCGATCCATGCCTTCGCCGACGCGATGCCCCACAAAGACAACCGCGACGTCGGCGCTCTTCGCCACCGATACCGCCTCGTCGACCAGGTGGTGCGGCGCGGCCCAACCGAGACGGATCACAGGGCCCAAGGTGGTGCCGTAATCGTCGACCGCGGCCTGGCGGAAGGTGACGCGTGGCGTCCACTCCACGCGCAACTGCAAAGACTGTCCCGCGCGCAGCGGCAGGTTCGCCCAGACCGTGTCGCCAAAGTCGGTGTTCTCGAAATGCCCTACCAGACGTTCATCGGCATAAAGGCGCGCAGTACCCGAGCCATTCAAGGTGAAATGCTGGATACCGCCCTCGACGGCCGTGAACCGCCCGGTCCAGCGCACGGACCAGCGCCGGTTTGCGGGAAGGTCGGCGATGCGCGGAATTTCGGCGATGTTGACCGCCGCCTCCTGGCGCACGAGGAAAGGCTGGGACGTGAAATCAAGGTTGGCGTTGGCGACGTACTCGGCCTTGAAACCCGCGCCGTTTCCGTCCGGCGAGGTGACCATCCCGGCGGGCAACAGCGGCAGCCTGTCGAGCCCGAGCGTGCCGGGCGCATACAGGACGTCCACCCCCTCTCCCGCTCGGGCACGCAATGCCGGCAGTACCGGAGCAAGGTGCAAGGGATTCACGTGGGCGGACCCGACCTCGGCGACCACGGCCTGCGCGCCGGCCTGATGCCCGATCACGGCGATGCGCTTCAAGCCGGGAGCCAGCGGCAGCACGGAACGCTCGTTCTTCAGCAGGACGGAACCGCGGGCGACGAGATCAGCCGCAATTTCCCGTCGCTGTGGGGTACTCACTTCAGGCGCCACGCGCCGAGCCGGCGCATCGAAGGCCCCGACACGGAACTGCGGCACCAGTCGCCGCAGGATCAGGTCGTCGATGCGCGATATCGTGACCTTGCCCTGGGCGACTGCCGTGCGCAGGTTTTCCCCGTTGAAACTGTTGTCTGTCGCAGTGGCAAGGGAGGAACCGGTGTCGCCAGACGGCGGCGTTGATACGAACAGGCCACTGTCCAGCCCGGCGTTCACGGCGGCGACGATGCTCCGCTGCGCATCGGGGAAATCGGGCACAACGAGTCCGTCGAACCCCCACTCGTTCTTCAGGATGCCCAGCAGCTGCGGGTGCTCGCAGGCGTAGATGCCATTGACCCTCGGAAACGCGCACATGACGCGACCCGCGCGACCTTCCTTCACGGCTGCCTCGAAGCCCGGCAGATAGATCTCACGCATGACACGCTCGGATACACGAGCATCCACGGCGGGTTGCGTACGCAAGGGGTGATCACCCGCCCGCCCCTGCTCCTGCGTATAGATGGCGAAATGCTTGGGCATGGACACGACGTGTCGCTGCTGCATGGCACGGACCTCGGCCCCAGCCAACTCACCAATCAGGAAAGGATCCTCCCCCAGACTTTCAGGCACGCGCCCGAAGTTCCAGACACGCGCGACGTCAAGCGCAGGACCACCCAGACTGTTCCAGCCATAATCGTAGGCCTCTCCACCGAGCGTGGATCCATACAGGGCCGCGGTGTCGCGATCGAAGCTGGCCGCCATGCCGATCGGCGCAGGAAACGACGTGACAGCCGGGCCCCCGCCGCGGATACCCGAGGGCCCGTCGCCGCCGGACAAGACAGGCAGGCCGCGGTCCGCAAGCCACTTGTCGCCCGCACCGAAGCCCGCCGTCAGCACCGCGAGTTTTTCATCGAGCGACTTGAAGCTGGCGAGCACGTGCTGCGCCCGGCATTCGGGCGTATACGCGGTATTGAGCCAGGGCCGGGCATCGCCCGCGCGGGGCACGGGACAGCCTTTGGCAACAGGCGCAGCGGCACGCCCGTCCACCGCACCCATCAGCACACACGCCAGCAACAAGCGGATGACGAACGACGCGCTGGGCATGGTTTGCGGCACTCCGGGCACACAGGGGCGTAATAGGAACCTTATGCTAGCCTGCCATCCGGCACGACACATCACGGCGGAAAGGACGACCATGCGCATGACACTCGCTGCGACAGTCGCTCGCCATGCATGACTTCGCGCGGGGACTTGGCCGGATCCGCGGCCACCTGAAGGTCAGACATGCGATGGCGACAGCCAGCCTGCGACGCAGGCTGCGGCTGGCCTGCTGGATCGCCGCGGTCTGGATCTTCCTGACCGTGGTCGCCGCCGCACTTCGTCTCGCGCAACCGGGGTAGCGGACCCGACTATTCCCTGACCGCCCGGCCAGCGCCGTAGCCGCAGATCGCCATGCCAAGGGCAGCGGCGGTCGTGAACAACAGTGACGCCGACCAGCCACCAAAAACGTCATGCAGGAAGCCAAAGGTGACCGGGCCGGCAGCGGACAGCAGGTATCCCAGCGACTGCGCCATCAGGGACAACGCGGCGGCAGACCGCGGACTGGCCGCCCGCAGCCCCATGAACGACAGTGCGAGGATCAGCGCAGGTCCGGTACCAACGCCCATCACGACCATCCAAAGCCACATCGCTTGGGGAAGGAACTGTACGCCGAGCGTCGCGACGGCAGACAAGACACCCACCGAGGCGGCCAGAAGGCGCTGGTCAGGGCCACGGTGGACCAGTGATGGCACGAGCAGGCCCCCTGCCAGCGCCGACGCTTGATAAACGGTGAGAAGGCCGGCAATGGACTGCACCGAATACCCACCATCCTTCAGCATGGTGGGATACCAGGCCACGGTAACGTAGAACATCAGTGACTGCAGGCCCATGTAACCGGTGACCTGCCACGCGACACGGCTGCCCCACGGCAGTCGCGGCGGTGGTTCGCGCGTGCCGGGAGTGACGTGCAGATCGTGCCGGGTGTGCGGGATCCAGAGCAGCAACGCCACCAGCACCGGCACCGCCCAACTGACAAGCGAGCTGCGCCATCCACCCGGCAACCAGTCCGCAAGCGGCGCACCGAACGCCGAACCCAGCGTCGCCGAGACACCCATGATCGTGGCATAGCCCGTCGTGATGGTGGCGACACGATCGGGGAAATGCTGCTTCACCAGCACCGGCAGAAGGATGTTCGCCACCGCGATGCCGCCGGCAATGACCACGGTTCCCGCGTAAAGCGTGGACAGATGACCCTCCGAGCGGAGCAGGATGCCGGCGAGCAACACACAAAGTGCGCCCAGCAGCATCCGCTCGGTGCCATGGTTGCGCGCCAGGCGAGATGCAGGAGCGCCAACAGCGAACATGAGCAGCGGCAGGCTCGACAGCACGCCAGCCGCCGTAGCCGTCAGACCGAGGTCGGACCGTATCGTGGCCAACAGCGGCCCGACGCCGGTGATCGAGGAGCGCAGGCAGGTTGCGACGGCGAACAGCGCGACGAGGAATGACGTGACTCGGACCATGGATGGCAACTTCCGGCGGGATTCCGCTCCGCCACGAGGAGTGCGACATTACAACAAAAGGAGCACGCCCCATGTCAGACCCCACGACCCCACCGGCCTACGCACCACCCAACATCTGGCGCTGGAAGAAAGCCAGCGGCGGCGCCTTTGCCAACATCAACCGCCCCATCTCAGGAAGCACCCACGAGCGGGAACTTCCGGTGGGCAGGCATCCCCTGCAGCTGTATTCGCTGGGCACGCCCAACGGCGTGAAGGTCACCATCCTTCTGGAAGAACTGCTCGCCGCCGGCCATGCTGGCGCCGAATACGACGCCTGGATCGTGAACATCATGGAGGGCGAACAGTTCGGCAGCGGCTTCGTCGACGTGAATCCGAACTCGAAAATCCCGGCCCTGCTGGACCGAAGCGGGCCGCAGGCGATCCGCGTCTTCGAATCGGGCGCGATCCTGATGTATCTGGCGGAAAAGTTCGGTGCTTTCCTTCCCGCAACAGGGCCTGCGCGCGCGGAGTGCCTCTCATGGCTGTTCTGGCAGATGGGCAGCGCGCCCTACGTCGGTGGCGGCTTTGGTCATTTCTACCGCTACGCCCCCGTGAAGATCGAATACGCGATCGACCGCTTCACGATGGAAACCAAGCGGCAACTGCACCTGCTCGACCAGTTGCTCGCCACCCGCACTTACATCGCGGGAGACGCATACACGATCGCCGACATGGCGATCCTGCCGTGGTACGGCAACCTCGCGCTGGGCGAAGCCTACGATGCCGGAGAATTCCTGCAGGTAGAGGACTACGCGAACCTTCGCCGCTGGGCGCTCGAACTGGGCAATCGCGACGCCGTGAAACGCGGCAGGATGGTCAACAGGACCTGGGGAGAACCCACGTCACAACTGCGTGAGCGCCACGACGCAGTCGATTTCGACACGAATACCCGCTGACCGACATGAAGATCGTCCTGACCGAATTCGCCCGCGCCCGTCTTTTCCCGCGGGAGCCCCGGCCCAACACCATCCAGGGCATCACGGCCGAAGCC
The DNA here is from genome assembly GCA_039800965.1 of Pseudomonadota bacterium. GTDB lineage: Bacteria > Pseudomonadota > Gammaproteobacteria > Steroidobacterales > Steroidobacteraceae > ZC4RG30. The sequence continues at coordinate 2,690 of JBDLPS010000112.1, read as the reverse complement.
TTCGAGCGCCATCTCAACGAGAACCTGCCGCTGCACGACCTGCCCGGCTACGCCCCGTTCTGCCGCCTGCACGTGCACCGCAACTGGACGTCCACGCGCTGCCTGACCGTGGCGATTACGGACACCAACCGACACCTGCTCCGTTCGGGTTACGAGGCCCGGACGCGCAGCGAACTGCCGGTACTCGTCCGCTGGTTCGAGGGAGTCGAGGTCCCGGTGGCGCGATACCTGATACCGATCCTCTACAGCTGCGGCCAGTTGCGGGAAGAAGGCACGCCGATAGATGCCGACTGGGGCGTGGTGGGCTGCCTGTACACCTCGGAGCCGGCGGAAATCCCGATGGCGCCGATCACCATGATGCGTAACACGCTCGGCACGACCGAAGGAGGATCAGGCGTGCGGTTGGATCGGGATGCCTATCGTCGCAGCGTGGACTTCTGGAGCGTGAACGCCAACTGGCGCTGAGTCGCATCACCTGCGGGCAGCGCCATCGACCCCCTCCGGCGAGCATTTGAAAGGCTCCAGCTTGAGATCGGACGGCGCAAACTCCAGTTGCGTGGGATCAAAGTCGCGCGTGAAGAATTCAGGATCTTTCAGGAAAAACTCCACGACAAGCCGCTGGCGGGCGACATCGAGGTGGACACGTTCGACAGTGGTCAGCGCCGCGGAATGCAGCAAACCCCGCGTTGGCTGACCAGCCATCTCGACGTACTGGTTCAAAACGCCCTCGGCGTAGTTGGCGGTCTCGATCACCAGCGTATCGCCTTCGAAGTAGCCAATGGAATGCCCAAGCGAACTGCGCGGCCCATTCCCGGGGTGTGAACGCTGGTCCAGATGGACCACACGCCGCACATCCATCCATTCATGCCGCAGTATCAGGCGGTCTTTTTCGCGTGTGATCGACAGGGGCGTACCCGGCGCACCCCAGACACGACGCACCGCAACCGGGTCGCAGCGGAAGGCAGGATCGTCCTTGAACGGGTTGTACCGGGCAGTAGCCAACTTTCCCGCCTCGGTCAGGAACGCGATCATTGGCTGTGGCCCCGCGGTAAGACGACCCGGCATCGGCGCCAACAACCACGTGCCGAAGATTTCGCGACGGGGCGGAAGCGACGCAGCACCCGGCGGCGCTACGCCCATGACCCCGGCAGGGCCGTTCACGTTGAGCACCCTGCCATCCGGAAACGTCACCGTGGTAAAGAAGCAGCGATGGACGTCATTGCGTGATTGCGAACCATCCAGCCGCAATGTCGTGCCGGGCCTGAGCAAGGACGCCGTGATGCCATTGCGCGCCAGTTGCGTGAAGCCATGCGACTCGCAGATGTATTCCTGGTTCCTGCCATTCTCATCGACAGCCTCGACGTGCAGGTAGCTGTGCGGATTGCGGGCCTCGAAGCGCTTCACGCGACCGGAGATCGCGACAGGTTTCTTGATGTCGAAATGCGGTTCAAAACTGTGGTGTGCACCGGCGATCGGCGCCAAGGACGCGGCCACGACCGCCGTGGCAATACACCGCATGAACGACATACCCTGCCTCCCTGCCGGATCAGTGCCTGATGGCCTTGAGCGCTGCTTCCGCGGCCTCGAGCGCCGCCCTGCGATCGGCGGCAACGGCGGCAGCGGCATCACGGGAACCCTTGAGCGCCCGCACCTCCGGCAGTGCTTCGGCAAGGGCATCGAAATCCACCCGCTCGGTGGGATAACGAATGGAAGCACCAGAGTCCTGCTTCTGCCCAGGGGTGACGAAAACGACCGTCCCATCGAAGCGTGTGCGCGAATCCAGATTGTATTCCAGGTCGCCTATCAAGTTGCGGGACAGCGGGATCCCGTGTTCCGCAGCGAACTTTCGGTCTTCCGGGCTATCCGCCTTGAAGTCGAAGGACATGACGGCCATCTCCTTCCTGCCCGTCGCACCGGGCGCCAACGCATAGCCCATGCCGAAGCCGTGGGCGTCGTGTGCCTCGTCGCAACAGTAGATCGATGCCGACTTGCCGATCTCGACACCCCTGGCGAAAAGGTTGATGTGGCCCGACAGCCGCTGCACGTGGTAGCGGGAGCCGTTGCGGACCCGTGCGTCGTACTGCAGCCCGTACATCCCCTTCGAGACCGTGACTTCAATACGCGCAATTTCGGCGTCCATCAACCGCTTGGCCGCCGAAGACCGGGCAGCGGACCAGGCCCTGTCGGCTTCGGCGAGAGTGGCGTCCGCCGCTTTGGCATCCGAGGCGGCGGACAGTGCCAGATTCTGGGCGGCGGCAAGCGCGGCGGCCTCGGCCTTGCGATGCTGGCCGAACCGGTACCCACCCAAGGCGGCGGCAACCACAACTACTGCACAGATCGCCGCCAGGACGACACGGTTGGCAGCAACCCAGGCGCGCAGCCGCTCGCGCTGCGCCAGCGAGGCAGCTGCAGCCGCCTGCGTCGCCCGCAGCGATGACTCGGCGAATTCGCGCGCCGCCCGCTCGACCGCCTCGGCACGGGCCGTCGCGGCGGCGACACGCTGCAACTCCTGCGCGTGGGCATGTGCGAGCGCCTCATCCACGGTTGCGAACAGTTTTTCGCCACAGACGAAGGCGGACAAGGTCTCGTTGCGCACGATGGCGTAGCGGGCAACCAGCCACAGTTTGTAGGCCTCCAGCCCCGGATCCCTGGCACAGGGCGGCTCCTCGGGCACGGGCGGAACCGCCGGC